>CAZBPR010000147.1:0-7092 GCA_964493825.1 uncultured Dactylococcopsis sp.
GGAAGCTGAGTTATTCCAAGATGATGAAGATTCTCCAGAAGACCTTGCTGAGATTCAAGCTGCCCGTGCAGATTACAACGCAGGCGATTACATGACCTTTGATGAATACAGGGTACAACGCACAGAGCAGTCAAAGATTACGCCTTCCGTTTAGGAAGGCGCCTGCTTTGACCGTTGGTCAACATGACCTACATCATCATTACGCCCAAAGCTGTACAAAAACAGCTAGATGCTTTGCCTGATGACGTTTACGAGCGTATTGCTGGTAGAATCCAGCAACTCGCTGAAGACCCACGTCCTGCTGGAGTGATCAAGATGAAAGGTTCTGACAATGAGTACCGTATTCGTATTGGTGCTTATCGTGTTCGTTACGAAATCGACGATAAAGAGTTGCTGATTCTCCTCTTGCAATGTAAACACCGAAAAGACGTTTACAGAAAGTGACAGTTGTTGTAGGATTATGGAATTTAATCATTGTCAATGGCTAACGACCAAGGTCAGCGGCGGACTTAGATGTTTCAGAAAAATTGGGCGCGATCGCAGCTAGAATTCAGGCGTGAGTGCGCTTAGAGGCGGTTAAAACTGTGATATTCTTAAACCGTTGAGTGACCCTCTGATATCTACTTGCACTGACTCATGAAGCCAACATCTGCACAGACTGAGCAACTTTATGAAGTAACTCACTGGCTTACAGAATATCTCAAAGAACCAATCACCATTGTTAGGATAGACGAGAGACCGCCACACTACTTAATATGTCCAATTTGGTATTGAAGACGAACGCTTTTTTTTTATTACTGTAAAAGGAGACGTGCTATCAGATGGCTAATCCTAAACCTAATATTAAGTCCATGACAAACCAGCAGCTACGAGCCTACTTTCGAGAAACACAAGACGAAGAAGCGTTTCGCGAAATCTTAAGCCGAGGACTTGACGAAAACGATAAAGCTGCTGCTCGTGCTTTCAAAGCCTGGCGAGAAAGCGAAATAGAGAATAAAAACATTAATTGATTCCAGATCTTAAAGTCTCTGAACTAATAATTCTAATAACTTTTTCGCCAACCCAAAAAGCGCGTAGGTCTCCACACTGAGCCGTAGAGCCTCGCTGTTTGGAGAAAGGGAGGAAGGCACGATCGCTGTTTTTGAGAAGGGGAGAAGGCGCGATCATTGTTTTGGGAAGGGAGAGGAAGCGCGATCGCGCAGATTTAATTGAATCATACCTTGATTCAGCAACGCCGCGACGTTGTTCAAAGGACTGTTAAGCTTGCTATTCGCTCAGCAGGTATTCCGTTACCTTGAATCAGCTTTCAAGTTCGTCGCGTAAATATCGTGAGACAAGGGAAGGATTAATTCGCTGTACATCTAGCAAAAATTCAATTTGGTAGACTGAAGGTATTGATCAGGCTAAGTTGACCTATGGCTCTTGCGAGCAACCAGCTAACCTCACAAAAGTCCCTCAGCTTTGACGAGTTCCTTGTCCAGTATGGTGGCAATAACCGCTATGAACTGATTGATGGAGAGGTGTTCGACTTGGAACCAACAGGTCAGCATGAAGAAGTTGCCGCTTTCATCACCGCAAAAATCTGTGTCCAGGTCGAGGGAACAGGCTTACCTTGGTTTGTGCTTCAGCGAGGATTATTGCGCCCTTCTAATGCTGCTATGACAGCGTTTCGACCTGATGTTGCCGTTGTTGATCAAGATCAATTGATTAAAGAACCGTTTTGGTCTGACCAGTCAATTCTAACTCTAGGCAGTTCGATTAAATTTGTGGCGGAAGTTGTGAGTAGCAACTGGCAAAATGATTATGCTCGTAAGGTCGAGGACTACGCAGCTTTAGGGATCCCAGAATATTGGATTGCTGACTACGCGGGATTGGGGGGGACTCGACACATTGGGAAGCCCAAACAGCCGACCCTTTCCATCTGTTCGCTAGTGGATGAAGAGTATGAAATTCAGCAGCTTCGACGCCGTGAGATGATCGTCTCTCCAACTTTCCCAGAGTTGAGACTAACGGCTGAACAAGTTTTGAGGGCTAATAGATAGGTAACGATGCGGCATAACAACCCCAACGCAGCGGACGGGCGAAAGCTGCTGGTGCTGATTCAAGAGTTGTCTACTGCCGCTGATTGGGAACGTTAGTCATACAGAAGTTGTCCAGACAAATCGCGATCGTTGTGGTGAGGTGATAAGGGCTAACAAAGCAGTGCAACGGATAGAGGCGCGATCACTGTTTAGGAAGGGAGGAAGGCGCGATCGCGCATTTTAATGAAGTCTTGTTGGAGAAGGCTACTAGACATGATGCCGAGTAGAAAGGCAACAAAACAATACCTTGGAGGCAATTCATGAGTCAAATGAAACTTGATGCGGAAGAAAAAGAAATTCTGCTAAAGATGGTGGGCTTTACGGCGACTCCTGTAAAGAGAGATTGAACACAGCAGCGCGATCAATTTTTGAGGGCGCGATCGCTGTTTGAGTAGGGTGATTACAGTTTGTGGAAATAGGGATGGAAAGCGCGATCGCTGTTTAGTGAAGAAACCCAGCAAAAGTATTATAATTTTTCTGGCAAACGCTGATGAATTACCTTGTAGGAAACCAATCTTCATCTAATAATTGTTTTAGAGTATAAGGACATTTTTCAGGAAAAATATTAAGATTAGTTTTTCTTTGAGTGTATTTGACACTATTCTGATAAATTAATTCAATTTTGCTGGCTAAATAGCTTTGTAAATTTTTGGTCAAGATTCCATTGATCTGAAATCTAAATTCAGTAATCTCTGCTTGCCAATGAGCAGCATTATATTGATATTCTTGTGACCAATACTCTAACAACAAAAGATCAATGATGATTTGCCTCAGTAAACTTTCTACTTTATTTTTTCTCTCTCTACCCAAATCTTCCAATTCCTCAATCAAATTTTCTAGATCTAAATCATCAAATTTCTTCTCTTTTAAGAGTTCAATCGTTCTTTCTACCCAAAGATAATCATCTATTTCATATAATTCTTTTAAGTTATATTGAGATGGTAATTGTACCATGACTATTCTTCCCTCTTTCCTTGATTAGTTATATTATATGGTAAGGAATCTCTAGGACGATTATTTTTTGTGGGGTACGCTTCTAATCTTACTTTCGTCACACCATCATTGGACAATTAGGAACGCACCAGGAAACCCAATAACGCGGATCTTCCTCGCTTAGATCAACTCAGGAAATAGGTCTTAATAACAGACTAAGCCTACGGTTTTTGAGGAGAGGCGCGATAGCTTTTGGTGGACTTCTCAGGCGCGGAGACGCTACACGATCACGCTCTAGGTGGTAAAGAAAGATTGATAGGAGGCGCGATCTCAGTTTGATAAGGAGGGAAGGGGAGCGCGATCGCGCTTTATTTACCAAGCAATTCAATAAATTCATTCACCTCTAACTCCGCCTGTCGAATAATGGCTCGTAGAGTTCCTTTATCCAAAGTTTTATGATTGGGAACTACTACTTCTGCAAAAGGCTCATCTCTGCGCAGAATCATATGGCTACCCTTTTGACGCTTGATCTCAAAACCAACTTTTTGCAAAGTTTTGATACACTCTTTCCCTGAAATCTGAGGTAATTTAGTCATAGGGGAAGGGTCAGAGTTTCGATTTGATCCTCAGGAATTTCACGACCCTCTTCTTGAAGAACCTCAAGATAAAGTTCAATTGCTTCTTGAATGTTGGCAATTGCCTCTTCTTTAGTTTTTCCTTGACTAATACAAGGCGGTAAACTGGGACATTGAGCAACCCAATAACCATCTTCTCCAGGAAAAATAATGACTTGTCTCATCAATCAAAGGAGCTACTTGCTGAAAGTTAGTTCGCTTTTATTTTATCATTCAGGTTTGGCGCGATCGCGTTTTTTCTAGGAAGGGAGAGGGGGCGCGATCATACAAGTTCAGAATTCCTTTGGAAGAGCGCAATGGCAATCCGATGAGAAAAAGAGAAGGCGCGATCGCTGAAATCACTGCATAAGCCCTATCATAGTTAACAGTAGACTAAAACCATTAAGAAAATTTTTATGAAAGCAGAATTGACAGCAATTATAGAAGTAGCACAAGAAGGAGGATACTGGGCGATTTGTCCTGAAATCCCTGGTGCCAATGGTCAAGGTGAAACGATTGAGGAAACTAAAGAAAGTCTAAAAAGTGCGATTCAATTGCTTCTTGAAGATCGCCTAGAAGATGTTCAAAGAGGACTCCCTCAGGAGGTGATTCAAGAAACGATCACGATTCCATGAAACGTAAAGAATTAGAAAAAAAGTTGCGGAAAGCCGGTTGCTATCTGAAACGAGAAGGGGCTTCTCACTCCCTTTGGATTAATCCTCAAACTGGAGTTGTTGAAGCGGTCCGACGACACACAGAAATTAAAGAGCCTTTGGCTAAGAAAATCCTCAGAAACTTAAATAGCCCATAGAGCAATAACAAAGTTAGTCCTACACTGTTCGGTTTTTTTTACAAAGAAGAGCCGCGATCACGCTGCTAATGAAATCGGTAACCAGATCTAAGTTTTCCTGATTAAAAAGATAAAGATTGTTAAAGATAAGAGTCAAGAGCCGTCTCTTTGCTAATCGCTGCCTATTGGCTGGTGGAGAAGAATTCAGCGGCTTAATCCCTGAAAAGTTGAGCTGAGTCTCCATTAAGAACTTTTACTTAGCCCCTCTCCGGGGTTTCACTTAGTCTAAGCTGAAAATAGAGACCGGAGAAATTCCTCAAAGCCTTGATGACAAGCACGAGCCGAATTTTTCGGTTCCTGATCGTCGTGAGAGTCAGCCTCAATCCCTCAGCACGAGGAGGCCGATGTCAAAAGCGCACCCGCTCAACAATCCGAGGTGCTTTTCCCGAGACCTACCCGTTCCAGGCCAGTTCAGGAAGTGTGCTGAAAGATTTAGGTTTTCTCCCCACCCGAGAACAGCGAGGTCTTTTCTAAATAAGGACCGGCTGATGGCTTCAGCGACCCAATGGCTCTCCCCTAAACCACAAGAGCGAGGGGATGGGCAGAAAAACCGAGCGATTTTGTGAGGTTAGGCGAGATGAAACGCGATGATTTAGTTGAGAAAACCAACGATTCCTTCCCTTTCTGGAGCGAAGCAGGCAAGGAAACCCAGAGAGACGCTGAAGCTGAACTGATGGGACAAGCCCTACAAGTGGTCAAAGAGGAGTTAGTTCAGTTTGCCAGCAGACCCCAATTCCAGGCGAAATTGCGCCTGGCTTTTGGTGAGGAGCTTGAGACCAATCAAGCTGAGGCGTTAGCCCAGGCTTGGCAAGCGAGAGATTTTGGCGTGATTCCACCCCTTGAAGTGCGCTCGGCAGCTGAGCTAGGCGGAGCGAATGGTGCCTATGCCAGGGCAACGAACACTATTTATCTCTCCCGCGAGTTCTTAGCAGCTAACCAAATGAATCATGCTGCGATCTCTCAAGTCTTATTAGAAGAGATGGGGCACGCGATTGACGTTTTTTTCAATCAATCCGAATCTGGAATAAAGCCCGCACTCAAGCAGAAATTCAGGCTGATTTGAATCAGGAATTAACTGGAAGCGAGGAGGGATTGATTGGCTATTGGAACTTTAACCAAGGTTCAGGGAGCATTGCATCCGATCTAACTGGCAATGATCGCGATGGCACAATTGTTGAAGCAGTCCGCCAAGTCAAAACTCCTTACAAGACAGCAGAAGAAATCACCTTTACCGTAACTGAACCCCCAGCTCACGGTACCCTAAAAGTAGTCGATAATCAGTCTGCATTGTCTTTTGATGGAATTAATGATTCTGTCCAAAACTCTAGCAAGTTTGAAGATGTTACCGATACTTTCACAGTAGAATTCTGGGTTAATCCAACTGGATTAAGGCAAAACACACCAGAAGCTAATTCAGGTATTTCTGGAACTTCAAATCAACGGTATGCAATTGCTCCATTGCATGGACAAGGATTTTTGGGTTCTCGCGTTCAGGCTTATGCTGGTGTATCTGTAGGCACCAATGGCATAAGTGTTTTTGAACATTCCGGAAGTTATCTTCCCTCTCTACTGGTTCATAACATCCTTCTATCAGGATGGAATCATATCACAATTGTTTACCGAGATAAAACACCTAGTCTCTACCTGAACGGTGAATTCGTCAAAACTGGACTTATCAGTACAAAAGTCGTACATCCTAGTGCCCAAATAGGAGATGTCAGCAACTATGGACCATTCCAAGGCTCGTTAGATGAGGTACGTATCTGGGATAAAGCAAAAACTCAAGCCGAAATTCAAGCGGATATGAACCGTCAACTCACCGGAAATGAAGCGGGATTAGTCGGCTACTGGCAATTTAACGAGGGCTTCGGGACGACGGCAACAGACCTATCAGGGAATAATAATGATGGAACCATTCTGGGAGCGACTTGGTCTCCGGGTATTCTCAGCAATGGCCCAGCACTAAATGTTGGGGACACTTTCACCCAAGCAGATATTAATGAAGGTCGCCTCGTCTATCACCATGATGGCAGTGAAACAGCGGCGGATAACTTTAGCTTTAGCGTTGACGATGGTGAGAGTACCCCTGACGGACAAACATTTGACATTACCATCAATCCAGTGCCAGCAGTCCTCGCTTTTAGCAAGGCTAACTACAGTATCAATGAAGATGGTACTCCTGTCGATCTAGAGGTAACCGTCATTCGTACCGATGATTATGATGGTGAAGTTAGTGCCACCATCACCTTGACGGATGGGACTGCAACTGAGGCTGATTATGACAACACAAATATTCCCGTCACCTTTGCCGACGGGGAAAACAGTCAACCCCTTTCAATTGTGATTAACGACGATGCTCTCGAAGAAACTGATGAAACTTTTATTCTCACTTTGACCAATCCGGGGACAGGAAGCGTAATTAGAGCACAAAACACCGCTACAGTAACTATTATTGATGATGACGTTGAAATTATTAACACTTCTCCAACCACAGCAGACAATACCCTAACAACTGAAGAGGATACGGATCGCGCTTTTGTAGCAGCCGACTTCAATTTTAGCGATGTGGATTCAGGAGATACGCTTCAGGAAGTTAGAATTGAGACTCTTCCCG
>CAZBPR010000148.1:0-7034 GCA_964493825.1 uncultured Dactylococcopsis sp.
GGAGGGATTGAATTTCTCCATGAACTAAGGGCTGATCCCTGCTTGCAAACAACCTCTGTCATTGTCCTGACGACATCTGATGAAGACAGAGATAAAGTAGAAGCGTATAAGTTTAATGTTGCTGGTTATATTCTCAAGCCGGTGACATTTGATAAATTTGTGGATACGATCGCGGTAATTGATGAATATTGGCAGTTGAGTCAACTGCCAACGATTTATCCAGATCATTAATGGCTATGGTAAAAGTTTTACTGGTAGAAGATGACGAAGTGGATCGCATGGCGGTCGAGCGGGCTTTGAAAAAGGGTGTGGAAGATGAACTGCTTATCCTCCCAGCAGATAACTGTGCCAGTGCCATCGAAAACTTAGAAAGTCATGATGATCTCGAATGTGTCTTTTTAGACTATCGACTCCCTGATGGCGATGGGTTGAGCCTGATCCAACAAATTCGGAATAAATACAGTAAACTGCCTTTAGTGGTCTTAACCGGACAAGGGGATCATCAAGTGGCAGTTGACTTGATGAAAGCGGGGGCAATTGATTATTTATCCAAAGCAGAGATCTCTCCGGAAAATCTCTCCCAAAGCCTCCACCGCGCGGTTCGGGTGTATCGTGCCGAACGCGAAGCCGAAGCAGCTAATGCGCGTCTCCGGGAAAGTGAAGAACGCTATCGACTGGTTTTAGAAGGCTCGAATGAGGGGATTTGGGATTGGAATGTTGAATCACAAGTCGTCTATTGTAATGACCGCTTTCTACAAATGATTGGTTTAGCACCGGGGGAGCGAGAAATTGAAAAAGACCAGTTTTATGGTCAAATTCATCCCGATGATCGCGCCCAAGTGAAAGCAACGGTTGAAAACTGTTTGCTAGGGAAAATTAACCAAATCGAAGTTGAATTTCGCGTCCGCCATACCTCTGGCGAATATCGCTACTGCATTGCCCGTGGCAAAGCCCAACACATCCTTCGCGGAGAAGCCCGGCGCCTGTCAGGGGTGTTAATTGATATTACTGAACGCAAGCGCAATGAAGTGCGCAGTCAGTTTCTTGCCGAAGCCAGTCAACTCTTGTCTTCTTCTCTAGAGTATCGCACCACTTTGGAAAATTTAGCCCGTCTGGCGGTGCCTCGCCTCGCCGATTGGTGCGCGATCGATGTGGTGGATGGGGAAGGGGTCTATGGGAGTCCTCCTAGCTTAAAACGCATTGCAGTGGCTCATGTTGACCCCAATAAAGCGAACCTGGTTTGGCAATTAGAACCTTATCTCAATAATCAAGAAAAAAAACAATATCATTGTGGTGCGGCTGTCTTGCGAAGTCATGGTTCCGATGCCTGTTTTTATGTCAATGGGGCGAAAAATCATGATATGGCAGTGGATCAAGAACATCTCCGCATTTTAGAAGCATTGGATTGTCGTTCTTACATCTGTGTGCCTCTAGCCGTTGGTGAAGAAATTTTAGGCACGCTCTTGTTTGCCAGTAGTGAATCGGGGCGACATTATACCCAAGCCGATTTATCCTTAGCAGAAGATTTAGCCCAGCGGGCAGCGTTAGCAATTGAAAATGCTCGTTTGTACCAGGAAGCGCAAGAAGCAACCAATAATTTACGCACCACTTTTCGGATTTTACAAGAACAAGAACAACAGCTGCGCACCCTCCAACAGTTGACGAATTTGTTGAATCAACGGTTGAGCAATTTGCCGGAACTCTTAAAGGTGATGGCACAAGCCACATATAAAACCATTGCCCACGCAGAAGTCTGTTTAATTGCTTTGTACAATTCCCATCAGGAAGTGATGTTAACGGTTGTGGCCGGAGAACAGACGGAAAATGTCGATTTAAAGCAGGTTTTTTCCTTAGAAAAAGGGGTTCTGAAATCCGTTTTTACTCACGGTAAGCCAGAAATTTATCAAAATGACCAGGGGATTGAACAGTTACCGCATTTGATGTACGGGGTTGCGATTGAATCGGCGAAATCAGGGCGCTTAGGGATTTTAGCGGTGGGTCGTTGGCATCAAAACGCAAGGGAAAATTTTCAAGCAACGTTTAATGAAGAAGATCAAAAGCTATTAAAAGCCGTGGGAGAACAAGCCGCGATCGCGATCGATAATGCCCGACTGATTAAAAGTTTAGAAGAGGGAGAAGAACGCCTCGAACAACAAAATAAAATTCTCGCTCAGCAAAATCAAGAGTTAGAAAAACAGCAACGGCATATCAAATTACAAAATATCAAATTGCTCGAAGCAGCGCGCTTAAAATCCCAATTTATCGCCACCATGTCTCACGAACTCCGCACGCCCATGAATGCGATTATTGGCTTTTCGCAGTTGTTGTTACGGCAAGTGAAAGAGACCTTAAAGCCGCAACATACCCAAATGTTAGAGCGCATCTTGAGTAACGGAAAAACCCTACTGGCTCTGATTAATGATATTCTAGACCTTTCCAAAATGGAAGCAGGGCGATTAGAATTGCGCCTTGAACGCTGTAACCTGCAAACCGTTATTTCTGATACGGTAGAAGAGCTGCGATCGCTGGCAGATGAAAAAAAGATTGCCTTAAATTTTCGGTCTGAACTGAAAAATCCTTGGGTGATTAATGACAGTACTCGGATTCGTCAGGTTATTATTAATTTACTCTCCAATGCGATTAAATTTACTGAAGAAGGATCGGTAACCGTTATTGTTAGAGAATTACCGGAAAATTGGATTAAAATTATGGTTCAAGATACGGGAATTGGCATGACTGAGGAAGAAAAATCGCAGATTTTTGAAGCCTTTCGCCAAGTGGATCAGACCTTAACGCGGAAATATCCTGGAACCGGCTTAGGACTGGCAATTACCGATTCTTTAGTGGCATTGATGGGCGGAGAAATTACGGTACATAGTGTGATGGATCAAGGGTCTTCTTTTGAAATTAAACTTCCCCGCCAGGTCAAAGAAGATGATAATACCTATTCTCAGTCTTCTTGCCAGTCCGGTCATCTGTATTAATTGTGATTTGTACTTTGAAACGAATGAGCCACTTCCTTTCAGGAGCATCGAACCCCATCGACTCGCGCGGGGTGTCCATGTATCCCCCATTTAGATAATTCTGCTTTAGAAATCATCATTTTCCGGGCTAGGAACAAAACCACCATTGCCATTATTACGGAAGAACTTACCGGCAGAATCATTTTGATAAACACAATTGATTTGAGGAGAATCTTCCAGTTTCCCAGTAAAGGCAAAGGTATTCATCCGATTTTTACAATCTCGCACTTGTTCACGACTGACTAAATTTTGATCTTCTAGAATTGACCAGTTTGTCCGACGCATTACACAACCGGGAACCATTTTTGGCTGCGTCACATAAACACTAAAGGGGCTTAAACTCATATAAACGCGCATATCTGTAACGACCGCACTTGCCCCATATTGAGCGCAGAATTCAGGATTGGGAACACTCCGATCAATAGCAACAGTAGAGGTGACATTCTCAGAATTTAAATTGGTTGCAGAACTAAAGGTAATCCCGAGACCAATGCCAATAATGAACACTGCCCCAATAATTGCCCAGTATGTCGCATTAAATGGTGATCTAGAAGAGCCTGAACTGCGAGGCGGAGACTCGTCATAAGAGCGACGAGAAGCAGTTGCGCTTTTGCGTGTTTTTCGGGTCATTTTGTAATTGAGTCGGTATAGATAGGCATGAGATTAATATTATGTCCATTTTAACGAAGGTGAGCAAGCCGTTTCCCCTTTTTTTCGTTTGGCTTCGTATAACAGGAGAGACGCCGCGATCGCGACATTTAAAGATTCAACTCCCCCTTCTAAGGGAATTTTGACCCATTCATCTGCCAAAGCAGTTAAGTTTGACGATAAACCGGCACCTTCATTACCCAGCAAGATCAGCGTCGGTTGCTGAAAGTCCACCTCCCAATAGTTTTTTTCAGCCGTCGGAACCGTTGCCACCACCTGTCCAGGGAATTGTTCAAGCAAAGACTGAATATCCGTTGCCACTGCCATCGGCACGCGAAACCATGCCCCAACCGATGCCCGCAACACTTTTGGGTGATCAAATTCTACACTATCTGCACTCGCCCAGAGACAATCCACACCGGTAGCCGCTGCTGTCCGGATAATGGTTCCCATATTGCCCGGATCTTGTAGTTGTTCCACCATTATCCCTAATTGGATGCTGGCAAGATCGACAGGGGGTGGCAACGAACGTGGGGCAACAGCCAGAATGCCATCTGGGGTTTTGGTTAGCGCGATCGCGCTGAGTACCTCTGGTGAAACTAACTCCATTCGCTGTGCTTGTTGCTCAAGTTTTTCCCATAGTTGAGGATATTTTTCTTGCCAGGGGGCGGTAAAGCAAACCGTTTCTAGAGGATAGTTAACATTACAAGCGGCTTCGAGCAAATTCGTTCCTTCCAATAAGAGTAAACCTTGTACTTTGCGATACTTACTCTGATGAAGTTTACGAATATTTTTAATTAGGGGATTTTTGGTACTTGTCAGCACAAATTTAGCCCTCTGCTTCCTCCGTATTGGCTTTCGTCATTCCTTTCAGCAAGGGAAATGCAATCACATCCCGGATACTCGGGGCATCCGTTAATAACATCACTAAACGGTCAATGCCAATCCCTAAGCCTCCCGTTGGGGGCATTCCATACTCTAAAGCGGTCAAAAAATCTTCATCCACATTATGAGCTTCTAAATCCCCGGCTGCTTTTTTCTCAGCTTGTAATTCCAAACGTTCCCGTTGATCAATCGGATCTGTTAACTCCGAAAAACTATTGGCCATTTCTCGTCCCGCGACAAATAACTCAAACCGTTCCACTAATCCTTCCTTAGAACGATGAGGCTTTGCTAAAGGAGAAATTTCCTTGGGAAAATCAAGAACAAAGGTCGGCTGAATTAAAGTTGCTTCTACCTTCTGCTCAAAGACTTCATTTAAGAGCTTTCCTAAAGATTGACACTCTTCTGGCACCTCAATTCCTGCTTCTTCTACTACTTTTTTTGCCTCAGTAAACTCACTAAATTTGTTAAAATTGATCCCTGTTTTTTCTTGAATTAATTCGTGCATTGTTGCCCGTTTCCAAGGCGAATTTAAATCAATCGTTTCTCCCTGATAATACAAAATTAATGACCCTAAAACCTCATTTGCAGCACAGGTAATAATATTTTCCGTTAGGGTCATCATGTCATAATAATCGGCATAAGCTTGATAGACTTCAATTGAAGTAAATTCTGGATTATGGCGGGTTGAAATTCCTTCGTTCCTGAAGATTCGACCGAGCTCAAAAACCCGTTCAAACCCACCCACAATTAAGCGTTTGAGATGAAGTTCGGTGGCAATTCTCAGATACAAATCCATCTCTAAAGTATTATGATAAGTGACAAACGGACGCGCATCTGCCCCCCCCGCTTCTGCTTGTAACACCGGAGTTTCAATTTCTAAGAAATCATTGCCTTCCAAATAGCGCCGAATTGCAGCAATAATTTTGGCTCGTTTCCGAAATGTTTCCCGCACATTTGGGTTAACAATTAAGTCCACATAGCGCTGACGATATCGTTTTTCTGTATCTGTTAAGCCATGCCATTTATCGGGAAGCGGAAGTAACGATTTAGTTAGAATCTCATATTCACTAACATTGACTGAGAGTTCTCCCTTGTCTGTGCGCTTCAAGGTTCCCTTAACCCCTAAAAAATCACCGGCATCGGTTTGCTTTTTAAGCAAATTAAACGCATTATCCAGATGAGGCATTGCAGCAGAAATCCGCTTTTTATCTAAATAAAGTTGAATTGTCCCCGTTTCATCTTGTAATGTAAAAAAGGCGAGTTTTCCAAAGACCCGACGAGCAGTGATTCGTCCTGCAATTGAAACTTCTACTGTCGCTTCTTCTCCATTTTCTAAGTCAACATACTGCTGCTGCAATTCTCCTGCATGATGGGTAATTTCCCACTTATAGCCAAAGGGATTGAGTCCTTCTTCTTTTAGGGCTTCTGCTTTTTGAATGCGCGTAGCCCGAATATCCTTTAGACTAGAAGCACTTTGTTGATTGTTTTTTTCTGGAGAGGAGGACATATTCAATAATCAATAATAAACACTGAAAAACGAACAACGCTGGTCTACAGAACCGAGCAAGAAGGCTGCACCGTCTAGCGGTAGCACACAGACTGACACAACAGCACAGCCCATTATAGTAGATCCCTGTTCGTTTCGTAGCAGGAAGCGCTCAAGGTAGGCTCAACTGAGAAGTCGCGCTTCATATTGCGGTAAAATTTCCCTGAGTCCGTTTCGAGAGTAACACTGGTAACCCCACAGTAAACCAGCCAGAACAATGTCCTTTAAATCTGTTAAATTGGTCAGCTGTGCTGGTAAAGGGGAAGCTATCAGTTCCTGCTTGAAACGGGGAGATAAACTAAGAGTTGCTGCAATTTGATGCTCATTTAAATAATCTTTTAAGGCGATTCCTATCTTAGGAACTGGATTACTCCAATTAACGCCAATACCAATGACCACAGCTTTCAATTGCTGATTGTGAATGCGAGTTTCTGTTAAAACCCCTCCTAATTTTTTGCCTTGGAGGAAAATATCATTTAACCATTTAATTTGCACTGGAATTTGATAGCAACAGAGAAGTTCTGTCACTCCAAAAACACTAGCAATGGTGAGATGAGATGGTTGTTCAACTGTCATCCCTGGGGTCACTAATAAAGATAAATAAAGTCCTCCTGCTGCTGATGCCCATTGCCTTCCCCATTGCCCTTTGCCTGCAGTTTGCTGGTCAGCAGTGACAATCAAAGGAGAAGAGTATCCCTTCTGCAAGAGTTGCCAAGCCGTTTGATTCGTTGAGGATAGCTCCTGATAATGATACCAAGGAAAAACTTGTTCTTGCCAATGGTAGAATCCACTCATCTTTTGATCAGCCGAGGCAGTCCAGCCATACTATAACCAATTTTTCCGAAGGCTTGCTAAGGGGAATCGGTTGTGTTAACCTAGTAGAGCAAATCAAAACGGGTGCGGGCGTAGTTTAGTGGTAAAACCTCAGCCTT
>CAZBPR010000149.1:0-7004 GCA_964493825.1 uncultured Dactylococcopsis sp.
TCCCTGCACACTCCGCATCGCCACTGCTAGTTCCTCGGCATAGCGACGGAGAATGGCATAATTGGGGTCTCCTGGTTGCGCCCACTGGAGAGACGGAATCATGGTATAAGCCTTAATGGTCGCTTCCTCCAGTTCCGATTCGGCTACACCTGCGGGAAATTGAGCGGTTGCATCGTCTAATTTATCGCGAACTTTTGACCAAATCGGTTGCGCATCTTTCACGTCATCCACCAGTTCCACCGTTACCGTCGAAAAACCCACCCGAGAGGTAGACGAGATCGTTTTAACTGTTTCAATTTCAGTGATTTCAGATTCTAAAGGTTCAGTCACTAGGGCTTCCACGCGATCGGCACTCGCACCAGGATACGCCGTTTTAACAACCGCCGTGCGCGGAATGAGACTGGGGTCTTCTTGTCGCGGTAACGCTTGAAAGGAGGCAACGCCCCAAGCGACAATCAGGAAAATGGTGAGAATTAAGAGGCGGATATTGCGATAAAAGGGACGTACCATGATCTTTGTCCTTTGTCCTTAGTCATTAGTCATTGGTTACTGAAACGGCTTGTCCGGGAACCAGACGATGAGTTCCGCTAGCGACAATGCGATCATTGGGTTGCAAGGTTCCGCGAACAAACGCGCGATTTTCTTGTTGATGTAAGATTTCCACTGCTTGTTGTTGGACTTCCCACCCTTTCCCGTCAGACGATTCAACCACAACATAAGCTGTCCAGAGTCCCCGCAATCCCTTTGTCAGTGCTGATAAGGGTAACCAGTAACCGTCTGTTTCTATGGTTTTCGTCCGAGTGAGGCGAACGGTTTGTCCGGGATGTGTTTGAGGAATTGCTGCTTGATTGAGTTCTAAAACGACAACTTGGGTACGGGTTTCCGGGTCAATTTCTGGCAAAATTGAACTGACGGTTGCCGAAAATGGCTGAGAATCAATCGTTACCGTTTGTAAACTCCCAATTGCTAATTGGTTGGTCATCTGAGTGGGTAATCCAATGCGTGCTTCGGGAACAGTATCTTCCACTAAGCGAATTAAAGACCGACCGGTCAGTATAACGGAACCTTCATCAAAATGGCGTTGGGCAACAATGCCATCAAAGGGCGCGTTCAATACACTCTTACTGAGGGTGACCTCCAGATCTTGAATCCTGGCTTCCAATTCCTGTACTGTCGCCCGTTGCGCTGCAATTTCTTCTGGGCGCGTTCCATTGAGCCGTTCTTGCAGTTGACTGCGGGCTTCGTCGAGACGGGCGGTTAGGGCTTCTTCTTGGGTAGCAAACTCGTCTCGCTGTTCTTGGGAAATTGCCCCTTCTTGATAGAGAAACTCCCGGCGCGATCGCTGGATTTCTTTTAATTCCAATTCTTTTTGCAGATTTCGCACTCTCGCTCTTGCGGCGTTAATGTCTTCTTGGCGCGGTCCAGTCTCCAGTTGTTCCAGTTGCGCTAACGCTCGCGCTTTTTGGGCTTCAAGCTGTTTCCGTTGCGCTTGCAGGTTGCGAATATCCAGTCGCGCTAGGGGTTGTCCTTTGCTTACGCGATCGCCCTCTTCCACTAAGACTTCCGTTAGTTCTCCCCCTCGTTCTAAGCCCAGTTCACTACTGCGTCTGGCGGTAATTTCTCCGGTATAGCTGCGAGTCACTTCGTAACCCGATTCAGGCTGAAGGGTGACTGTTTTTACGGGAGTGGCATTAATCGCACGGGTTTCTTGTGGAGGAGGACTCTGAGGGATCAAGCGTGGCACACCAATCATTCCGCCAGCGACCAATAGAGAAACGCCACCTAACCAAACCAGTCGCTTTTTTCTTCCCTTCTGTGACTTTTGGTCAGGACGTTCTATATCTTGGTCTTCGTCTAAGGTGATGTCTTTGCGGGTTGACTCTGTTGGCATGGGAAACCTCTTTCGTAACGTACTGTATGGTACTGTATGAATTGAAAAGGAAAGGTCATTTCTAGCCGAGAAGCATTAATCTGCTTAGGTTGTTATGATTTCATCGTACCGTACTGTATGGTATTGTCAAGTCATTAAAGATTAAAACGGAAAGGGCGAGCAATCAAGAGCAATACGGTATTGTAGAATACGTCGTTGTCAAGGAGAAACGTATGGCAGTATCTGCGGGGCGCTCCGAACAAAAGAAGAAAGCGATTTTGACCGCAGCAACAGATTTATTTATCGAACGGGGTTATGATGGCGTCAGTGTAGACGCGATTGTGAAAAAAGTCGGCGGGTCAAAAAGCAATATCTACAACTACTTTGGTGGAAAAGAAGGCCTATTTTGTGCGATTGTGGAAGATTTGAGCGAGCAGATCTTATCGCCGTTAGTGGAAGCGGATGTGGACAATTTACCGCCACGAGACGCCCTCACTGCCATTGGGAAACAAGTGATGTCGGTGGTGTTATCCGATCGCGCGATCGCGCTGTTAAGGATTGTTATTGCGCAAAATCAGCAATTCCCAGAACTGGGACGGTTATTTTTTACATCTGGACCCAAACCCCGTTGTGAGGCGTTAGCCCAATACCTGCAACAACAACAGGATCAAGGAAAGCTTAAGCCTTGTGATAGCCAACGGGCTGCCACTCAGTTTGTGGGAATGTTTTTAGGCATCCAGCAAATGCAACGGCTTTTAGGGATTACCCAAGCCCCCTCCCCAGCCGAGATTACAGCGATTGTTGAAGATGCTGTCGATGCCTTTCTAGATGGACATCAGGAAAATTAGTCATTAGTCATTGAATGTTGTCACTGTCAACTTCAATCTTAAAGTAAAATGTTGGCACTGTCAACAAAATGATTCAATGTGCGGAGTGCTATGCCGTCAGTAACCAGCAAAGCTTATCACCACGGAGATTTACGACAAGATTTAATCGATGCAGCCATTACCTTGATTAATGAAAAAGGGATCAGTGACTTATCTTTGCGACAACTGGCGCGCCACGTCGGCGTCTCTCATAATGCGCCCTATCGCCACTTTGAAACGAAACAAGCTTTACTGATGGCGGTGGCTGAAGAAGGCTTTGCTTCGCTACGAGAGACTTTAGAAACGGCAAAAGCTTCTTGTTCCAATAATGCGAGGGAACAACTTGGCGCGATCGGAATTGCTTATGTCAAGTTTGCCCTGACTCATCCAGCGCATTATCGCGTCATGTTTGGCAAGTATCGCAATGATAGTTGTGAATCAGCTTCCCTTGCAGCAGTTGCAGAACAATCATTTATGGTTTTAGTCAACATCATTAAGGCCGGACAAGAGGCAGATGTTTTCCGAGAGAGCGATACCATAAATTTAGCAAGAGTCGCTTGGTCACTCGTCCATGGTCAAGCCATGTTGACTCTGGATAACCGCTTAAAAATCAAATCAGAGGAAGAGTTTAATACCTTGTTGCAGTTTACTGTGCAGATGTTGATTCAGGGGATCCAGCAATCAGGAAATCAATAAAATCATCAATCCTTGCTGTGATATGAAATTGATTCAGTCATGAGACACAGGTGAGTGTATGATCGCTGTAAAAGCGGATGCTAGCTTAATTGAAATGAGTTTTCTTCTCAACCCACTCGCGCCCTCCTTATTGACAAAGGACGCGAGCAAAATGGTTGATCTTAGCTTTTAACACCTTTAAGGTAGGCTAACATCGTGTCGGCGTCAGAAACTTCAAAGGGATCAGTGGGGCAATTATCTTGGAAATCTGGCTCAATGAAAATCTTTTCAATTTTACAGTCATTAACAACCATAGAATAGCGCCAGGAACGCATACCAAAACCGAGATTGTCTTTATCAACGAGCATTCCCATCTTACGGGTAAAGTCTCCATTACCATCAGGTAACATGAATACCTTTTGTACTCCCTGCTGTTTAGCCCATTGGAACATTACAAACGCATCATTAACAGAGAGACAAATCACTTCATCAATGCCTTGAGCGCGTATTTCATCATACAGCTCTTCGTAGCGAGGCAAGTGAGTCGAGGAACAAGTCGGGGTAAACGCCCCAGGAAGAGCAAAGACAACCACTCTTTTACCCCCCAAAATATCCTGAGTCGTCCGATCTTGCCAACGAAAGGGGTTATCTCCACCTACTGATTCATCACGAACTCGGGTTCGGAAAACGACATTAGGAACCGTTTGTTCAACAGCAACACTCATGATGATTTCTCCTTAAATATTCAGTGCTTAACGAGTGCTAATATATCGTGTTCAGAAGCCTGATTAAAGCGGTTTTCACAAGAATCATCCTCTAGGAAGAGAAACTTGAGATTTGTTCTCTAACCCAATGGCGAAATGCTTTCATGGTTCGATTCCGCCCTTGGATTTTACACTGACTCAGAAACTGGGGAATCGCATTAATTAAATCAAATTGGGGAAAAATCCGACTCTTAACAGAGCTTTGATAAGTTCCTTCTTGTAAAAGGCAAATGGATAACTGATCTTGTTTAAACTGCCACAGTTCTGGCACCCCTAAAGCCGCATAAATTTCAGGATAACTTCGCGATGTCACCTCAATTTCTAACACTAAATCGGGAGGTGGATCTAGGTTTAAATCGATTCGTTTTTTACCCCGAATTGTTGCTTCCTGCTGAATATAAAAGCAATTATCCGGTTCAATGCCTTGCTGCAGTCCTTCCTTTTTGAAAGTTGTTGAACCGAGCGGACAAAATTCAATATCGAGTTCTTCTAACAGAATTTCTACAAAATTAGTAATGTAATTTTTATTAATTTCGTGTTCGGGTAAGGGAGTCACAATTTCTAAGATTCCTCGATTGTAAGCAATGCGAGAAGACCGATTTTCTCCCCATTCATTTAAAATGGTTTCTAAAGTGATCCAGTTAATATCTTTTAGTACAACTTTTCCACCAGGAGAGACTGTCATTTGATTCATCTGCAGTTGTACCATTGTTTTGCTCAGTTCTTCGGAAAACTAAGGAAGTGAGGTGAGAGGGGAATTCAACCCGGACTCCTCAACGTCTCTCTTCCTTTCATCTAACAATTACACCTGACTTAAGGCAGCTTCTAAACGGGGTTGATCGATCCCTTTTTGGTTGAGTAATAGCCAAGATTGCATTAAATCATGTCCTTTCACATCTCCAGTTAAAGCAGCGCGAAGAGACTTCATCACTAATCCTTTTTTAACACCATGTTCTTTGGTGACTTGTTTTATTAGTTGTTTGGCGTCTTCTTCGGTCAGTTGATTCTGCTGTTTTACGCCTTCACAAACACTGGTAATGACAGCTTTCACACCATCTTGCTGCATTTGGGCTTGCGCGTCTGCATTCAGTTCAATGCTATCTTTGAAGAAAACTTGGGTTTGTTCAACAGCATCGGTAAGACGGGTTAAACTGGGAGCAATCAAGGCAGTGATTTGTTCTAACCAAGGACGACTATTTTCCAGATCAATTTTGTAGCCTGCTTCTTCCCAAAACGGAACGAGCATTTCTAGCAGCCGCACCGGCTCCATTTTGTGGATATACTGGCTATTAATCCAGTCGAGTTTTGACCAGTCGAACTTCGCTGCTGCTTTACTGACGCGATCGAGCGTAAAGGTTTTGGCCGCTTCTTCTAAGGTAAACAGTTCCGTTGTGGAATCAGGAGGTGTCCACCCTAACAGAGTCATATAATTGGCCATAGCTTCAGGAACAAAACCCATTTTATAGAAATCGGAAATGGCAGTAACGTTATCTCGTTTCGAGAGCTTTTGTCCGCTTTCGTTGAGAATCAGAGGAGTATGGGCAAATTCTGGAACTGTTCCCTCTAGGGCTTCGTAGAGTAAAATTTGCTTAGCGGTATTGGCAATATGATCTTCGCCACGAATGACATGACTAATCTTCATATCTAGATCATCCACAACTACTGCTAAGTTATAAAGAGGTTGTCCTAAATCTTCCCGACTACTCGCCCGTGCAATCACCATATCACCACCGAGGTCGCTTCCTTTCCAGGTTAATAGTCCTCGAATGTGATCACTCCACATGATTTCACGATGATCATCAATTTTGAAGCGAATCACCGGCTTTCTCCCTTCCGCTTCAAAAGCTTTTTCTTGTTCGGGAGTAAGGTTACGGTGACGATTATCGTAACGGGGGGCTTGATTCCTTGCTTTTTGCGATTCTCGCAGTTCGTTGAGTTCTTCCTCTGTGGTGTAGCAACGGTAAGCATAGCCTTTGTCAAGCAAGGTTTGGACGGCTTGTTTGTAGAGGTCTAGCCGTTCCGATTGAAAATAGGGACCTTCATCCCAGTGTAGCCCTAACCAAGCTAGTCCATCTTTGATATTTTGGGTATATTCGGGGCGCGATCGCGCTTGATCAGTATCTTCAATCCGAATAATAAACTTGCCCCCTTCATGACGGGCAAATAGCCAATTAAAGACCGCCGTGCGGGCGGTACCAATGTGTAAATTACCAGTGGGACTCGGTGCAATGCGCACTCTTACTGTCACAGCTTTTCCTCGTTCCTTTTTTCTACAAGTTTGAGTAAGTTCTCATCTGTTTTTACCCCAGGACAGGGATTTTATCCATTCTATCAGAAACCCTCATTGCCCACGATGTGACTCATTCGGAGCTGGAAAAATGATTAATTCCGTTCACCTGGCCTCCTCTTATGATTTTTGCTTCATGTCTCTTAATTCTTGTTCTACTTCCCAATTGCGAAATTCTTCTTCTAGCGGATCAAGAGTGCGATTATACCCGGAAGAATAAATCTCTTCGGTATTCCAACTCTGAGTCACTCGAGAATTGGTTTGTTGGGATTGCTTAACTTGCTGAGCTTTTGCTTTTACTTCCTGTTGCCGCTGTCTCACTTGGTCAACCAATTCTCTCGCTTGGCGAATTTGCTCTTGCATCCCCTTCATTTGACCCCAGCGCTGATTGCCTAAACGTAACAGACTGGCTTCTTTTTCTTGAGCGGCTTGAGCTAAGTCTTGACGGTTGGCTGCTTTTGCCTTATCAATGCGTTGGTGCCATAATTTAATATCTTGCGCTAGGGATAGAATTTCATTTTCAATTTTTTTCTCTTGCTTTT
>CAZBPR010000150.1:0-6951 GCA_964493825.1 uncultured Dactylococcopsis sp.
TCCAAGACGCAAGTGAACTTTGTGAACTTGGTTCGCGAAAAAATTAAAGAAATTGGTTATACCGATGCTGATAATGGCTTTTCTGCTGATAGCTGTGCCGTATTAGTTGCCCTTGATGAACAATCTCCCGACATTTCGCAAGGGGTAACTAGCGCTCAAGAAAGCCGTGACCTCAGTGATGACGAACTCGATCAAATTGGTGCAGGTGACCAAGGGTTAATGTTTGGGTTTGCTTGCAACGAAACCCCAGAATTAATGCCTCTGCCCATCAGCTTGTCTCACCGCTTAACTCGCCAGCTAGCAAAAGTTCGTCACAATGGCACCCTTGACTATCTCCGTCCGGATGGTAAGAGCCAAGTGAGTGTTGCTTACGAAGATGGTAAGCCGGTTCGGATCGACACAATTTTACTCTCCACCCAACATGATCCAGAAGTGGGCGGTAGCACGGATGAGAAAACCGTTCATGACAAAATTAAAGCGGATCTCTGGAAAGAAGTTGTGCTTCCCATTTTTGAAGACATTAACATCAAGCCGGATGAGAACACCAAATACTTAATGAACCCCACCGGTAAATTTGTGGTTGGTGGTCCCCAAGGGGATGCTGGTTTAACCGGACGCAAAATCATCGTTGATACCTATGGCGGCGTCGGTGGCGCGTTCTCTGGTAAGGATCCAACAAAAGTTGACCGCAGTGCTGCCTATGCAAGCCGTTATGTGGCGAAAAACATCGTTGCCGCTGGTTTAGCCGACAAGTGCGAAGTTCAACTCAGCTACGCCATTGGTGTTGCGCGTCCCACTAGTGTTTTTGTTGATACCTTTGGTACCGGTAAAGTTGACGAAGAAAAATTACTCGAAGTGATTCGCAAAAACTTTGAACTTCGTCCTGCTGGTATTATCCAAGACTTGAACTTACAGGAGCTGCCGAAGCAACGGGGCGGACGTTTCTATCAAGATACTGCAGCTTATGGTCACTTTGGACGTCCTGACCTTGATCTACCTTGGGAACGGACGGATAAAGCAGAAATCTTGAAACAAGCGCTCAAAGAAGTTGCTGCTGTCTAGATTAGGTTAGTTTAAATTGCTCATTGACCCTTCTCTCTTATGGGAGAGGGGTTTTTAGCTTAGACGTTAGGAAGGATCAAACAACCCATTATCGAGATTTGGCAAGCTCATTTAGATATTTCTCCTCAGTTGGAAGCAGAATATTGGGCGGTTCTGAATGCTGAGGAAAAACAACGCGCCAATCGCTTTGTGAAGTCGCAGGATAAAATCCGCTTCATTGCAGGGCGAGGAATTTTACGCTCGCTGCTAGGACAATCCCTTAATTTAGCACCAGCAGCCATTGAATTTGACTATCTTCCCCAAGGAAAACCCATCTTAGGAAAAAGCCACTGCAATCAAACACTGGCATTCAATGTTTCCCATTCTCATCATCTGGCACTGTATGTGATTGCTCAATCTGATCACAGCGTCGGAATTGATGTAGAGTTGATGCGTTCCCTTCCCCAAGCATTATCTTTAGCCCGGCGTTTTTTTCAAGAACAAGAAGTTGCCTATTTAGTCTCACTTCCTCCCACAAGGCAAGAAGCAATGTTTTTCCGCTTATGGACTGCCAAAGAGGCTTATCTCAAAGCAACAGGAGAAGGGTTAAGTGGTTTACCAAATATAGAACTGGCACTCAATCAGAAGTCTCAGCAGTTCGATGTTAAGAGGAGTCAGCCGTACTCCGCCGTAAGACGACGGAGCCTGCGGTTGACCGTTGGTCAAGCGACGGTTAATTTATACTCCTTTACGCCAGCAGATCATTTTGTCGCAACGGTTGCTTGTTTAGAGAATGATTGCTTAAATCCAATGCGACAAAGCGATCAAGTGCTTGATACATCCAATAAATCGACAATTGGGGATCACGACTCATGCGCTGAAAACCTAGAGAATCAGCTAGTTTTTCATAACTGGGATGAATAATCAGTGTGTATAAGTCGCACAGATTAGGAAAATCTTCTTGTTGCATTCGGATCAGCGTTTTTTGGGCATCTTGGAGAAAAGGAATCTGATACTTGCCTTGATATTCCCTTTGAATCATCCAACTGCGAACAAAAACAGCACAACAATCTGGATCGCCTGGAATGGCAATTTGAAAGGGATCAACTGATGCCATGCGACTCAAATGTAAGCCTTTACTCGGGGCATCAAAAAACATGGGTTCGGAGACGCTAGCGGTAGGATAGAGAAGATAAAAACCTACGGGATGATCCGTATCGCTACGTCTTAACACTCGCAATCCCTTTGCATATTTACGACTCCACTGCCGTAAGAGACGGCTGATCCGATGAGGAAGGGTTTCGCAATTGCGATTCATCCAATTATAGTTTTGAGCGAGTAAGGTGGCGACTGGAATGGCATCGCTGCGAGGATCAAATTCATCGATCACGAGAGGGTATCGTTTAGCAGTTTCCTTTTCGGGAATAATCTCAGAAGTAACATTAATTTTGATGTTGGTGGTATTACCGTCAAAAGATTTTTCAATTAAACCTAAAGCCGCTAACTGATCTAACATCATCCCGGCTGCGCGATCGCTACCTTTTTCTTTATCGCCATAAAAAAGCGTTGCTGCTTCGCGGTGAGTACAACTCACCGGTGTGGCAAGATCAAGAAGTTCCGTTAATGGGGGTTGCAAGTTGGGATGCTGTTTCTGTTGCGCTTTCACGGTTAAGTAAATCCACAAGCGCACAAAGCACTCCGCACGAACGCGAGTTAATCCCACTTTTGTGCCTAGGTAATTGATTAAGGCTTCTTGTTCTTCTTGACAAAGCCAGGCTGCCAATTCTGCCGTTTCCATCCCTGCCTTCCTCGGCTCTTTCTCTTGATTTTACTTCACCTCGTTTCACCCTTCTTCACCTCAATTCAACTGCCTGCGCTTGAATGGTTAATCCTCATTGTGGCTTCATCAACAGGCTTGCCAGAATAACAGTATAAGACCTTATTCAGAGGAACCGATCATGGATAACAAACACTATCAAGCGCCAATTTCTCATACTAAGGCTTGGATTACGCAGACGTGGATTTCTTTTCTCTTAGCAATTAGTCTGACTTCACTTGGAATTGTCTATTTACCAGTGAATAACTGGATTAAGGGGTATTTGGGAATGGGCTTATTTTTCTCCGTTGGTTCGACCATTAGCCTCTCGAAAACTGTACGAGATGTAGAAGATTCGAGACGGATTATCAACCGTGTTGATGAAGCAAAATTAGAGCGTTTATTAGCAGAACATGATCCCTACCAAACTTAATATAGCTCCTAACCGACAATCATTACTCGTTGTGCGGCTGAGAGGGACTAATTAAGGGGATCATTTCCTGCTTTTGTGAAGGCGAATGGGTTAGTTGATCCACTTCATTACACAAGCGCACCCAATCGGAAACACGAATGGCTTCCGCCCGTGCGAAAGGAGTAATGTCTAATTTTTCTAAAATCCTTTCTAACGCCTCTGGAGAAATAATACTTTTTAAATTATTCCGCAACATTTTCCGACGGTTGGCAAACCCCAATTTGACTAATTGTTCTAAGAGTTTTGGTGAAGTCACCGGTAACGGAAATGGGCGTGGGGTTAAGGCAATAATCGCAGAATCAACTTTTGGGGGTGGGGAAAAGGCTTTAGCAGAAACCCAAGCAATTAATTTACACTCAGCCAAATATTGCGTTCGTACTGATAGCGCACCAAACGTTTTTGAACCGGATTGGGCACAAATCCGTTCCGCAATTTCTTTCTGCACTAAAAGAACAATTATTTCATAGCGTTGTTGGGGTTGGGTGATCGAGCCCAATAATTTTTCCAGAATCGGTCCTGTAATATTGTAAGGAATATTCGCCACTACTTTATTTGGAGTTTCTGAAATAATTTGATTGAGATCGAGCTTTAGAAAATCTCCTTGTAAAAGCACTAAATTTTCAGTTTTACGGAACTTTTCCTTGAGATGTTTAATTAGAGCCTGATCCAGCTCGATCGCGATGACTTTTTGGGTCATTGCTAATAATTGACGCGTTAAAATTCCGGTGCCAGGACCAATTTCCAAAACAATATCTTCATTTCTTAAGTCAGCGGCTGTAATAATTTCCTTGAGTGCCTTTTCGCTTTTGAGCCAATGCTGAGCAAATCGTTTTTGAGGTCGCATTCTAATTACTTATTTTAGTTGTTTGGAGTTTTTACCTGAAGAAAATGATTTTCCTTTCGGCTTCGGTTTGCTTTTTTTGTTCTTCATCGGCGGAAATACTTCTTGCGCTTCTACTAAAAGCAGTTCATTTCCTTTTTTCACTGCTTCAACTTCCCAAAACGCCCCTGGCTTTGGACTCACTAAGCGGCCTTTAATTTCCACAAAAAAAGGGTTAAATTTACGGATCGCTTCTTTATTGGGACGAATACTAATGCCAAAATTACCTTGATCTTCATTCCAGAACAGCAAATTCCCTCGAATACTAAACCGATCTTCTAAAATGCTATCCGGTGAAACATTTTCTCCCTCTTCATTGCGATACGTTCCTTTCAAAATAAAATGGAGGCAAGGATCTTCTTTGAGGGTTTTGAGCCAGCAGTTCCAAACCAATTCTTCACTGGGGGGTTGCCACCATCTCCGAAACAATTCAGCGGGAAACATTCCCTCTCGTGTCATTAATACACCCTCAGCACTCGCCGTGTCGCTAGGCAGGTAAATCCCACGAACAATACCAGTGCTACGATATTGATTCTTAATCGCGGGATCTTGGATATAAATGGTCATTGTCTCAGGAGCTAACACTTAATTTTTCAAGTTAACTTATAGCAGTCTTCGCACAACGAAAACCGACAAAAATTTGACGAAGATGCGGATAATACCAGTTACGCCAACTACTATTCAATGCCCAAGGGCGAGTTGCCCAACTCCCTCCCCGTAAGACCCGATGCTGGTTGTCAAAATAAACTTCTGAATAACCGCGATAGGGATACGCTTCAAAATTCGGATAGGGAGAGAACCAAGATGCCGTCCATTCCCAAACATTCCCGAGTAAGTCACAACAGCCATAATCACTTTCGCCAGCCGGATAAGTATTCACTGGCGTTGTTTGTCCGATGCGGGTGTCGAAGTTGCCGTGGGCAGAATGGGGAAAGTCTTCTCCCCAAGGATAAGGAGTGGATTGGCAAAGAGAGGACTGCCAGCGGGCTGCTTTTTCCCATTCCGCTTCCGTTGGGAGACGTTTCCCCACAAAATTGGCATAGGCTTCGGCTTCATACCAACTGACGCCATAAACTGGGTGATCGGCCCATTCTTTTCCTTCTGACCAGTATAATGGCTTGGCAACCGGATTATTTTGCAACCATTGCCATCCCGTAGAGGACCAAAATTCCCGAGTTTGATATCCCCCAGCTTCCATAAATTGTCGATATTGTCCACAGGTAACCGGATAGCGATCAAGCCAATAATCGTCTAAATAGATAGTATGGGCAGGACGAGCATTATCTTGAGGGGTTGTATCGCTGCCCATGATAAACTCGCCGGCTGGAATTTTGACCATTTCAGTAACGACTTCTCCGGTGCTGTTAGAGGGAGCAATAGGATATAAAGGCAAACGTTGGCGCTGTTGCAGTTGTAAAATCAGACTGATGGTTTCGCTATGTTGACATTCATGTTGAATCAGCCACCACCAAAGACGACTTTGTTCAGCAATGGGTGCGGTTTCTAAGTAGTCTAAAACCACGGCGCGAATATCGTGGAGATAGTCGAGAATGAGGGAGATGGAGGGAAGATTTTGTCGCTCTTCTTTCGGGAGGATATCCGCAGCGAAAAGTTGGCGGTATTGAGGGTAGAGAGGAGGAGTGCCTTTGAGGTGTTCTAAAATCCATAACCCTTCGGTGAAGGCAATGTGCCCTAGATGCCACCCGACTGGACTAAAGTCAGGATGAGCTTGGGTGCAAAACCGATCAAAATCTAAGCTGTCAAAAAATTCAAGGCTGCGATCGCGCGTCTGTTCTAAGGCACTATAAATAGCACTGCGGTGTGACTTGATTGATGTGAACTGTTCCATCCTCTCCCACACAAATCATACTTTGTTCTGGACAACGCTTCCAGTTTCCCTCAAATAAGGGTTCTGATGCAATGATGACCGCGTCGGGATAGTTAGGATCCGCTTCTAGCCAGTAAAGGCTAGGTGCTGGAGAACGACTGGCAAAACGGCTAGCAACCAACTGCTGACCATCACTCACCACAATGTTGGCACAAAAATAAATATTGCCTTGGGCTTGGGCAATGTCACTGAGTTGATTCAAAGCTGTTTGTACGGCTTGCGCTAAGGAAAGTTTCGGTTGTGTGTACAGCTGATGCAGAATTAAAGCAAAAATATGTTCGGAGTCAGTGGTGCCATGAATATGCAGATAAACTTCATCATGTAAGTTGAGACGCAGAGGACGATAGAGGGTTTTCCGAAATTGATCGATATAGCCATTGTGAGTAAATAATAAAGGATGAGAGAGTGATAAGCCCTCACTGGTAAAAGGCTGACAGTTACTTAAATCAACAGCTAAGCCAGGAGTTGCACTGCGGACATAACCTAACCAACACCCCGCTTCCACATAGCGACTAATTTGTGGTAAGTTCAGATCGCTCCAAATGGGCATTGTCTGTTTATAAATGTAGGGTGCTGTCGTTTGGTGAGGATGATACCAGCCAATCCCAAACCCATCTGCATTCATCAATGCCGACTCCATTTCTTTGGGTTGATAGGCTTGAACAACTAGGGAATGTTGAGGTTTACAAAGCAGTTGGTCTAGTTGTACGGGCGAACCGAGATAACCGAGGAGACGGCACATAATAATTGGTGAGTAGTGAGTTGTTCTGGGTTGAGACGTTGCAGGGAACGTCTTTGCTTGACACTCCCACGGCTACGCTACGCGCTTTGCCGTGGGATTCTTGGTTCTGCGA
>CAZBPR010000151.1:0-6943 GCA_964493825.1 uncultured Dactylococcopsis sp.
CTGGATCATATCGATTGGGGAGTTGAGTCTTGGGACTGTACAGAATTGAGAGTTCTCACTGAGAGTAATACTATTAGCGGTGAGCAAGTACAATCAATTGTTCAGGGAACGTTAGAAGAAGTTTTATTTGATGTTGTTCAGGCGTTTGAAGCCCCCATTTATCGGTGCTTAAGTGCTTCTAAATCACTGGTTAATGTATCGCAACTAACGGGGATTGGGGATGGTATGGAGTTAGAAATACAAGAAGGGGTCACGCCAGATCGTTATTATCGTTTGCCCTACAGTTTTTTTCCTGACGTTAAACTATTGCAAGAAAAGATTCGTGAAAATTGGAAAAAATGGGTGGAAATGGGTTTAGCCCGGGTCTCTCCCAATCAAGCGCCCTTACTCCTTGAACCTGAAAAACTGCAAAGCCGGGTTTCGCCAAAAGTTTATCAAAACATGGCGAAAGGGTTGCAAGGACAGACTTCCCTGAGAGATTTAGCCTTTAAGTTTAAGAAGCAAGGTAATTTTTTTACTTTGGCTTCGGCAATCGCTCCCTATTACGAAGATCAGTTGGTAACTTTTAATAAGGTTCAAGATCTAGCCGTTCGTAACCATAGTCAAGGAACTTATTCTTCGACCTTATTAACCACCTCTGAACCCAAACAGAAGGAACCCTTATTCTTGGCTGTTGACTCCAGTCGTAAAAATCAGTCTTTACTCAGCGCGATCGCGCAAAAACAAGGCTATAAATTTGAAGTGATTAGTGATGGGATTAGTGCTCTGCAAAAAATTACGCAAAATCCCCTGTGGCAAGTCAAAATGATTTTTGTCAGCTATGAAATGGCTATCCTTAAACCCACAGAATTTTGTACCATTCTCCGTCGTATTGAGATTGTCGAAACTGTTCCCATTGTCTTTTACACGAAGCGACCGCTTCCCAATCGAGAGGCTCAAGAACTGTTGCAGGCTGGAGCCAGTGAATTAATGAATAAAAATTCATTGACTCCCAGTAACGTTAATGCAATTTTGAAAAAATACCAAAAGCAAAGTCAACGCCAAGCAAAACAAAAACGCACTCAAGGCACTCATTCCGACTCTAACCTGACCTTCTTACAGCGGGGCTTCTCGATGACAATGTCCTAGTAACAAAGCAGTGAATTGCAAATCAGTCTCTAAAAGTTTGGGTGTTAAAGTTACTCTGGTAGTAACTTTTTTTTTGGCTATGCGCTTACTGTTGAGGTTCAACACCAAAATGCTGTTTAGCAAAAGCAATTTTTTGCTCAAGGCAGGTTAACTTGTCTAAAGAGGTATCCACGGCTTCTAAGCGAGGAATTAACCCTTCTTGATTACAAATTTGAATCGAAAGCCCCGGACGGGCATTCATTTCTAACAGTAACGGTCCTAATCTTTCATCCAAAACAAAATCAATTCCAAGGTAGCCAAATTCTGTTTCTGCACAGAGTTTGGCGGACATGGTTACAATTTCTTCCCAGTGGGGAATTACAATGCCTCGCAGAGGTTGGTCGGTTTCTGGATGAGTTTTGAGATAACGATTGTACTGAATCCCTAAAGTTGTGCAACCCCTTGCCAAATCAATACCAACGCCAACACCGCCACAATGTAAATTCGCTTTTCCATCTGAGGCTTGAGTGGGGAGTCGTAGCATTGCCATCACTGGGACGCCCTGATAAGCGATCATGCGGATATCAGGGACCCCTTGGTGAGTAATGCTGGAAAAAACAGGGTCAAATTGGACGGCGTATTCAATAATTACCTGATCGGCATTCCCCGAAAGAGAAAACATACCGCTCAAAATATTATGGAGGTGATATTGTAAGTCATTCTGGCTAATCCATTGACCACTGGCTTTACAATAGCCTTGCTCACTTTTATTTTGAATGACAAGAATGCCATCGCCTCCACTCCCGCCAGCGGGCTTCACCACAAAACGATGGGTTTTCGCCACAAGATCGGGCAACTGTTTGACTTCATTTTGAAAACGAATCACACCGTAAGTTTCAGGTACAGTAACACCGACGCTTTCGGCAATTTTTTTCGTTTTCAGTTTATTGTCCGTTAATTGATAAAGATGTCGTGGGTTATTGGGAAATAGGTAATCGAGATTGCGCGCATTGACTCCTAAAATCCCATTTTTTTTCAGGGCAAAGGGATTGATCATGATTTTGACTCTTTCGTCGATTGATTTAACTGTTGGATCATGGAGCGAAAACGCAAGTATTCGATGAGTTTGTAGCCGTTATAACGTCCGACTAAGAGATTGAGCCCAAGAATGGGAAACAAAAGTTCGGGAAAGGCAAAGGTGAGATGTTGAACATAGTCGTTGATCATCCAAAAGTAGCCAATGAGAGCAACCAGCAGGGTTCCTCCCCCCGCGATCGCAACTTCTCTTCCTCCTTGTTCTTCCCACACTAAAGCCGCTCGTTCAATCGTCATCGCTAAAATCACAATCGGGAATAAAGAAATAGAAAGTCCTAAATCAATGTCTAAGCGGTCCATAATAATGGCAATGACTCCCATCAGGAGAACTGTTGCCGTTAAAATCGCTGCTAAACGAGGGACAATTAATAATTGCAGATGATTGAGATAGGCACGAATAAAAAGCCCTAAGACAACAATCAAAATAAATAAGGGAATGCCGACCAATACACCTGTTTCCCGAAATGCCAATGCAATTAAAATCGGCGTAAAGGTGCCAAAAGTTTGCAGCCCAATCATTTGGTGAATAAAAGAGATGATTAAGGCACCAACGGGAACTAAAACCAGTACCTGAAAGACGCGCTGACTGGTTAGGGGTAATCGCAGTAAGGAGTAGTTGAGAAAAGGACTGGATTCAGCGCGATCTTGCCAAATTGCTTGGTTCAGCCCCTGATCCGTGTTGGGGCGCACAACTACTTCTAAATTAACGCCCTCTGATCCCTGTACCATTAACGGTGAGGTATTCCCATACCACCAAGTCAGGTAACGGTTTTGCGGTCGAAAGCGATTCGTGATCGGATCATAAGCTAGCCATGCTTCACCGTCTTGAACTTCTAACCAATGGATAAAATCAGTGGTATAAGTCTCCTTTTGAGTGAGGGAAATACCATTCCCAATCCGAGCTGGAACTTGTGCCCGTTGCAGCAAGAAAGCCGTTAATTCTGCTGCAGAGAGTTCTGTTGATCCAGCAAGGGTGTCACGGATGGCTTGAATACGGATATCATTTTCTTGCAGGACAATTTGGTAGAGATTCTTTGCAAGTTGTAAGCGGTTGTCGGCATTTTGACGCGCTTGCGCCAGTAAATCTTGAATTTCATTCGCAGGGAGATTTTCTTCAAGGTTATCAGCCACGATCTGTCCTTTCCTGGATTGGTTGTATCCCTGATGAATAATGCGACGACTGCTTGGGGAAACATTATTGTCGCCAAAGCTGAAAATGCTAGTCCCTGGAATTTGATCAACAATCGCTCGATAGAAGAGAACTTTCCCACTGTTTACCCCTGCGTTCTCGAAAATAACAATTCGATTGGAAGCATTGTCCGGTGATGACAGTTGACGGTTAAAACCATTACTAATGAAATCTTCTCGGACAATGGTATAACTTTCTGATTCTTGGGGAAGTTGTAAACGGATGGTTCCAGGAAGCTCTTTCTCCGATTCGAGCAGCGATCGCGCTGAATCAATGGTCACTTTCGCTTCCACATACCAACTTTGATAATTTTGGTCTGGGAAAAGAGGCACATTGGAGGTGGCAAGTTTATTGAAAAAGATTGCCAAGCCAATTGCTGTTAAAAATAGCGCAATTAATCCACCTCGAAACGTACGATTCATCGGGATTCTCCTCCAGATTCAGAACATTTAGGAGTTGTTGTTTTGGTTTGGCTTGAATCAACCACTACATTCGTTTTTTTGAGCATATTACGACCTATTAAAACCGAATAATTAAATTGACTGCGATCCGCTAAATTAACCTCTTCTTCTACCCATTGATTACCAATACAAACTTGCATTTTAATCACAGGACGCCGAAAAAATCCCCCTTCTCCATCTTTAATTCTTACCCACTCTAAAATCGGTCGTTCATAGACAGTTTTAGGATCGTCTCCGTCTATAAACCTAAATCTCACCATGCCTCCCGCTTCCGAGGTATCTTCAGGCAAATCTAGAATTTCAGCATTAATCGAGGTTGTTTTAGCACCTGTATCAAGCTTCGCTTCAATTTCAGAATTGGTTCCTAAAAGCCGAGTATTTTCTACCCAACCAACTGTTTTTTTCTGAGGAACCGGAGAATTACGCGCTTGAATACTCGCAAAATTACAACCGCCCAGAGAAATTCCTGTAGCGGTTAATAAAATACTGAAATGAATTGCAAATGGGAATTTAAACCTATTTTTATTCATCACAATTAATCAAATTTGTGCTTATTAATCTGAAGTTATTCGACCCGTTCAGATTGGAAATGTTCCAAGTTTTTATTTCAGATCAAAATGACTGAAATGAAATCATTATTTCAGCTAAATAAAGCCACTTCTCCGGCTAGATATAAATCACAACACTGAGATTCCAATTAACTTCTCTTGTGTGTTGTTCTTGCTTTTAAGACTTGAATAATAAATGGGCTAAGTTCACATCAAAGTAGGTTTGATTAACTAAGCCACTCCCACGATAGACGGTGAAAGGTTGATCCGGTTCTCCCAAATGGCTTAAAACTAAAACAGCCTCAGAAAAATTTTGATGCGCTGTATAATCATTCACGGTGATGACAGTTTTTAAGTTGGCTTGCGTGGCTGCTGCTAAACCAGCCTGAGAATCTTCAAAGACAAGACAATCATCAGCCCTAACATTGAGCTGCTCTAAAACATAGTTGTAAATGTCGGGTGCCGGTTTTTTCTGCTCAACTATATCGCCTGCGGCGATCGCGCGAAAGTAAGAAGCGCTTCCCAACTGGGTTTCGAGGAGTGCCATTGTATTTTCAAGAGAACTGGTTGTCGCGATCGCCAATTTTATTCCAGCTTGATGCGCTTCTGCGATCACTCGCTTAACCCCTGGACGTAAGGGAATCTTTCCTTCTTGTAAGAGTTGACGATAATGATGACTTTTGGCAGTGTGGAGTTCTTGCACAAACTCATCTCCAGCATCAGGGAGATTCGAGTGGGGAAGATAGTGGGTTATGTAGTGACAAATCCGCTCTTTCCCCCCAGAAATTGACAAGAGCTCCCCATACAGAGACTCAGACCAATACCAATTTAAACCAGCTTCGGCAAAAGCTCGGTTAAAGGCAACGCGATGACCGTAACGTTCTGTTTCGGCAAGCGTCCCATCGACATCGAAAATGAAAGCCATCATTACCGTGACCCGTTATTGATAAATCACTGCTCTCTCCACATCAACAATATTTCGTTCTCGGAAAAATTGGATCATTTTACGATCTTGTCCTTGGATATGATGCACTAACCATTGATGGAGAAAGTGGGAAAGCTCACTATTGACCAAAGCAGCATCTTCTTCAGCTTCCAGACGACGGAGAACTTTGGTAATTTTTTGGGTGAGGCGATCATGAATTTGTTTATGTTCCTCATAGGAAGGATAACCATGCTCTTGCATCAAGTCTTCCTCAAGGGTGAAGTGAGCAATGGTATCTTTTAGTAGCGCTTGTAAGAGGTGCTTGAGGTAAGCTGGCTCAGCTTGTCTCACCATTGCTTCTTGGAGATCGCTCACGACCTTAAACATCTCTTGGTGTTGTTGATCAATGATGGGGAAACCGGTTTCGTACTCTGGAGACCAATGAGGAATTTGCATTATCAAAAAAAACTGTAACTAGAATAACCCGAGTGATGACGCCAAGGGTCTATAGTAACCAAATTGCTTCCATTTGAAAATAGCTTGCTCGAATTCTTAAGAAATGTAAAACAATCGTCGTTTTTATTTCTACTTGAAAAACGCTATTTTCGGGTAGCAGGGAAGTATTTTGGATGCTTAATCTTATGAGGGGAGCGATCCGCTTTTACGAAATTATTTAAGTTTTAAATAAACATTAAAATTTACGGGTTACTCTCAATTTAATTGCGCTAATAACGGTTGTTTGAAATACTTGCGAGATAGCAAAATCGACTTTTAATTAGCTATTGAGGGGTCATTGCTTGTTAATAAGCTGGTGATTTAGTCTAACTTAATTCAAGAGGATTTTGAGTAAAAATATAATTAAAATTAGCTTAAAATTTCATCTTTATTGAATCAGTAACTTGATTAAACTCGAAAACAAATTGTAAATTAAATCTTAAATCTTAAGACTTTTTTCAAAGAATCAATAAGAAGAGTAAACAATCGTTATGATGTAACAGTGCTTAATGTTTATGGGCGAGAAGAAGCATGGATTTTCTATCAGACTCGGTTTCACTGTCACGGATGCAATTTGCCGTGACTGCCATTTTTCATATGCTATGGCCCGTGTTAACCACCGGAATGTCAATTTATTTAGTCGTTGTGGAAGGGATGTGGTTAAAAACCCGCAATCCTGACTACTACTATCATGCTCGATTTTGGTCGAAGCTGTATGTCCTCAATTTTGGTATCGGCGTTGCCAGTGGTGTGCCGATGGAGTTTCAGTTTGGCACCAACTGGGCACCGTTTTCTGAAGCAGTCGGCGACTTCTTTGGCAGTATCCTCGGCTTTGAAGCATCAATGGCATTTATGTTAGAAGCCGGTTTCCTCGGGATTATGTTGTTTGGTTGGGGGAGAGTGCCACCGGTCATTCACTATATGGGGACCATTATGGTTGCCTTTGGCGCGAATTTATCCACATTTTGGATTTTGACGGCAAATTCTTGGTTACAAACCCCCGCTGGCGGGGAATTGGTGGATGGCAAGTTTGTCGTGACCGATTACTTCCAAGCGATTTTTAATCCCTTTATGGTCAATAGTGTGCTGCATATGTTCTTTGCCACTTTGGAGACCTCTTTAT
>CAZBPR010000152.1:0-6889 GCA_964493825.1 uncultured Dactylococcopsis sp.
ATGACCAGTAACATCGGTTCTGATCTCATTCTTGATGTTGCTGGCGACGATTCTCGTTACGATGAAATGTACAATCGCGTCATGGGGGCAATGCGAGACAGTTTCCGTCCGGAATTCCTCAACCGGATTGATGAGATGATTATCTTCCATGCCCTGCAGCGCGATCAATTACGAGACATTGTCCGCTTACAAACCCAGTATCTCGAAGATCGTCTCAGTGAACAAAAACTCTCCTTGAAACTCTCCCAAGAAGCCTTAGATTTCCTTGCCGATATTGGCTACGATCCCGTTTACGGCGCACGTCCCTTAAAACGGGCAGTGCAGCGTTATGTGGAAACCCCGATCGCGAAATCATTGCTGAAAGGAGACTTTAGTGAAGGGGATACTCTCTTTGCTGATGTCGCTGATGAACGACTGACCTTTAAGCGCTTACCGATGGAAATGTTAACGAATCGCTAATTTGCATCGAGAGAGATTGAGTTGCCGTAAGGGTGAACATCAGTTTGCCCTTACTTTTTTGCAAGATTATATAAACAGGTATAAGCCCCTGGCTTTTCTAAACATTGCCTGGGTTGACCGAGGGTATTAAGCTGAGAAATTAAAACCTCTTTTTCGGCGTCAGTTGTCTTAATGATAACGACCCATAATCGCTTTTGATTTTCCAGTTTTTCCAGTTCTGCTTTGATTGTTTTCCATCGCTTTTCAAGATTGTTTTTTTCTTCTCCCAGGATCGTAAGGGTTCCTATTTGATCGCTATTCAACGGGAGATTAAATCGTTGTGCATAGTAAAGAAAGTGTGTTTTTCCTTTAGCATAAACATAGATCGAATCGTTTGCTTGATAATGATTTTTTACATACTGAATAATCGGTCTTGCTTCTTCAAAATGACTCCGTTGAGGCGCGATCGCGAGGTGACTACTTCTCACCAAAAAGGGAATCAACAAAATGGATAAAAGAAGGAGTCCTAGCCATCCAAAAAAGCGATTGATAGAGTTAATACTTAGGAGTTGTGTGATTAAAAAGGTGAGTCCTTCGGCAATGATCAAAATAGCAAAAGGAACCAAGAATAAAACCAGTCTTTCTCGAAACGGATACTTGTGTAAATAAGCAGCAAATAGAGTTATTAAGAGCGGAGCATTTAGTTGTAAAAGTTTAATTGGGCGCTGGCGATAACAAGCGATACATCCTATGAGAAAGACAAAAATTCCGATGCCATCCCGAAAGTTAAAAAAGCCCATTGGACGATAAAAAAAACGTCCCACTGCATCTAATCCCCACAACAAATCAAAGGGAGATTCGGGATATCTTGCGCCCCAAGAGGAGACTAAATCTTCATTACCTAGCGTAGGAGTAATGGTGACAAAATAGAGGAAAGCAAAACTGATTAACCAGGTTAAGTAAATCGGTAAACGATTAATTAGAATTCTCTGCCATTCTTTCTGCGGCGTTCGGACAAAATTGGTGAATTCTACGGCTGCTAAGATAAAAACTGCTGGATGAGAGAACCAAATCGCAAGCCCACCTAAGATACTAAGGAAAATAACTTTTAGTTTAGAAAGACGTTCTTTTTGTAGCGAAACTAAAACTAAAAATAGTAGCAATGTAATCATAACATCGCTACTATACTGCTTGAGTTCGACTGAGTAATAAACCGTATAGCGAGCACAAGAAAAAAGCGCGATCGCGCAAGTTGCTGCTAATAAATTTGAAACTTGATGAGCCAGTTTATAAAATAAAAAGAGTGCAATAATTCCTGATAGTAATGGAAACAATCGTAATGCATACTCATTATTACAAAAAACTTGAACCGCTAACTTTTCGAGCCAAAGAAATCCAGGAGGGGCAGCTTGATTGTACGCTAACGGTTGCAAAAGCTCTTGATAAGAACGCTCAACAATATTCAGGGCTAAATTAACTTCATCAAACCAGAAAGAACGCTGACTCAAATATAAGCGTAAACGGACTATAATTCCCAGCGCGATCGCGCCATAAGCAACCCAGTTTAGACATTTAGAGAAGTCACTTGATTCAAAAAAAGATGCTTTTACTGCAGTTCTTTTTTGGCTTTTTGCCATAACGTTTCTAACTCATCCAAGGAATATTCACTTAACGAACCTTCTGCTAAATCTTCCATCACGCTTAACCGTTGCACAAACCGCTGATTGGTGCCATGTAATGCTTCTGAAGGGTCAAAACCATACCAACGGGCAATATTAACCAGGGTAAATAATAAATCGCCTAATTCTGACTCTTGATTTTTAAAATTATCGGCTTTTAGGGCTTCTTTGAACTCAGATAGTTCTTCTTCAAATTTTTCCCAGATTCCTTCTGCACTGTTCCATTCAAACCCAAATTTTGCGGCTTTAGTTGAAATTTTCATACTGGCAAAAAGCGGGGGTAAGGTTTCCGTATATTTCTGAAACTTATGACTGAGTTTCTCTACTTGTTGGGAATGATATCCTTTTTCTTCTGCTTTAATGGCTTCCCAATTTTTTCGCACTTCTGCGACATCTTCGACTTCCACATCGCCAAAAACATGAGGGTGACGGCGGATTAGTTTATCAGTAATGCCTTGGGCAACTTCTTCTAAAGTGAAATGTCCATTCTCAGAAGCAATTTGGGCTTGTAAAATCACTTGTAGTAAAAAATCCCCTAATTCCTCAACAATTTCTTCTTGATTTTCAGTGCGGATGGCAGCTGCCACTTCGTAGGCTTCTTCAATGATATAGGGAATCAGCGTTTGTTGGGTTTGGGCTAGATCCCACGGACATCCCTCTTGCGGCGATCGCAGCTTGGCAACGACATCTATTAAATCATTGAGAGCATTTAAAATTGATTCTTTGACAACTGTTTCAATTTGGTTCATAGTTATTCGTCATTAGTCATTAGTCATTGGTCATTGGTCATTGGTTATTAGGGAACAGGGAATAGGGAATCAAAGATTCTCCTTGTCTCCCCCTCTCCCAAACTCCCCCTCAGGCTTATCCCATATCCAACGGATCGACATCAATATTTAAACTAATTCCTTGCGGACAGCAACGATACAAACTCATTAAATCAGGGAGATCATTTTCAGTGGTTTCAGGGGGAAACTTTAGCAAGATTTGCCAGCGATAACGACGGGCAATTCGCATCACACTTGCGGGTGCAGGACCTAAAATTTCATAATCATTTTCTCCAGCCATTTCCCGACAAACATCGGCTAATAGGGTTGCAGTTTGTTGCACTTCTAACGCCTCTAAACCACTTAAATTGAGTAAAATTAATTTGCCATAAGGGGGATAATTATAGGCATAGCGATTCTCTAATTCCGCTTGGGCAAATCGCAGATAATCGTGAGTCCGTAACGCTTCAATTACTGAGTGGTCTGGGGAATACGTTTGAATGATCACTTGTCCGGGTTCATTTCCTCTTCCGGCGCGTCCAGCAACTTGGGCGAGGGTTTGAAACGCGCGTTCCGCTGCCATATAATCAGAACGGTGCAGCACCCCATCGGCAGAGACAACCGCAACGAGGGTCACTTGTTCAATATCTAGCCCTTTGGTCAACATTTGTGTTCCCACTAACAAATCCGCTTCTTGATTGGTAAATTGCTGGAGGAGAGAACGATGGGCGCCTTTAGTCCGAGTGGTGTCGCTATCAAAGCGGAGGGCGCGCAGTTCCGGGAGTTCTTGTTCTAGGGCTTGTTTGACGCGCTGGGTACCAGTGCCAAAATGTTTCAGGTAAGGAGAATTGCAAGCCGGACATTGGGAAGGCTGCAGTTGAGTATGGTTACAGTAGTGACAGCGTAGGGTTTGCGTTCCTCCTTCATGGGTGTAGTGATAAGATAGCGAGACATCACAGTGAGGGCATTCAATCACATAACCACAACTACGACAGGAAACAAAGGTGCTATGTCCGCGACGGGGAATGAAGAGAATGCCTTGTTTTCCTTCTGTTTTTAGATTACGGAGTGCCTTTTGTAGCGGTTCACTAAAAATAGAACGATTCCCCTGTTGCAGTTCTTTGCGCATATCGACTACGGAAATGGGCGGAAGCGGACGAGAATAAATGCGTTCAGGGAGAGAAAGATAACGGTGTTGCGAAGCGGGTTCATTTTGGGTTTTCCAGGTTTCCAGGGAAGGAGTGGCTGATCCCAGAATTAAAGGACAGTTCTCGAGTTCTGCACGCCATTTGGCAACGGTACGGGCATGATAAGTGGGGAGACGTTGGGTTTGTTTGAAACTGCTGTCGTGTTCTTCATCAAGGATAATCAGTCCGAGATGGGGAAGCGGTGAGAAAATTGCCGATCGCGTTCCGATCACCACTTGCGGTTCGCCACTCAGCATTTGTCGCCAGGTGTCATATCGTTCCCCGGTGGAAAGTCCGCTGTGATAGATGCACACTTGCGACCCAAATCTTGCCCGTGCGCGATCACACAGTTGGGGCGTTAGTCCAATTTCCGGGACGAGGATCAACGCCGAATAACCCGCTTGTAATAAGGGTGCGATCGCCTGCAAATACACTTCTGTTTTCCCGGAACCCGTAACACCATGTAAGAGAACTTGGGTAAATTCAGTTAACTCGGTAATCGTGTTGAGGGCAAACTGTTGCGCTGCGTTTAACGCCTTGGCTTGATCCGCTGCTTGATCCGGGGTTTGGGCAAAGCGGAGGCGTTCTTGTTCTTGTATTACCACACAGCCTTTTTTTTCTAGTGCAGAAACAGTGCTCGAAGTCGTATTACATAAGCGCAAGAGTTCTGTTAACCATAACTCACCTCCTTGACGGCGTAAAATGTCTAACACTTCTCGCTGACGGGGAGTTAATTCAGGAGATTCTCCCACCAATAACACGGCTTTCTGTCGTTTCGGACGAGACGGTTGCGGGTGTTGCAAATAACTTTCGACCCAACCCCGTCGCATTAACTCATTAATCCCTCGCTGCGCCCCTTTCAGCTGTTTTCGCAGATAAGTAGCACTATAATCTCCTGCTTTTTGAGCTTGTAGTAATTTGAGAACGTGCAGCGCGATCGGTGAGCAAAAATTTTCCACTCCTTCTGGAATTGCCTCTTGGCGTAGAGCAATTCGCAGTTGCGACTTTCCTAACAACCCTGGCGGTAAAGCAGTACGAATTACCGAAAGCAGAGATGTGCAGTAGTAAGTCGCGACTTGTTCTAACAATTCCCAATAGCGCGGTGGAAACAAGCTTTCGCTGACAACTGTTTCTACGTCCCGAATTTGCTTTTCTGCCAAATTAGCCGGAAGAGAAGCTAGGAAACGAATCACAATTCCCCCTACAGTCTGACTTTGCAGAGGAACGTTAACAATATCTCCCGGTTGAATGGCCAAATCAGGGGGGAGGCGATAGGTAAGTAGTCCTTCAATCTCTGGACAATCGACCAAGACTTCCACCCATTGCGGTGATGAAGATTGAGGATTATAGCTGGTTTTTGTCGCACTGACAGTAGGGGCAACAGGAGACTGTAACATTGATTTATGCTAGCGTGAGACTAACCCTAGAATTATAACGTTCGCTTTCATCGGGTTCTACTCCATTTTGAATTCTTCAATTGCCAAGATCTTACCCTGTGCAATTGCCTTTGGCACCGAATTAAAGATTCGATCGCGCAAATTTCTCCTTCTGCTAGGGGAATTCAAGGTTCATCACTCAAGAGCACACTGGCAACCAGTAGGACTTCTTCCTTCTCAATCGGACAATTTCAGCATAGAAGGCAATTCCCCAACCATCTTTGATGGCAACCCGTGAGTCCGCCATGTTTAGAAAATTCTCCCATGGAGAAAGAAATGGTAGTTGGCACTAAACTGGAGAGTGCAAATAACTCACACATGGGACATTAACTTCAGCTTTTCAAGGATCACACAGCAAATCAGGAGCCAATTGATGTTGCAATCGCGTCCTGTGCCATTGTTGCTAGGGTGGTGTCTGAAGCTTGGGGTAAATGGTAATAATTCCCTGCTGCTTGTTCTGCCATTTCCTGAGCCAATCCGGAGGAAATATATTTCCGCTCAGTATCAATGACGAGCAGCTGCATCCCTAAGGCACGAATTCGGGCAGCAATGTTAAGCAGTTCTGCTCTGAGATCCGGTTGTTCTTCTGCCGATAAGGGTTGACCGACGGATCGCGAGAGCGGAATATTCCCGCGACCATCGGTAATGGCAACAATCACGACTTGGCTAACATCTTTGCTTTGTCTGGCATTAGACCCGAGTCGCACCGCCTGTGCCAGACCATGCGCCAGGGGGGTACCCCCACCACAGGGAAGCAGGTCTAGCCGACGACGAGCAGCAGCGATCGCGCGCGTTGGCGGCAGTAAAACCTCTGCTCGTTCCCCACGACAGACAATCAAAGCAATCTGATCGCGATGCTTATAGGTTTCACTCAAAAGCCGTAGGGTTGCTCCCTTTGCCGCTTCCATCCGGTTCAGCGCCATTGACCCAGAAGCATCAACGACAAAAACCACCAGTGCTTTGGCTTTGCGCGCTAACCGCTTCACCCGCAAATCTTCCTGTTTAATGATGACCCGACGTTCGGGATGGCGACGATGACGAGGTTTCTGATAGGGGGCAGCTGCCCGTAGGGTGGCATCTACAGCAACCCGGCGCACTTCTCCTTTGGGAAACATGGGTTTGACATAACGCCCGCGATCTTGTGAGTAAATGAAACTGCGCCCTCCCGCTTGACCGCGACGACGACGCGCCATCAGACCAAAGTTGAGTAACATAGCATCTAGCGCTACATTCTCTGGAGCAATGACCAACTCTGCCGGCACAGTTTCAGTTGCTTCGGGAGGGGTCTTTTCCGGCGTTTCCTTGTCTGACTCCGATTCGGAGGCTTCTGGCGGGGGTGAGGGAGGCGGAGTCGGTGGTGTTGGCGGTTCTGGACTGGGAAC
>CAZBPR010000153.1:0-1428 GCA_964493825.1 uncultured Dactylococcopsis sp.
CTGTCAAAGTCTTTCCAGCACAAGCCCTAGGTGGCGTTAATTATATTAAAAGTCTGCAAGGTCCTTTAAGCAATATTCCTCTTATTCCCACCGGTGGTGTCACCTTAGAGAACGCCCAAGGTTTTATTGATGCTGGCGCAACAGCTGTGGGCTTATCTTCACAATTATTTCCCCAATCATTAATTCGTGCGGGAAACTGGGAGGCAATTACACAACGGGCTTTGACTTTAAAACAAACCTTGCAAGCCTCTTAAAACGGTTTAAAACTAGAGAACAGTAACGCTTTTTATTTGAAATTACTATTATTTCTTTGTGCCCTTTGTGTCTTTGTGGTTAATAACTCAATGAATCAAACTCAGTCTAATCAACAACTCATCTCTATTATTCAAGATAAAATTGCCAATTCTCCCAAGAAAAAAATTACCTTTGCCGACTATATGGACTTAGTTTTATACCATCCGCAGCAGGGATATTACACATCCGGTCAAGTCGATATTGGCAAAGCAGGAGATTTCTTTACCGCTGCCTCTCTTGGGAGTGATTTCGGTGAATTATTAGCTGAAAATTTTGTCGAAATGTGGGAAAAGTTAGGACAACCCAATCCCTTTGATTTAGTGGAAATGGGGGCAGGAAAAGGAGAATTAGCCCATGATATCCTCAGTTATTTATCACAACACTATCCGCACTGCTTGCCAGCACTCCACTATCATATTATTGAACAATCCCCTGCCTTGAGAGAAGAACAACAAGAAAAACTTAAAACCTGGCAAAATGAAATCACTCTCCGTTGGGAAACTTGGGAAGAGATTCCTGATTCATCTTTAGTGGGTTGCTGTTTCTCCAATGAATTAGTCGATGCGTTTCCCGTGCATCGGGTACAAATTGAAGCAGGAACTCTCAAAGAAATTTATGTCACTCTTAGTGAAGACAAAGAAACATCGCCATTTACCGAAGTTACGGATAATATCTCCACTCCTCAACTCAAAGAATATTTCCAAACAGTTGGTATTACTTTACCGTCTAGTGAGTATCCAGAAGGCTTTCAAACTGAAGTCAACCTAGCCATCCCATCCTGGCTAGCAACCGTTTCTCGTTGCTTAAATCAAGGTTATTTATTAACCATTGACTATGGTTATCCTGCGCAAAAATATTATCATCCCCAGCGTTATACAGGAACCTTACAATGTTATGTTCAACATCAACGTCATAACGATCCTTACCTTTTAATTGGTCAACAAGATATGACCAGTCATGTTGATTTTACAGCAATCGAAACCTACGGTAAGCAGTATGGTTTAGAATTTTATCACTTTACTCAGCAGGCCTTATTTTTAATGGCATCCGGTCTCGGTGATCGCTTGAATCAACTTTCTCAGGGTGGATTTAATGTTATGGAAGTCCTGCAGCGACGGGATGCACTGCATCAGT
>CAZBPR010000153.1:1438-6775 GCA_964493825.1 uncultured Dactylococcopsis sp.
CCCTACAATAAAGGCTCAATCCGTTGGAAATCGCGATCCACTTCGTACCAGAGAGAACGGTTATGGGGATCCGTACTGAGTGCTTTTTTTAAGAAGGTTCTTGCCAATTCAAATTGTCCTTGATTGACTAATTGTCGTCCTCGTTGTTGATAGGTAATCGCTTGCCATTGACGCACTTCGGAATCGTGAGGAAAGCGTTTGGATAAACTTTCCACTAAAGTGGTGGCGCGAGCGAATTTTTGAGCCTTCAGTAACTCTTGTAATTGTTGATAAGCATCCCACTTCACCTTTTTATCAAAATCCGAAGATGAAGGGGAGGTTTCTTTTTTATGACGCTTGACTTCTGTTTTCTTTGATGAAGCAGTACTTTGATGGGAAACGTTGGTGGAACTTTCGCCTTTAGAAACTCGTTCCAGAAGATATTTATAGGCTTCGGTAATGCGAATAAATTGAGTATGGGCTTCTTCGCGATTGTTCGGGTTGACGTCGGGATGATAGCGTCTCGCTAAACGGCGGTAGGAGGTTTTGATCTCTTCAATGCCTGCATTGGGACTTAATTCTAATAAGCGATAACATTCCACCAGTTCCATTGCTCACTTCTCAGGGAAAAACTTAACTTTCAATTGCTCACTATAGCTAGAAACACTTTCAAACTCAACTCCGAGGTGATTGAGGGTTTGCAAATTGCGGATTGAAGATCAGCCGTGAGATGGCGTACTGATTCTACTTCAGGGATTATCGCTTTATATAGATAAAATATTATAGATAAAATGAAAAGTATTATTATAGATCTATTATTATCTATCTACCAAGCTTGATAGGCGCTGTCCTCGTCTGGCTTACGCTGAAGGCGAGGTCTTCTTGCTCACGTTAAGATAAAATTTAAAGTGTTAAAAGTTATTTCAGAGCTGAAGGAGTAAAAAATCATGTCTGATCTTGATCGCGGAATCATGAAATTTAGTGGCGCAGATAAGCCAGTTATCGTCGCCGTTTCTTCTGTTGTTGTTCTCGGCGCGATCGCGGCTTTAATTATTTGGGCGTTACAAGTGGCTTATGCTGTCGAATAATTGTCCTGATTTTCCTCTTTAACTTCAAGTTCTCTTGAGACCGCTGCGTTGGTAACACCAAGCCCTCCTCAGTCATCAATCTCACTTTGTCCTAGATCCGACAAATCAGTTCTCCTGCTTTTTTTGAGAATTTAACATTTTCCCGGTAGTCTACTGGACAATCGATGACTGTCGGAAGATTTTGAGCGAGAGCCTCTTTCAAGGTTGGAATAAAATCAGCGACTGATTCAACTCGATAACCTTTTAAACCCATACTTTCGGCAAATTTGACAAAATCTGGATTTTTAAAGTCAATAAACGAAGATTCTCCAAAATGGCTCATTTGCTTCCAGCCGATTAAACCGTAGCCACTGTCATTAAAGATTAAGGTGACAAAATTGGTGCCGACTCGCAATGCAGTTTCGAGTTCTTGGCAATTCATCATAAAGCCTCCATCTCCAGTCACAGCCACAACATTTTGCTCAGGGTGCAAGAGTTTGGCGGCTAAAGCTCCTGGAATAGCAATCCCCATTGCGGCAAACCCGTTGGAAATAATACAGGTATTTGGGGATTCGCAGTGATAATGTCGCGCCATCCACATTTTGTGGGCTCCCACATCAGAAATGACAATATCTTGGGCTGCCATCACTTGTCGCAGGTCATAAATAATTTTTTGAGGCTTAATAGGAAAGCCTTCATCATGAGCATAAAACTCATAATCAGAGCGAATTTCCGAACGAACATTGGCAAAAACCGGAAGCGGCTTTCCTTCCCGATTACTCTCTTCCCTAATTTGATCAAGAGAGTTCCCAATATCGCCAACTACTTCTCCTAAGGGAATATAGCTACTATCAATTTCTGAGGCTTTTTCGGCGATATGTAAAATCGGAATTGTGCCCTTAGGATTCCAACGCTTCGGTGAATATTCGATTAAGTCATAGCCAACTGCAATGACCAAATCACTTTGTTCAAAAGCACAACTAATAAAGTCCCGCTGTTGTAAGCCCACTGTCCATAGGGAAAGCGGATGGGTATAGGGAATTGCCCCTTTGCCCATAAAAGTATTCACAACTGGAATATTCAGCTGAGTCGCAAATTCAGTGAGTTGTTTAGCTGCATTGGAACGAATGACCCCGTTGCCGGCAAGGATCACTGGATTATTCGCATTATTAATCACATGCGCGGCTTTATCAATACTGCGAGAAGAGGCATAAATTTTCTCCCGACCATAATTGGTTAGCGGGACCCCCTCAACTGGCATTGCTGCAATATTTTCCGGTAAATCAATATGCACGGCACCGGGTTTTTCTTGTTGTGCCAGTTTAAAGGCACGACGCAACAATTCTGGGGTTGTATTCGGTCGCACAATTTGCTTAGTCCATTTGGTAACTGGCGCGAACATGGCAACTAGGTCTAAATATTGGTGGGATTCAATGTGCATCCGATCGGTACCCACTTGACCGGTAATGGCAATCAAGGGCGCACCATCGAGATTTGCATCAGCTACTCCTGTCATTAAATTCGTTGCCCCGGGTCCAAGGGTCGATAAACAAACGCCAGCTTTTCCGGTGAGTCGCCCATAAACATCTGCCATGAATGCTGCACCTTGTTCATGACGGACGGTAATAAACTGGATTGAAGAATTTTTTAGAGCTTCGAGTAAGTCCAGATTTTCTTCGCCGGGGAGTCCAAATACATATTCTACTCCTTCATTTTCTAAGCATTTCACTAATAATTCGGCAGTATTCATGGCAATTTCACCTTGGGTTGTAATGTGTATGCAAATTGAGGGTCTGAACTCGATTAATAATAAGGCTATTTGATCCAAACGGTTTTGGCATTGACGAAAGCACGGATTCCGGGCAATCCTAATTCGCGACCATAGCCAGACCGTTTAATGCCACCAAAGGGCAAACGGGGATCGGATTTGACTAAACCATTGATAAACACCGCACCGGCTTCAATTTCGTCAATAAACTGACTTTGTTCATCAGGATCATTGGTCCAGACGCTGCTGCCGAGTCCAAAGGGGATGTTGTTAGCGATCGCGATCGCGCTCTCAAGATCAGGAACGGTAAAGACTAACGCCACCGGACCAAAAAATTCCTCTTGCATCAGCGGGGTATCAACGGGAAGATCGCTCAGAATTGTGGGCAGATAGAAATAACCGGGGCGCTCTAATTTTTGACCGCCGATGAGCACTTTTGCGCCCAATTTAACGGCTTGTTCCACTTGTTGCGCGATCGCGTTCAAAACAGCTTCGGTTGCTAACGGACCAATATCCGTTTCCGCTGCCATGGGATCGCCAACTTTCAAACTGGCAAATTGGAGACGCAGCTTCTCTAAAAATTCCGGCGCGATCGTTTCATGGAGAATAAATCGCTTCGCCGCAATACAAGACTGACCATTATTCATGGTGCGTGCGAATGCTCCCACTTGTGCTGCCTCCTCTAAATCCGCTGAGGGGAAAACAATAAACGGATCGCTGCCGCCTAATTCCAAGAGTGTGGGTTTAATCTCTCGCCCCGCTAAAGAGGCTAAGCTTGCACCTGCATTCTCACTCCCGGTGAGCGTTGCTGCTTTCACCCGCTCATCTTTAATGACTTGCTCCACCTGAGAAGCACGAATGAGCAAGGTTTGGAAAACTCCCTGGGGAAAACCGGCTGCTTCGAGAATCGCTTCTACAGCCAAGGCACATTCGGGCACATTCGATGCGTGTTTGAGCACTCCCACATTTCCTGCCATCAACGCCGGAGCAGCAAAGCGAAAAACTTGCCAAAAGGGGAAATTCCAAGGCATTACCGCGAGAATAATGCCTAAGGGTTGATAAGAAACATAGCTTTTCGTTGCATCCGTTTCTGTATATTCATCTGCCAAGAAAGCTTCCCCATGCTCAGCATAGTAGCGACAAACCAGAGCGCATTTTTTTGCCTCTGCAACCGCACTTTTGAAGGTTTTTCCCATTTCGGTTGCCATAATTTCTGCAAATTTCTCGGCATCCCGTTCTAATATGCCTGCGGCATTTTCGAGCCATTGCCGGCGTTGGTCAAAACTCGTCTTTCGGAAATGGGTAAAAGCGTCTTGGGCAATTGTGAGTTTATGCTCTATTTCTTCCGTACTCAGAGGTTGAAAGTGTTTGAGGGTTTCTCCGGTTGCGGGATTAATCGCGGCGATTGACATCAGAGCCTCCTTGACCCATTTGGGTTTGATCACTCACATTTACTTCTAGTGTATGCACGATTTTTTAATAAAAAATCTAAATTTTAACATTCCTTAAATATCTTAATCGAAGACTTATTTTTTAGTAGTTATTTGCTTTAAATTTTTAGACCATAATACTTTAAATGAATAAAATCAACACCAAATTAGTATGATTTTTCAAAAATGAAAGCAATAAAAAAATAAGCACAATCCCGGAAATTGAATACTCATAATGTTATTATTACTTTAATCTGATGAATCAATTTGTTCATTCTAGTTCAAAATGTCATGAATTTATTGCAAACGTGAGCTGTTCATTTTTACTATTAGTTACAAATCACTGAAGTCAAACTAGAAAATGAGATTAGTACTCATCAAGGAAGCTCTCTTTCTTTAGCAATGGAAGTGGCAATGCATTCCTCAGATCAATCATCTCTGTCTAAAATGAACACAGCAATCAACTGAAAAGAACACAATGGATGTAAAAGCAGCCGTCGCCTTTGAAGCCAACCAACCCCTCAAACTAGAAACCGTACAACTCGATCCCCCGAAAGCTGGAGAAGTCTTAGTTGAAATTAAAGCAACAGGCGTTTGTCATACCGATGCCTACACCCTCTCAGGAAAAGATCCCGAAGGACTATTTCCGAGCATTTTAGGACATGAAGGTGCGGGAGTTGTTGTGGAAGTGGGGAAAGATGTAAAAAGCGTTAAACCTGGGGATCATGTTATTCCCCTATACACCCCAGAATGTCGGGAATGTAAGTTCTGTCTCTCTCGAAAAACCAATCTCTGTCAAGCCATTCGTTCTACCCAAGGTCAGGGCATTATGCCCGATGGTACTAGTCGATTTTCCTTAAACGGAGAAAAGCTCCATCACTTCATGGGAACCTCCACCTTTGCCAATTACACTGTTTTACCGGAAATTGCAGTCGCAAAAATCCGTGAAGATGCGCCTTTCGATAAAGTCTGTTATATCGGTTGTGGTGTAACAACAGGGATTGGTGCTGTCTTATTTACGGCGAAGGTAGAAGCTGGGGCAAATGTGGTTGTCTTTGGTCTCGGCGGGATTGGCTTAAATGTAATCCAAGGG
>CAZBPR010000154.1:0-6640 GCA_964493825.1 uncultured Dactylococcopsis sp.
AGCAGCCTCGATGAACCAAGAATCCCCCGCGATGCAAGCCGGGGGAGTGTCAAGATGGAGATGTGTGCTTACTCTGGATCAAGACAGTCTTTATGGAAACTCCCAATTCTCCAACCACCCAGCCCTTAAATCTTTATCCTCTTTTCCAAGCAACTCAATTGCAACAAGTGAGTACTGGCGAAAAACAGTCTCTCCTCAGCGAGAGTGAAAGTGCCGCTCATTTACTGGTTATTCTGTTACCACAACTGGGAGACTTTGATAGTTTGGAATATGCTTGGTGGTTACAGCAATCACGCGCTGAACTAGAAGCCTGGGATGTTGCCATTCGCGCTGTTGGCATTGGCAATCTCGCTTCCGGTCAACAATTTTGTCATTATACGGGATTTCCTGAGGCAAGTCTGTTTGTTGATCCCGAGGCTAACTTACACCAGCAATTGGGGCTATATACTGGCTTAACACTGAATATTCCGGGTTTGTCTCCGGCGCAAAAGGCTTGGGTTAATCTGTTACTCATGTGTGCCGGAATCGGTAGCCCAGGAACCCTCAAAGAAGTCTTACGAGGCTACACAGGCGATCGCGCAGCCCCCCAACTCATTGGCGATGATGAAGTGATCAAAGCCCCCCCTTTACCCCCCTTAAAAGGATCATTTTTCAATTGGGCAGGGGGGAGTGGCTTTCAGCGCCCTTTTGAACTGGCAACCCTGCGTTTACGCAATATGGGAGAAGCCTTAAACCATTGGTCAACTTATGTTCCCGATGCTCGTTATCTGACTCAGCGCGGGGGAACGTTTTTGTTTAACTCAGACAGAGAATTAATTTATCAATGGCGCGATCGCGCGATTTTAGGGTTCGCGGAAAATATGAGTGCTCCCCTCAGCTTTCTGGAAGCGGTTCTTTCCTCGGAGAAAGTGACCTCCTAACCAAATAGGGTTTCCACACGTTGGCGAATCGCCACTAAATTTAACGACAAATCTTTACTCAAGCGACGCTCAATCAAGCTCACTGGCATCGTCCGAGGCGGCCAAACAAAGATACTATAAATCAGTTCGGTTGCTTGCGCTGACGGTTCTAATAACCAATATCCAGAAAACGCCTTAAAATCTCCTTCTACCATTTCAAAATCAATGCGCTCGGGTTGATTTTCTTCTAAATCTAGAACCACACGAGCACTAAAATTCATTTTCAGTAGTTTCTGTTTTCCCACCTGTTCTAAACGAACTTTTTCTCCTGCGGGATGTGCGAGGCGTTGGCTTTTTTCCAAACTGGGAATAAATTGGGGTAGGGATTCATAGTCAGTGAGCACTTGCCAAACTGATTCTCTCGGGTGCGCGATCGCGATTTGACTGGTAATGCGCCGTTGACGTTTGGCCACTTCCTCAGTTTCAATCTTTACCGCATCGAGTTGTGCTGCCAATTCAGACTCTGCGGCATCAAGCACTGCTTCTGGTTCGTTATTAAATTGTGGATCAATCACGATTATTTATTCTGTCTTTGCTACGTCATTTAAGGAGCGAGGAAGGGTGACATAAAAAGTCGTTTCCCCAACTCCATCCGGATTATATTCGCTGTCAAGATCAATTTTGCCACGAAGATGTTGCACCAAAGATTTAACTAAGGCTAACCCTAATCCAGTACCCGGAATCGCTTTCTGGGTCACTCCTTTCCCCCGGCGAAACTGATCAAAGATATAACTTTGTTCAGCCGGAGAAATCCCATAACCAATATTCTTGACACTAATCAGAATGTAGTTGCGGATGGGTTGACACACTAAGATTTCTACTGTTGTATTGGCACAAGAATATTTCCCCGCATTACTCAATAGTTCTAAAAAGATCCGTCTAACACTTTCCTCATCGGTATAAATCGTAAACGTTTCTTCGGAACGCTTGACTTGCTCTAAATTCAATTTCACATTCAGTTGCTTTTCTTCCCATTTAGCGATAAATTCGTCTGCCAGTTGCTTTAATAACCTCTCGAGATCAATTGCTGCCACCTCTAGGGATGTCCCATCCTCTTCCATTGCTTGTAAAGTCAAGAGGTCTTTAATCAGGTTATGTTCCCGATTCCATTCTTGCTCTAAAATCCCCAAATATTTTTGTCTGCGTTCTAGAGGTAGTTCCTGATTATGCAACATCCGAATCGCCATCTTCATTGTTGCTAAAGGCGTATTTAACTCATGGCTAATGGTTGCTAAAAACTCATCTTTGAGTTGATTGAGTTCTTGCAGTTGCTCCACTTGGTTGCGACTGGTTTCGTAGAGTTTGGCTTGCACATCTAAACTGCGCTGTAATTGGGCTGTGCGCTCATCAACCAAAGACTGCACTCGTTGTAGAGTCTTATTATGGATAATGGCAGTACTGGCTTCTGTACTGACCCAAATCACTAATTCTTCCTCTTCTTTCTGCCACACACGCGGTTCATTGTTTTCCAAGAGGAGAAAGCCTAAAACCATTTGTGATTCAGGACGACCACTACTAGTTCCCATGAGGGGAGCCATTAGCCAAGCTGACATGGGATGGGCAGGTTCTAACCAATGAACGGACTCGGGCTCTTTGAGATCTTGATGCTTGAGAGGAACCGGGGCTTGTTGCCAGGCTTTTAAACACAGTGGACTCGTACTCAGAGGAAAAGAAGTTAAAGAACTTTCTAAGCTTGAAACTTGCGCCCATTGCGTCAAGAGTTCCACCTCGACTTGAGGATCCACAATTTCTTGACGATTCCCAAAAATTGGTTCGCCATAGCGCAGCATTAGAACAATCCCGCGGGTGACTTCTAAAGATTGAGTCGTTTGCGCGATCGCGCTGTGCAAAATCGTCTCTAACTCTTGAGAATTATGAATGATCTCTGTTACTTCTTGTCGCAATAAGTTGTAACGTTCGTTCTTTTCCACCTCATATTGCAAACGTGCCGTCTTTAGAGCCAAACATAACGCTGTTTCTAATGAAGTTTCTAAACGATGGTTTAAGCCTAAATTGTTACTACTGCCAACAATTAACCATCCCCACATCTGATCCTCAGCAAGGGGACAAATTTCCCAATTACTCAGTCCTAAATCTTGCTCTAAATCAAGTAGAATTTCTCTGGAAAGACCGCTATGATTCCAACTCGCTACTTCTGTTTCTAAAAAAATGGGTTGGAGCTTTTCCTGCCAGATGATTAACTGCCCTTGGTCAATAAATCGGACTGTACTCCAACTGGTACTAGGGAGATGATCAAGAGGAATTAAAAAACAAACTTCCGCTGATAGACTCTGGGCTATTGCCTGCGGGAGTTCCCAGAGCAATGCTTTTGCATCTCCACTAGCGAGAGTTAATGCCTGAATTTCTTGTCCAATCAGCGTTAGTTTCACAATTACAGCTTACTGATTTTGAATGCAAAGGATAGCTTGCTTATGGCGTTGACTCTGATTAATTTGAAGTCATCAACAAATAGACTATAATTACGGTTAACACTATCTTACCCTTTTTCCTGGGATGTGCTATCGAATCAATCAAATGGTGACTTAAATCTTTTTTTCAGGCGAGCCCGTTGAGATAACGTTCCCGCTAATGTTCAAAAATATTCTCAAACTGTTGTAAATCTAAGTGGACAAATGTCGGCAGACACTGAAAACAGGCTTGCGTGAGTTCCCATCGTTCTTCTCGTTCCAGCATGGCTTGTAATTTCTCTTTCATACTAATTAAGTACCGCACATCATTCGCTGCATAGCTCAATTGTTCTGGCGAGAGATTCCCGACATTACCCCAGTCCGAACTTTGGGAGCGTTTATCTAGTTCTACTTGTTCTAATTCTTGCACCAAGCTTTTTAAGCCATGACTAGAGGTATAGGTTCGTGCTATTTTACTGGCAATTTTGGTGCAGAAAATTGGCGTGGTCATGACCCCAAAGGTGTGGTAAAGTTGAGCGACATCAAACCGTGCAAAATGAAAGATCTTCTGGACGTTCGGCGCTACCATCAGTTGGCAGAGATAATCCGCTTGTTGTTGCCCTTTGGCAATTCTGATCATTGTAACATTGCCTTCAGCATCACACAACTGCACCAAGCAAAGCCGATCGCGCATGGGATTCAAGCCCATCGTTTCTGTATCGACGCCAACAGCAGGACTGGATAAATATTGGTTCAGTAATTCTGGTGACAGGTCTTGATCACAAACCTGAAACTTTGATAAGTTCATCTGTTTGCCCTTAGCTGTGTTCTTCTAAATATTTAGCAACGGTTTGCACGTCTTTGTCACCGCGTCCGGAACAGTTAATGACAATTCTCGGCGATCCCGAAAGCTGAGGACAGAGGGTCTCTAAATAGGCAAAAGCATGAGCCGTTTCTAAAGCAGGAATGATGCCCTCTAAACGAGACATGCGCTGAAATGCTTCCACAGCTTGCGCATCAGTGACACTGTAATATTCAGCGCGACCACTATCTTTGAGATAACTGTGTTCGGGTCCCACTCCTGGGTAGTCTAAACCGGCACTAATGGAATGGGCTTCTGTGACTTGTCCGTCTTCATCTTGTAAGAGATAACTCATCGCCCCATGCAAGACCCCTGGTTCACCTCGGGTGAGGGTAGCAGCATGGTTCGGGGAGTTAATGCCTTCTCCACCCGCTTCCACGCCAATTAAGCGAATCGAGGGTTCACTCACAAATTCTGAGAAGAGTCCCATGGCATTGGAACCGCCGCCAACACAGGCTAAGAGAATATCAGGGAGTCCGCCCCATTTTTCCTGACATTGACGACGGGTTTCTTCGCCAATTACCGCATGAAAGTCACGAACCATCATCGGATACGGATGGGGACCGGCAACGGAACCCAGGATATAGTGGGTGTTCTCGACATTGGTGACCCAGTCTCGAATCGCTTGGGACGTGGCATCTTTGAGGGTGCCGTTCCCCGCTTCTACGGGCTCCACTTTTGCCCCCATTAAACGCATCCGAAAGACATTGAGAGCTTGACGTTCCATATCTTGAACGCCCATGTAAATAACACATGCCAAGCCAAAGCGAGCACAGACCGTCGCCGTTGCCACGCCATGTTGACCGGCTCCAGTTTCAGCAATAATGCGTTGTTTGCCCATTTTGCGGGCTAAGAGCACCTGCGCGATCGCGTTATTAATTTTATGCGCTCCGGTATGGTTTAAATCTTCTCGTTTCAGATAAATTTGTGGCGTCGTTCCATCCGGCTGAGCATAGTATTCACTGAGGCGTTCGGCAAAATAAAGCGGGCTGGGTCGTCCCACATAATCTTGTAAAAGTTGAGTTAATTGCTGATTAAAGTCAGGATCCCGACGAATTTGCTGGTAGGCAGTTTCAAGCTCACTCAGAGCACAGATAAGGGTTTCGGGAACATATTTTCCTCCAAATTGACCAAAACGCCCTTTGGCATCAGGATATTGGGATTGAGACGAAGGAGAAACCGATGATACTGTCACTTGGCTTTAGTTCTCTATAGGACGGCAAACAGTCACTATTTTAATATGAAATTCTCAGGACGTGACAAGCGGTGACAAGGGAGGAGCTGAATCTTGACATCCTCTCCCCTGCCTGTGCGACTGCGACCCCTCAGTTCAAAATTGATAGACTAATATTCTCCTTCGTTGAGGTCTTCATTATTCTTGTCTTCATCAAGGGGAGTCGTCGTAATCCGCATTGAGTGACGAGTCGGGGTAATGTGAGAACCAAACTTGCGGGCATAAACTTCGGTGAATTCGGCACCCAGAAAGAGAATTTGCGCTGAATAGTACACCCAAGCCAGAAGAACAATCAAAGAACCGGCTGCGCCATAAGTGGAAGCAAAACTGGTTTTTCCCAGATACCAGCCCAGCAGCGATCGCCCAATGGCAAAGAGAATTGAGGTAATAATTGCTCCGATCCAAACATCACTCCAAGCTACTTTCGCATCAGGGAGAAACTTGAAAACGAGTGCAAAGAATAAGGTTACTAAGCCAAAAGAAACGGCTAACGAAAGGAATTTCCATAAAAAGGGAAAACCCGGCAGTAATTCCAGTTGACTTAACGCAGAAATGGCGGCAGTGAGGATGAGAGAAAGGATCACAAATAACCCTAGCCCTAAAACCATTGCAAAGGATAAGATCCGCTTACTGATAAACTGTTTAACGACGCGCCCGGGTCGCGGTTGAACACTCCAAATGGTATTCAAGGCATCTTGTAATTGCGCAAATACCCCAGACGCACCAAACAAGAGAATCGCAACACTAATTAAAGAAGCAACATTACTCAAATCAGGCTGACTGGCATTACTAATTGCTTTTTCAATGACACTTGCGGCATCTTGACCCACAAAGCCGCCAATACGCGTGACAATTTCACCACGAGCGGCATCTTTGCCAAAAACTGCCCCAGCAATCGCGATCGCGATAACCAGCAGTGGCGCAAGGGAAAAAACCATGTAGTAAGCTAAAGCAGCAGCTAAACGAGGTGCTTTATGTTCTAACCACTGTGTAAACGTTTCTCTCAGGAGAGCAATTAAGCTCTTAAGTTTTTTCATGGTTCTTTTTTCCGATGAGATTGGCGCAAGATATAATGATCCCCAAAGTAGAAGAAATTCCAACTAGGCATTATTAAATATGGATATTAAATTTATCTTAGTTATTCTATCAGCACTATTTATTGTCTCTTGTCTATTTT
>CAZBPR010000155.1:0-6480 GCA_964493825.1 uncultured Dactylococcopsis sp.
AATGTCGTAATCCTGAATAAAATTTTGTAGAATTCCTAATTTAGGCGTGTAATAGGCTGTAATTAAATCTCGGGTTCGGGCTTGAATTTTCTGATAGTAGCCGAGGTGATACGGAACCGGATACCCTTCGCCGCCAATGAGAATAGATCGCTTAGCAAAAACTGGAATATTATTGATTTCTTCAATTACAGAAGCCACTAAACTATCTTGAGGCTGCTGCTGTAAAAACTGATAAAGATTGGGATAGTTACCGACCACATATTCCGTATCAGGAAATTCGTCCATTAATAACGGATTGAATATAGGAATTGCCAACAGTAAGCTGATCGCGCTGATGACTAAACTTTGTTTGAATGTTCGATAGGGCTGCTGGAATCTCTGACTCATTTGAATTAGCGTTGCGATTAAAATAAGAAATGCCATTGCCCCCGCGATCGCGCTAACTAAACGCAATGTATGTTCCGTATAACGACTGGGAAGATGCAAGCGAAAGAGGAACAAATGAGACAACAGAAACATTCCCAACGAGGCCAGGGTAATATCAACTAAAATCCTGACTTTTTGGGTGATTTTTGAAAATAAAGAGAACCGATATCGAAAAGGCAATAATAAAATGAAAATACCCGTTGCAATTAATGGTAATACGGTTTGAAACCGAGGCATCAACCCACTTCTTTGTCCCGTTACCCAATAGTCTCCTTGATCGCTCACAAAAAACTCACTTTTCCCATCTTCTAAAAATGCCAACATTGTCCTTGCTTGTTCAGCACTAATAACCGGATCATAGGCTGAAGATTGCAAAGCATAAAACAGCATTACCCCAAAAGAAACGAAGATCCCTAAGAAGCAAAACTGACAGTGCTGGCGTAAAACAAAATTTAACCTTCCCTGCTTCCAAATGAGTAACTGTAAGACTAAAATCCCTACTGCAATTAAAACACCTTGCGGATAAAATAAACCGAGTAAGATGATGCTGAATAAACAAGGAATTAGTTTTTTTCGCAGTAAGTAATAAACAAATGCCGTGAATAAAGGATAAATAAACGCAACTGGTGTTCCAGAAACTAAATCATCTCGTAGCCACAGATATTGGTTGAACAGTAACGTACTCAAAAATCCCGCTAAGGGAACCGGGAAAATTTCTAAAGTAATCCCCCAACAATAACCAGTTAAAATGACATCTAATACCAAGGGTAGCAATTTACTAAAAGCGATTGGGCTGATTCCCAATTGAGCAATGAATTCATATAAAATCCGATATCCTAGTGGTGCTACGGATTGAAAGTAGTCAGCGATTAAATCATTAGGAAATAGATTAGAATCGAGAAAACGCAGTGTCCAAAAAACGTGCTGTCTCGCATCATCCTGAATGACATATTCACTACTAAATGCTTCTTGTAACGCCAGAAAACTATAAAGAATGGCAAAGGTAAAACTGAGCGCTAGCCAAAATAGTCGGCTTCTTTTACTGTCATTAATTAGCCCGTGCATTGGTTTGATCCTTCACTCCTTTAAGAGGCGCTCAGTTGAGGGAACTCTCTCGACAAAAATAGACAGCGCCCATTGAAACAACCCATTTTTGAAACGAAACATTGTGCTTAAAATCTGGCTTTAGTGTGAGCAATTAAATCTTTCCTTACCTAGGGTAGAGTTTATCAATGATTCCCCTCATCACAAATCTGAGTTGTTACGCTAAGAAATGTAAAGCTGAAGACAGCCAATTCTCATAATTAACCATGCGTTTCTTAAAATCTCTTCTCATGACCATGGTCGGCGTTGCGTTTTTCGCATTCAATAGTCTGCCGGCTTTATCTGCCAATATTGTCGATACCGCAGTGGAAGCAGGTTCTTTTGAAACCTTAACCACCGCTGTGCAAGAAGCAGGACTTGCAGATACTCTGAAAGAAGAAGGTCCTTATACTGTTTTTGCTCCTACAGATGATGCCTTTGCTCAACTTCCTGAAGGGACTGTATCTGCCTTACTTGAACCTGAAAACCAAGATAAACTCACTGACATTCTCCTCTATCATGTTGTAGCGGGTGAAGTAACTTCCGACCAAATTATTGATGGAGAACTCAAAACCGTCGGTGGCGAGTCAATCTATCTTTCCACAGATGAGGGAGTACAAGTCAATGACGCCAATGTGGTCAAAGCCGACATTGCAGCAGACAACGGCGTCATTCATGTCGTTGACCAAGTACTCCTTCCTTAAATCTTGGCTGAAGCCTTACTTCTTGTTTCATTTGTTAATGAACAACTGGAGTTGATGCTGAGGATTTTTCACTCGGATCAACTCCAGATCAAGCAGAATGGTTTGAACACGCCCCAACATATGATTAACTGAGAGAGGACTCGGTTTAGGTTAGCGCAGTGTAATGACCTCAACATTTATGCTTCATCAAGCTCCCGCCGGTGCAAGAGACTGGCTTCCTGTGGAAGTAAGGCAAAAGCGATGGCTTTCCCAAAACCTCGAAGCCGTCTTTTCCCAGTGGGGATATCAACAAATTATTACTTCCACTCTCGAATGGGTAGAGATGCTCACCGCAGGTGGAGCAATTGAACCCTCAACAGTGATTCAACTTCAAGATGTTAGTGATGAACCCTTGGGGTTGCGTCCAGAATTTACCGCCTCGATCGCGCGCGCTGTGGTGACGCGAATGGAACGCACAGCTTATCCCCAACGCTTATTTTACAACGGCAATGTCTTTCGTTCTTCCCAAGGGCATCATGGGGAACAAATGGAATCCTACCAAGCCGGTGTCGAACTGATTGGCGCAACCGGCGTTTTAGCCGACAGTGAGATTATTTTATTACTCCGCGACTGTCTCCAAAAGGTTGGCATGGAACAGTGGCATTTAGTTTTAGGAGAAGCCGGATTAACGCGATCGCTGCTCAAACCGTTTCCGGATAAAGTCAGAGCGGATGTTCGCTATTATATTGCTCATTTAGATCGAGTGGGTTTGGAGAAACTTCCCTTGACAGAGGAATTAAAAGAACGGGCATTACTGTTGTTCGACTTAAGAGGAACCCCAGAAACAGTATTAGAAAAAGTTTCTCAGCTTGACTTGGATGCAGCGGGCAAAACAATTGTTAGTAAGCTGCGATCGCTGCTGGAATTATTAACGGAAACAGCCTCTTTTTCTCTGACTCTCGATTTAAGTTTATTACAAACCATTGACTACTACACGGGGATTGTTTTTGAAGTCGTTGCCCAAACAGAACGGGAAACCTGTGTGATCGGACAGGGAGGACGCTACGACCAACTCCTAGGACTCTATCATCCCCAAGGGAAAACGCGACCGGGAATCGGTTTTGCCCTCAACTTAGAAACCTTACAAACTTGCTTACTCCGGCAAAAAAAGCTACCTGAAACCACACCCGCTAGCGACTGGTTAATTATTCCCGAAAATACCCAAGCCCAAGTTGCCGCGTTAAATTATGCGCAACAATTACGGGCAAATAATACCGCTTTACGGGTAGAATTAGCGTTAGCCGAAGGCTCAGCGGATAACATGAGACACTATGCTCAACAAAAGGGAATTAACCGCATCGCTTGGTTAAAAGCAGATGGGAGTGCGACTGTGGAAGAGTTAGAAAAATGAGCGAGAAATCGAATCTCTTAATTGCAGCCAGCGGTACCGGTGGACATTTATTTCCCGCTCTCGCAGTTGCCGAAGAATTAGCCGATTACAATATTCAGTGGTTGGGTGTTCCCAACCGCCTGGAAACCAAACTGGTTCCCGCTTGTTATCCCTTAACAACCGTCAATATCGAAGGGATGAAAAAACGCTTAGCTTTGGGAACGATTGGAGTTTCCTTTCGGCTTCCCCCAGCGGTGACAAAAGTGCTCTCTCTCATTAAAAAACACAAGATTCAAGCCGTTTTCACCACAGGAGGATACATTTCCGCCCCAGCGATTATTGCGGCTCGTATTTGCGGAATTCCTGTCATTATTCATGAATCCAATGCCATTCCCGGAAAAGTGACCCGTTGGTTTGCCAGTTGGTGTCATACCGTTGCCCTCGGTTTTCCGAGTGCCGAACAATTTTTTCCCCGCCAACGCAGCATTTGGGTGAGTACTCCTGTGCGCAAAGCCTTTCACTCCCCGCAACCCCTAGATTTACCCCTTCCAGAAGAGGCACCGTTAATTGTTGTCCTCGGTGGCTCACAAGGTGCAGTTGCCTTGAATCAGTTAGTGCGAGAGAGTGCCAATGCTTGGTTAGATTCGGGTGCTGTTCTTGTCCACTTAACCGGAGAGCGCGATCGCGAGGTTGATAGCTTCCAACATCCCCAATACTACACCTTTCCTTTCTACGAAAACATGGCAGGACTGCTGCAACGCGCAACCCTTGCCATTAGTCGCGCCGGTGCGGGCACCTTAACCGAACTGGCCATTACAGGGACACCTGCCATTCTCATTCCCTATCCCTATGCCGCCGAAGACCACCAAGCCTATAACGCAAAAACTTTTGTGGACGCTGGTGCTGCCGTTTGCTATTGCCAAGAAGATTTAACCCCAGATCTGCTGAAAAAAACAGTACGGCAATGGCTCGCTTCTCCCGAAACCCTTGCTAAGATGCGAGAAAACGCCAAAACCCTTGCGGTTCAAGATAGTGCCGGGCAAATTGCCGACATGATTCGTCAAGCTGCTACTTGAAACTCCGGGAGTCCTTCTGGGGTTTCATATTCCACTTGAACATTCTTAACCACGGCTGCGGGGGGTCCTTGATGACACCATTGAATCATTTGCGCAACTGCTTTTTTTTCCCCTTCAAAAACAGCTTCCACACTGCCATCAAACACATTTCTCACCCAGCCTTTAATCCCTAACTTAACCGCTTCACTTTGGGTGGAAAGTCGATAACCAACACCTTGCACTTTTCCAGAAATATAAACATGAGCGCGAACCATAAAACTATCATTTTGAATACGACAATTACTCTAGAATAAAAGAGCTTTCGCCCGTATTATGCCCGACAACCCATGATTGAGTCACTCCCTAAACTGGCTGAAATTTTGGCAACTACGCCACTGGCTAACCAACAGCTTGCAGAAGTTGACATTTTAGAGACTGGAGAAAACGCTTTTGTTGTGGAAGTGAACTCAGCGAACGCTTTGGAATCTTGGCAAACTCTTCAAGACTTAAAAACAACTATAGGTCGAGCACCGATTCTTTTAGCAGAGTTTAAAACGGGGAAGCATTGGCAACAGTCGGTTAAAAAGAGTCAGACGGAAATTTTCTCACGATTTCCCTACGAATTTGAGCTTAATAACTCGCACCACACCGATCAAGAAATATCGCCTCAAGCCATTATTAATCGCGCTAAAACTTTAGATTTAGAATCAGTTCTGAGTGCATATTCGGAACGAGAAGAAGTCTATTCCTCGTCAGAACAATTGCGCGAAGAGATTGAACGAGAAGTCGATTTCACTCAACAGAATTATGGCATTGCGCCCACAGTTTCAGAAGTCGTTAACGCGCTACAAGATAAACAACAAACCCTGATTCAAATCGAATCTTTCTTATTTCATTGGGAAAATAATCATGTTGATGCAAGCCAGTTACAAGCCTCTGTCTATCTAGACTATTTAAGCTGGTACCAACCGAATGATGGCATGGGAATCATCCTTCTTCCTACACTCAATAATTCGGATGCACTTGCTTATATGAGCTTTTTTGGGGCGGAAGGCTTTGGGGAAGCGGAAAAAATGATGACTGTTCTCCAATCTTGGCAACAGCGCTTTGGTGCAGAATTAGTCGCGCATTATGGGACAATACTTCAGTTTGTGGTGCAACACCCACCTTCCACTTTAGAAGCAGCGTTTCAACTGGCTTGGGAACAATATATGATTGCCCCTTGTACGCTTGCTTTACCCGGCATTACACTAAGAGAACACGCTAGGGCGTTACTGCACACCCAACGCTGGTTTCTCCACGAACGTCCTTAAATCTCAATCATCCTCGAAGACAGAGGAGGTAAGAGACTCTACGAACGCTCTCAATTTTGACGAGACTGTTGTAACCAACTCAGCAAATCTTCAAGAGAGGTAAAATCAAGTAGCGCTTCCGCTAAAGATTCTGTCTGTTCAACGATTAATTGCTCAATTTGAGTTTGTGCGCTTTGAGGAATCTCTCCTAACCGTCGGAATAGTTGTCGCATCAGCAGCGATCGCATTCCTTCTTGGCGACCTTCTTGTTTCACTTCTTGATAAAACCGCGTTTGGGTAAAGGGGACTAACTCTAGCATTCTCCTAATCTCCTCTTGACTTAATTCTGGGAAAATTCGAGCGGTAATCTCTACTAACAATTCTAGAAAATTTGTTCGTTGTGATGGCTCTGATAATTCTTTTTGAGTGCGCTGTAATAATTCTCTGGCTTTACTCTCGGCTTCGGTTTGAGAAGTTACCATCAATCGTAAGATATCTTGACCAACGGTCAAAGCAGGCGCCTTCCTAAACGGAAGGCGTAATCTTTGACT
>CAZBPR010000156.1:0-6433 GCA_964493825.1 uncultured Dactylococcopsis sp.
GGAGAAATAAAAGGGTAAGAATTAAGCACTAATGACCGGTTGGTAAACTAGATCGCGGGTTTGCACCATTGCTGAAACCAGTTGATCCATTTCTGCTTCCGTATGCAAGGCATTGGCGGTAATGCGGAGTCGGGGTTTGGCAATAAACCAAATCGGAGAAACCCAAATATTATGATCAGCCAAGAGGGTGCGTCCAAAGTGCTTAGGATTAATTTCCGGCGGCAAGAGGACAGGAATCACATTCGTTTCGCCAATGGCTTCAAATCCGGCTTCTTTCAGGCGCGATCGCAGATAGTGGGTATTGTATTGTAATTTTTGTACCAGTTGTGGATTACTACGCACTTGACGGATACTTTCTAAGGCAGCAGCAGTGGTCGGTGGCGGTAGAGAAATCGTCCCAATGGAGGTTGGTGACACATTTAATAAGGGGATTAACTCCGGAACATGAGAACTAATGGCAGCACCGGCTGAGGCAGCAAATTTAGAAAAGGTGGTCATTACTAAAGGGATGACTCCCCGCGCGATCGCGTCTTGGGGGGTCATTTGGAAATGCTCAAATATCCCATGTCCGGTTTTCCCAATCGCACCACTGCCGTGGGCTTCATCTAAAAATAAAACACTGCCTTCATAATCGGACAGCACTTCAATCATTTCCGGTAAGGGGGCAATATCCCCATCCATCGAAAAAACCGTATCAGTCACCACTAGAATTCTGTCATCGGGACGAGCATATCGTTTTAACTTTCGGGCGAGATCTTGAGTATCACAATGTCGATAGGCTTTGACACGAACTTTTGGGCTATGACCAAATACTTTACCGGAACGGGTATTAGCGTTAACAACTGCTGACACAATACAACCATGATTGAGCACGTCAGTCATAATCAGGGTTTCTCTCGTATGCTCAAATCCGGGAACAGGAATAGCAAGATGACAAAAGGCATCGGCTAACGCCTGAGTTGCCATCCAAGCATTGATAAACAGTTGGGTATGGGGCAATCCCTTAAACGCGGAAATTTCCTCTTCCAGTTCGCGATGTAGATCAATGCGTCCACTTAGTACAGAACAAGAACTATTGGAGGTTCCATAATGATGAATCGCATTGATTGCTGCTTCTTTAACTGCCGAATTTTGGACTAAGCCTAAGACATCATTCGTACAGAAGGTGAGAACGGTTTGTCGGGTACCATCTGTAGAGTGTTCAATTTCAACAAAGTTTCCTTGTTTACTATGACAGATGTATTCATCGGGAGCAAGCCCACTCTGATACCAGCGCTGGACGTATTCTTTAACAGTTTGCACGAGTTCACTCCTCTCTCCTGGGTTTTAATAGCGACTACGCTTTGAGTCGGTTGATTGAAGGGTATATTCCTAGCCAGATTGTAGCAGGGGAGGTAAATGACCTCCATTGCTTGTAAATCTTCTTTCTTTTGATAGTTTTCTCATTTCTCAATTATTGCTTTAATCGCCACTGTTACGCTACTCAATCAGTTTAAAAAAAATATGGTAAATTATCTCATTACAGGAGCCAATCGTGGCATTGGCCTAGAATACTGCAAGCAGCTAAAAGCCAAAGGAGAAACGGTGATTGCAGTTTGTCGCGAACCGAGTGAAGAATTGAAAAGTTTGGGGGTACAAATTGAATCGGGAATTGATGTTACCTCGGATGATTCGGTCGCGGCGCTTGCCAAACGCCTCCAAGGAACGACCATTGATGTCTTAATTAATAATGCCGGAATTATCGAAGCGAATTCCCTAGATGATTTGGACTTTGAGAGTTTAGAACGCCAATTCCGGGTCAATGCAGTGGCACCGTTGCGGGTCACGAAAGCCCTTTTACCGATGATTCCTCAAGGCGGGAAAGTGATTTTAATGACCAGTCGCATGGGGTCAATTGAAGATAATACGTCTGGTGGTTTCTATGGTTATCGGATGTCAAAAACAGCGCTGAGTATGGCTGGAAAATCCCTCGCAGAAGACTTAAAATTGCGCAAAATTGCTGTGGGGATTCTCCATCCCGGAATGGTGAAAACCCGCATGACTGGTTTCTCTGGTATTACAACTACCGAATCAGTGGAAGGCTTATTAAAACGGATCGAAGAACTCAATTTAGAAAATTCTGGGACGTTTTGGCACGCGAAAGGAGAAGTGCTGCCTTGGTAATTCGTTATTAGTCATTTGTCATTGGTCATTAGTTATTAACTGACAGAGGACAAATGACTAAAAAAAACAACTGATTACTACTAGAATGACATTACATTTTCTACTAAAATCTTTGTGCCAATTCCCATTAAGATTAAACCACCAATAATTTCAACTTTGCCTTGGCAAAAATGACCGAAACGATGACCCATCAAAACGCCAAAAAAGCAAAGAATAAATGTCACTAAGCCAATAATAGTTACCGTTAAAGGTAAGGACATCTTAATTACCGATAAACCAATGCCAGCCGCTAACGCATCAATACTCGTCGCGATCGCGAGTCCCAATAAAGTGGAATTATCCAACGGATTAAAGGGTTCTTCTTGCTCATCCTTTAAAGCTTCGTAGATCATGTTGCTCCCTAACCAGCCTAATAACAGGAAAGCAATCCAATGCGCGATCGCGCTAACCAATTCTCGAAATCCTAACCCCATCATCCAGCCTAAAACGGGCATTAACGTTTGAAAGACACCAAAGAATAAGGCAATCTTCAACGCTTTATTAATTTTAATTCGTTTAATTAACAAGCCACTGGTTAGTGAAACAGCCAGTGCATCTGCTGCTAAACCAACGCCCATTAAGCTAATTGTTCCCAACTGCATATTTTGCTTTTATTAATCGGCAATTTATCTAAGTCAAGTTCATCTTAGCTTTTTATTTCTTTGAATTTGTTCATAATTCGTTCATATTCACTTGATACTTTTTTCATAGTTTGCTATTGCACACCTGATGATGTTGCTACCATTTAATATCAAATTGGTAAATTTGCTACATACAGATCCCGTTAGTGAAGAGAATGGGACGATTCGTTTTGAGCAGCCATGAGTGGATTGGATATCAGTTGGTCTTTATTTGAAAATAAGATTACGATGAGACTATCTAATTTTGGAAATTATTGATGATTCGTGGCTAGACAAAAGTTAACTTTTTCTTGGGCTGACGAAAAAAATATTATTGAAGCCATCCCATCCGAAGATTACAGAGTTGTCAAAGAAGATCCTCAAGATCTTCAAGATCCTCTAATTGACTGGCGATTGCAGCGAGAAGTAGAAATCTTAGTGGTCGTTTTGTTAGTTAGCATCATTATGGTTGTGGGGATTCTCAGTCGCAGAGTTAAAGAAGCTGTCCTCATTGCTTTATTTTTTACCGGTATCATTCTCGTTCTTTTATTTTCCGTAGTGGGGGGATAGTCCGTCAGTTTGGCAAAGATGGGTTGATGGGACAAGAGAAATAACGCCGACAATGGAGATCAAGATCATTCCACTCCTGCCTCAAGACAAAATTGATCACCCAGTAAACCGAAAGTAATTTAATGTTGGATCCTACTTTGACTGGTAAGCATTGAAAAATGATCCACTCACGATATGATGGAATTAATCACCGTAATTCCGAGCGAGTTATCGGTGATCCAAAAATGTGCAGCGATCGAGCAAGAAGCAGTAATGGTAGCATCTAAAGCAAAGAAAGCCTCTAAACCCTCGAAATTAGAAGGAATTAAAGAAAATAGCAATTTCTTACGGGAACCCCTCGCAACAGAACTGTTAGAAGACACCACTCACTTCAGTCAAGATGCGGTTCAAATCTTGAAATTTCATGGGTCTTACCAGCAAGATAACCGCGATAATCGCCAGAAAGGGCAAGAAAAAGACTATCAGTTCATGCTGCGGACGCGGAACCCAGGAGGCTTCATTCCGCCAGAACTCTATTTAACCCTTGATGACCTTGCCACTGAATACGGGAACCAAACCCTCCGCGTGACCACCCGTCAAGGTTTCCAGCTTCACGGCATTCTCAAGAAAAACCTGAAAGAAACCATTAGCCGCATTGTCCGCAATCTGGGGTCAACCCTCGGAGCCTGTGGTGACTTAAATCGTAACGTAATGGCTCCGCCAGCTCCCTTTAAAGATCGTAAAGAATACCAATATGCTTGGGAGTATGCGGATCAGATTGCCGATCTCCTGCGTCCGCAAACGGAAGCTTACTATGAAATTTGGCTCGATGGGGAAAAATTCCTCAGTGTGGAAGAAGCGCCGGAAGTGCAAGCGGCGCGAGAACGCAATGGTAACGGCACAATTTTCCACGAAGGGGAAGAACCGATTTATGGGAAACATTATATGCCCCGCAAGTTTAAGTGCTGTGTGACGGTACCGGGGGATAACTCGATTGATGTGTATACCCATGATGTCAGTTTGATTGTAATAACTGACGAACAAGGAGAACTGCAAGGGTTTAATGTTCTTGCCGGCGGCGGTATGGGACGCACCCATAATAAAGAAGAAACCTTTGCCCGGATGTCGGATCCCATTTGTTATGTGGATAAAGCGGATGTATATGATCTGCTAAAAGCAATTGTTGCCACCCAAAGAGATTACGGCGATCGCGTGCAGCGTCGTCATGCCAGAATGAAGTATCTCCTCTATGATTGGGGCGTAGAAAAGTTCCGATCCAAGTTAGAAGAATACTATGGGAAACCCCTGCAACCGTATCAAGATTTACCCCCCTTTGAGTATAAAGATTTTCTCGGTTGGCACGAACAGGGAGATGGCAAACTCTTCTTTGGTTTATCGGTGGAAAATGGTCGCGTCAAAGATGAAGGCAAATTCCGCTTAAAAACTGCCCTGCGCAAAGTAGTGGAACAATATCAAGTTCCCATGCGCTTAACGGCAAACCATGACGTAATTCTGTATGAAATTAAGCCGGAAGATCAAAGCGCGATCGAAAAAATCCTGAGTGATCATGGCTTAATTACCGATCCAAAAGATTTGGATCATCTCCTCCGCTATTCTATGGCGTGTCCCGCCCTCCCCACTTGTGGCTTAGCGATTACTGAATCGGAACGGGCATTACCGAGTATTTTAGACCGGGTTCGTAATGTCTTGAAAAAACTGGGAATGGCAGAACAAGACCTTGTTGTCCGGATGACCGGATGTCCCAATGGTTGCGCCCGCCCTTATATGGCAGAATTAGGCTTTGTTGGGAGTGCACCGAAAGCCTATCAACTCTGGTTAGGGGGGACACCCAATCAAACGGCACTTGCTCGTCCTTATATGGAACGGATGCCCATTGATGAGTTAGAAAGCTATATTGAGCCGATGTTGGCGTTTTACAAAGACAAACGTCAGAAAGAAGAAAGTTTTGGCGAGTTTTGCAATCGGGTTGGCTTTGAAGCCATTGAACACTATGTCAATCGCTATGAGTTCAAACCGATCAAAACGCCTAGTGCGGGCGGAAAAGGTCGCCGTCATCGCATCAGCGTTTATGAAGGACTCCACGAACGCCTGAAAGCAGCGGCGGAAAAACGAGGAACGAGCATGACGCAGCTTGTATCAGAGGCACTAGAAAAATATCTGGATGAGTAGGTTGGCTGAAAAAGTTCATGGGTTGGTGGAGTTAGCAACCAGGGTATAACCTTCTCTCTCCTCTCCCACCTCTACCCATCATGTCAAAACTGACGGATTCCTACAAGGTTTGGTTCGACCGTAACGTAATCCGATGGATGATTAAACTCGTACTTCTCACCTGAAAATGCGTCGTAGAGGGCTCTATGACGCTTCAAACCATACTCATCATCACGAATATTGTATGAGCGAACCCACTGAATCAGATTTTCCAAATTTTTGTCTTGAGCCTCTTTCGACTCGAATTTTTCTGGTTCCCAAGGTCTTGCTTGGCAGTGTGAGACGCAACTCTCCACACCGGGGTTCAAGAAAATTAATTTCTTGCAGTAGGGTAGCAACGGCTCAAGAATATCAGCATAGCAGCCTTCAATAAGCCAGCTTTCATTAGTTTCTATGAATGTTTTTGCTTCGGCGATGCTCTCTGCAAGGGGACGCCGATTAATACCTTGAGCAAACGCAATTTGATCCAGCGACAACCGCACTGCTGGTTCTTTCCGGATCAATTTTCGGGCGAAGGTGCTTTTTCCCGCACCGGCATTTCCAAGCAATATTGTTCTCATTGGATGACAGAAAGAGCAGTCTGATTTATGCTAATGGGACTCAACCAAAGTTCATTACTTCCATCTGCGGTCGCGCCTCGCAATGTTTCTGACAAACGCTCATTCCCCAAAAGATACCAAATCCAGATGTGGGTATCCATTGACACTCCCACGTCTAAAGACAGTGGGATTCTTGGTTCATCGAGGCTGCTTGCTCTGACAGAACGGATTCTACCAGCGTAGAGGCTGCTTCTCCCCAAGCGTGAGTTCCGACGTGCCCCGTCGTACTTAATC
>CAZBPR010000157.1:0-6409 GCA_964493825.1 uncultured Dactylococcopsis sp.
AGCTCGTCGGGCTCATAACCCGAAGGTCGGTGGTTCAAATCCGCCTCCCGCTATTTTTAGAAACTGATCAAGCCTATAAAGTGGTTTGCAAACTTAGTTTTAGCGTAAGGACTAAGAATCCTACGACCAGAATCTTTGATTGGGTCGATAGACGGCAGCTCATAAGCGCCGGAATTTAGTCCCGGCGACGACGCCTTATGAATCAGCCCAGTGGAGACATAACACAACTATAACGAAAAATGAAGATATAGCCGTGGTGGGCGAACTTCGTCATTGAAAACGACAAAAGGCTAGACACCACCTATCAGTGTTCTGCTCGCCCTAATCCCCGCTAGGGAGGGTGAGAAAAATATTTTGACCGGCGAGAGGCGGGGCAATGCCTGGGTGGGATCGATTCCCACAAGAGTTAAGTGCGGGGAAACAAGCGCAAAACCTCTGGATGTTGTGTAAGACCGAAAAGTCTTAGGACTTGGAGGCAACGGCAGATGAAACAGGAAGCCTCGATATGGCGACCCATGATGATATCAAAGAAGAAATCCGCCAAACATTTAAATAATCCTTTACCTGGCATTGAGCTTTACTTCATCTTGACCTGACAAGGTATACCCGGGTGTACGGAATATACAACGAACACTATACGAATGGTTGAGAAGGAGAACACTTAATGGTTTCAATGGATCGACGTAAATTTATTGGTTTGATGGGGGCAAGTGCAGCCGGCGCTTTTGCCCTATCTCCGCTCCAGGCTCTTCTCGCTCGCAAAGCGATGGGACAAAATCCTGTTGTCCCCGGTTTTGGTCTGCTTAATCCCAAGCTTCCGGCTAACATTGATCCTCGCGTGACTCCCGTTTTTGATCTGAATAGTGCAGGACCACTTTTAGAGGTTCCTCAGGGCTTTGACTATGCAGCCTTCCATGTCAGTGGTATGCAAATGAGCGATGGCAACAAATGCCCAAGCGATCATGACGGTATGGCTTGCTTTGTACAAAACCCAGGTCGTAACCCTCGTTATATTTTGGTTCAAAATCATGAGCTGAGTCCCGGTGAAGAAGATGGTTCCGGGTTTACTGGCGGAACCGGTTTGAAAAAAGCTTATGACCGGTTTGATGGTGATGGCGGTCCCGGTATCGGTGCTGGGGGAACAAGTAATATTGTTGTTGATAGCAGAGGAAACGTCGAGCGCGACTATGTCTCTCTAGCCGGTACAATTCGGAACTGTGCGGGGGGTCCCACCCCTCGGGGAAGCTGGCTGAGTTGCGAGGAGAATGTGACTGTTCCTCGTGATGATGAAAGGGTAACCCAGAAGCACGGTTATGTTTTTGAAGTCCCTGCTAAAGGCGGTCAGCGCCCTCCTGTTCCTATTGTTGCAATGGGGCGTTTTAATCACGAAGCGGTTGCAGTTGACCCAGAAACGAACTACATTTACCAGACAGAAGATCGGGGTGATAGCGTTATTTATCGTTATCTTCCTAAAAATCCTCGTCAATTAGAGCAGGGCGGCGAGTTACAAGTCCTGAAAGTGATGGGTCTTCCACAAGATACTCGTGACATTCCCGCCAACGTTGTCAACAGCTCGTTTGATGTTGAGTGGATTAGTTTAACTCAACGGGGTGTCAATGTTGATCCTGAAGAAGATAACCTGCGTGAAATAGCAGCCGAGCTGGGTGCTTCTATCTTCCGTCGCGGTGAAGGTGCTTGGTCCGAAAACGGAAAAATTTACTGGGTTTGCACTACAGGTGGTGTTGATCAATTAGGACAAGTTTGGGCCTATGATGATCAGACTAAACAGGTTACTTTAGCGGTTCAGTCTAATGACAAATCCGCGCTAGATAAACCGGACAATATTACAGTCAGTCCGTCTGATGGCAGCCTTTATCTTTGTGAAGACGGTGGCGGCGAGCAATTTGTTGTTGGGGTTACACCTGATGGCGGTTTATTCAAACTCTGCCGGAATAACATTAATACTTCTGAGTTTGCGGGAGCATGCTTTTCCCCCGATGGTACCAAGTTATTCTTTAATATCCAGACTCCTGGCATCACCTTTATGCTGTACAGACAAGACGGTCAGCCAATTGTGCCAATGAATGCTTAGGTCTGCAACCAATCCTTTCTGTATTGGCAGCAATCATTACCAGCAAAAACGAATTTGTAATCTTTTGAGTCTTTCCTCTTTTTAAGTCGAGAAACTCTTTTCCTGCCCGAAGCTCCACTCCAATCAGTGGGGCTTATCTTTAATATTTAGTCCCCGTAAAGCCAATCATAACTCACGTGATCGGGCGACTAGGGACTATTCATCTGTATTTGCATCACCATTTTTCGATTTCTCTTCAGTTATGTTGCTACGAATTTTATCAACACTGACCCTTACCGCCTTAGTATCTAATGGGTTTACTTCTACAGCAATTGCCCAACAACAAAGATTAGATTCTTTTTCTGGTGAAACCAATGAATTGACAATCAGACAACGGAATTTCCCACACAACCAACCCCAAACCACCCATCCTCTGCTCAGATCTCCTCAACCGAATTCTAATCCAAATGATAATAATTCGTTTTCTTACCGTGAGAAGCCGAAAATTACGATTCCTAAATTTTCAGCGATTACAACAACGTTTTGTTCCGACGTCAAATTCAATCATGAGCAAGCCTCCAGTTTTCCGGTAACCCTTTCTCTTGCCCGACCCATTATGGATAATAACGGCAATGTTATTGCCCCCATCAATTCTCTAGTCAGCGCTACGGTTGATGCCAATGGCAATGAAATTAAAATCCAGCCGAATGCTTTAGTGATTGGAGGACGCTACATCCCAATTGAAACTGAGAAAGTTGCACTGCCGGCACTAACAGATACCCGACGCAGTTTTAACAATTTTTCCTCGAGCTTTGACCGGGGGCAACGGGGCGTTGCTTTCCGAGTGACCGATAATTTAATTGATTGGCTTGCCCTAAGTCGTACTAACAGTGTTTTAGAAGCTGATACGACTACGCTATTAGGGTTTGGCTTATCCGTTGCCACAGGCATTGCTCAAGGATTGAACGAACCTGATCCTCCTGATCCTGAAGAATCGAGAGTTATGGAAATTCGCGAAGGAATCCAACTCATTTTTCCCCTGAAAGCTTCTGTGGAATTACCGCCGATGCCCAACCGTCAAAGTCCTTATTTTTCGGAGAGACCGCCGGCTGCGGTTTGTCAAGATGGAGAAGTCAATCCCAATCAAAATCAGTTTACTAATAATCAAGGCAGAAACGAATTTAATGATGAAACTGACTGAATCTCAGTTTTTTGTCTGTTAATGATTGATGTGTGGTTTACCATAGACTGACGACGTCACGATCTAGAATGAGACTAAGTATAATCAAGAGGTTTAACTGCCTCGTATTGGAAGCAAAATGAGTTTCAATTCTCAAAAAATAACCTCAGAGTTAGCTCAGACTCAATGCTTTGAGTTGGGATAATGCTGTAATGGCATCTCTCTTGAGACCGCCAATAATGGAGATTAGGTAATGACACATCAATTAGATGGGGAAGATCGCCAGCCGTTAAGCAGTTTTGATGATATTGCTGCACTATTAATGGCTCCCGTTTGGGTGGCAACAGCAGAAAGTTTTGAGCAGCCCTTGGTTAAGGATGTCTTAAAGGCAGCGATCGCGCTGCAAGAACGGGGAAAAGAATCTTTTGCCCATTTAGAAGAGGTGATTGCGGATCTACGTGCAGAAGTCGAAGCCGAGTTAGCGCAAGAACGAGAAACGAGTCCTCAGTCTGAAAATGCAGCAGCGGTCTATGACCAAACTGATTCAGTATTGGCACAAACGGTACGGAAAGGGATGTCAGAGTTTGATACTCGTATCCGGGAAGCGACCCAGGGGACAGTTGATGCGCGATCGCTGACTCCGATTGTTTTCGGAGGATTGGCGCTGCGACAATTAATTTTCAAAGGTCTGCAACTGGATGATGTGCCCTGGTATGTCTTAGCTTGGTATAGTTTCGATAGTTTTATGAAGTTCCATGATCGACAGCCTTCAGTCTCTACTCCTGCTACGCCGGAAACACCAACAGAAAATGGGAATGCCCCGACTCCGGTTAATGAGTCTCCCAACTCGTAACCGGCTCTTTTTCGATGATCAAGTTATGATTTACTGCTAGCAAAATTGGTCAAAACCTCAGCAATACATCGTGTTAAAGGCAGAATCCGCTACCAAATTGAGGGACTTTATCGGTCTCGAAAATTGGCGGATTATCTCCAGCAAACGTTAAGTCAGCAAACTGGAATACAGCAAGTCCAAGCGAATGCCTTGACGGGTAATTTGTTGGTTCGATTTGATCCTACTCGTCCGGCTTCAGAGATTCGATCCCTGGTTGAAGATATTCTTGGCAGTTACCAATCGGGAAAGAAACCAACGCCACAAGATCAGGATCAGGATCAGGAACCCCCTCCACCGGCAACCCATGAGGAAACCAGTGATTGGCACGTTTTAACGGTAGAAACCCTATTGCAGCGGTTAGGAACGTCCCAAACTACGGGGTTATCGGCAGAAGCCGTGACGCAAAGTGCGCAGCAATATGGTTGGAATACCTTTGCAGAAGCCAAGGTTCGCGAAGACCTCGAAATTATCCTCGAACAATTTAATTCCCTGCCGGTGATGCTATTAGGAGTAGCCGCGGGCATTTCTCTGGTCACTGGCGGGGTTGCGGATGCCTTAACCATTGCCGGTGTCGTGGGATTGAATGCCGTGATTGGTTATGTGACCGAAAGTCAATCAGAACGGATTATTCAATCTTTGAAAAGCCAAGGGAAACCGGTTGCGGTGGTGATTCGCGATAGTAGTGAGGAAACGATTAATTCGGGAGAAGTGGTGGTCGGCGATCTGTTAATTTTGCGCACCGGCGATCGCGTTGCTGCCGATTCCCGTTTACTGAGTAGTGATAATCTGCAAATTGATGAGTCTCCCCTAACCGGAGAAAGCCTCCCCGTGACCAAAATTGCCACACCTCTGGAACAAAAAGAGGTTCCTCTGGCAGAACGGGAGAATATGGTTTATCGGGGAACCCTTGTTACGGGTGGACAAGGACGGGCAGTTGTTGTCGCTACCGGTAATCAAACGGAAATCGGTAAGATCCAAGCCATGGCAGGAGAAGCAATTGTGCCGGAAACACCCCTGCAACGACAACTGGATGAGGTGGGCGGACAACTGGTTTTAATTGGATCAGTTGTTTGTGCTTTAGAGTTTGGCATTGGCGTTTTACGTGGACAAGGCTGGTTAACCATGCTCAAAAGTGCCATTTCTCTGGCAGTGGCGTCGGTTCCCGAAGGCTTACCTGCGATCGCGACTACGATTTTAGCATTAGGCATTCAAGAAGCCCGCCGTCAAGGGGTTCTGATTCGGGGGATTGATGCGGTGGAGTCCTTGGGTTCCCTACAAACCATCTGCCTGGATAAAACCGGCACTCTCACTTGTAATCAGATGGTGGTTAAAGATGTGCGAGTAGGTCTTAAGGGCGCTCGATTCGAGGATGACCGGTGCTGGCATTTCGGAGACCGGGAAATTGCCCCTTTGCATGATCAAGAAGCTTCTTGGTTACTCCAGGTGGGAGTGCTGTGTAGCGAAACAGAAGTAACGCGGTCTGGGGAAAGCTACACCCTTGCGGGTTCGGCAACGGAAAATGCCCTCGTACAAATCGCAATTGATGCCGGAATTGACCCGATCGCGCTACGAGAAAGGTTTCCGCTACTGACAACGAATGCGCGATCGGCTAATCATGAGTTAATGAGTACCCTGCACCGTTTTGGCGATGAAAAATGCCTGGTTGCCGTGAAAGGAAATCCTCATGAAATTATCCGGCGCTGTGAGTATCGAGCACAAGAGGGGGAAGTCTTGCCTTTGACGAAACAAGAGCGGCGATCGCTGGAAAATATGAATCAGCAAATGGCAGGAAAAGCCTTGCGAGTGTTGGGCTTTGCTTACCGCATGGCAGATAGCGGGATTAGCGAAAGTGAAATGGAAGAACATTTGGTCTGGTTAGGCTTAGCCGGGATGGCCGATCCAATTCGAGAGGGGGTGATTGATGTGATTGCCCGCTTCCATAGCGCCGGCATTGATACAGTGATGATTACCGGCGATCAAGGTCCCACTGCCTATGCCATTGCGCAGGAATTACACTTAGGGCGCGATGGTCGCCTCGAAATTTTAGATTCCTCGGCGTTAGGAGAACTCAGTAGCGAGAAATTAGACGCCCTCGCCAATAAAGTGGATGTCTTTGCCCGGGTTAGTCCTGCCGATAAACTGAATATTGTGCAAAGCCTACAAGCAACGGGGAAAATTGTTGCCATGACCGGAGATGGCGTTAATGATGCGCCAGCCATCAAAGCTGCTGATATTGGCATTGCAACAAGTGCAGCTGTCTCCGTCA
>CAZBPR010000158.1:0-1527 GCA_964493825.1 uncultured Dactylococcopsis sp.
ACAAAAGAAAGATTTAATAGTTGCGAAGTTTCTTCCTCATGTTCTAATCGATCTGCAATAACATACAAAGCTAGAGCCTGTACTTTATGAACTGCTTCTTCTTTTGTTTTTCCGTAAGCTAATACACCCGGTAACTCAATGACTTCTGCAATAATTCTTCCATCTTCTTCTTGTTCAATTTCAATAGCGTAATTCATAGTTGAGTGTCTCCCAAGTTTCAATGAGCCGATCAATCAAGTTTATTGCACAAGATAATTATTTCTATTTTATATGAAATTGATTAATCGCTGCTACATCTACAAAGCTGATTCGCTATTGCTTAAAACTTCTCCCTTGTCTTTTACTCTTCCCATTGACTTAATTTATCTGTCCCAATTTGCTATTACATAATTATTAATTATTCGTTTTTCCTGATGCAACCAATTAGTCTCAATTTAATTGCAATTGGCATTTTTGCCATGACGATGTTCGCACTACTGTCTCCCATTTTAAATATTCCCATTATTCTGCCTGCGGGAACAACATTTGCGGTGATGGGACTACTCACGTTTGATACGTTAGCCTGGGAAAATCGCGGCGTGACTTTATTTCTGGACTTATTTTCCACGGCTGAACAACGAGAAAGAGTTTTATATCATGAAGCGGGTCACTTCCTTACAGCCTATTTTCTCGGGATTCCCATTCAAGGGTACAGCCTAACCGCTTGGGAAGCCTTCCGTCGCAAACAACTGGGAAAGGGAGGCGTACAGTTTGATACCACTGCCTTAGAACAAGCCGGAACACAGCCTAATCAAGTCAATTTGATGCTCGATCGCTTTTGCACCGTTTGGTGTGCCGGGATGGCAGCAGAAACCTTACAATATGGTAACGCCGAAGGGGGAGGAGACGATCGCGCGCAATTACAATCAGTTCTCGCTGACTTCGGTTATCCCCAAAGCCAACGTCAACAGAAAGAAGAGTGGGCGAAACTGCAAGCAAAATCTTTGATCGAGCGCAATCAAGAAGCCTATCATGCTTTAGTAAACGTCATGCGGGAACGAGCTTCTGTGGAAACCTGCGAACAGATGATTCAAAACCATGTTTAGTTCAAGTTAACTCAATTTGTGAGTCATCCCCAATGAGAAAACGCATCGCTTTTGGGCGTTTGGGTGCAATTTTTAATTCCACTCGTTCTCCAATTAAACTATCGACAATGCGTTGATGAATATTGAGGACTTTCGCTTGTCTTAAAATTACACTATGTTCTAAATCCGCTTCAATTAAAGTAGTTTCATCGGCGATGCTACTATAAGGGCCAATAAAACAGTTTTCCAATAGACAATTTTCGCCAATAATCACCGGTCCTCGAATGGTTGAATTTTTAATTTTAGTCCCTTTTCCAATTTTTACCCGTCCAATAATTTGGGAGTGCTCATCAATTTCTCCTAACACTTCAATCGCGAGACGAGTATCGAGAATAATCCGGTTCGCTTCTAACAAATCGTCTTTTTTTCCGGTATCTAACCACCACCCTTGCAGTTGACGAGA
>CAZBPR010000158.1:1537-5880 GCA_964493825.1 uncultured Dactylococcopsis sp.
ATCGCATCGGTGATTTCTAATTCTCCTCGGGCTGAAGGCTCGATTTGCGCGATCGCGCTGTGAACGGTATGATTGAAAAAGTAAATCCCAACCAAGGCTAAATTAGAAGGTGGATCTTTGGGTTTTTCCACTAACTGTAAAACCTTTCCTTCGCGATCAACGTTTGCTACCCCAAATGCACTGGGATTAGAAACCGGACAGAGTAAAATCAAAGAATCTTGGTCTTTCTGTTTAAACTCGTTTAAAAAAGTTGTTAAATCTGCCTCAACTAAATTATCCCCTAAATACATAATAAAAGGGGAATCCCCTAAAAACGGTTGGGCAATTTTTACTGCATGGGCTAACCCAGCCGGTTTATTTTGAGTAATGTAAGTAATTGTTGCCCCAAACTGACTGCCATCGCCCGTTTTTTCTTTAATTTCTTGACCGGTTTCGGGGCTAATAATAATTCCAATATCGGTAATTCCCGCTTGAACAATTGCTTCAATGCCATACCATAAAATAGGCTTATTTGCAACAGGAACCAATTGCTTAGCCCCGGTATAAGTGAGAGGGCGCAGTCGGGTTCCTTTTCCGCCAGACAGAATTAATGCTTTCATTTTTGAATCGACAGTTGAGTTAACATTTCTCGAAGGCTAATCCGCCACTGCGGTGGACGTGCCCCTAAAATTTGACTCATTTTTTCACCGGATAAAACCGAATATGCAGGGCGTTGGGCTAGGGTTGGATATTCAGCAGTGGAAATAGGAGAAACCCGATGGACTTTTAAGGGAAAATGGAGAACTTTTGCTTCCTCAAAAATAGCAATGGAAAAATCATACCAACTCGCCACACCACTATTGGTAAAATGATAAATTTCTTGGAGGGGAGAAGTTGGTAACTTCATGATTAAACCGACAATGGCTTTGGCAATATCATTGGTCCAAGTTGGCGTCCCAATTTGATCAGAAACGACTTTTAATTCTTCTCTTTCTTTTCCTAGACGCAACATCGTTTTCACAAAGTTCCCATTTCCATATGCCCCATAAACCCAAGCCGTCCGCAAAATAATATAATTACTACAATTTTTTTGAACCCCCTGTTCTCCAGCCAGTTTTGATTTTCCATAAACGCCGAGAGGATTCGGTTCATCGGTTTCTGTATAAGGTTTATGTTTTTGACCGTCAAAGACATAATCTGTAGAAATATGGAGAAGCCTGGCGCCAATTTTTTCTGCACTTTCTGCTAAGATTGCCGGTGCATCAGCGTTAATGGCATAAGCCATTTCTGATTCGGTTTCTGCTTGATCAACAGCGGTATAAGCCCCCGAATTCACAATTAAATCCGGTTGATAATGATCAATACAGTCTCGAATTTGGTTGCCGTTGCTTAAGTCGAGTTCTTCTTTTCCCAAAGCAATTACTTCGCCAATTTGAGTGAGTAAGAGTTCCAACTCTTGACCCAATTGCCCGTTTTTTCCAGTTAAGAGAATTTTAGTCATAGAGGTCTGCCTCTTTTAAGTATTGTCCAGCTTGGTCTTTCGCGGACAAAATGGGTTCTGTGGGATTTTCCCAATTAATTTTCAGCTCGGGATCATTCCAAATAATACATCTTTCCTGTTCTGGCGCATAGTAATCAGTGGTTTTATATAAAACTTCAGCAAATTCAGATAAGACATAAAAGCCATGGGCAAACCCAATTGGAACCCATAATTGTTGTTTATTACTAGCACTTAAACGGCAACTCACCCATTGCCCAAAAGTAGGAGAGTGGCGACGAATATCAACTGCAACATCTAAAATCTCACCGATAATTACTCGTACTAATTTCCCTTGCGGTTGCTTAATTTGATAATGGAGTCCTCGCAAGACATTTTGTTGAGAACGGGAGTGATTATCTTGGACAAATTTGGTATTAATTCTAGTTTTTTCTTGAAACTTCTTTTGATTAAAACTTTCCAAAAAAAAGCCGCGGTCATCACCAAATACTTGCGGTTTGATGATTAAAACCTCTGGAATTTTAGTCTGAATAACATCCATTTCTTTACAGTCAATCTCATCAGCAATTGCTCCTGCAAGGAGTCGTTACCCTTGCGACGCCAGTTGTGAAAATGTTCTGCTTCCGATACATTCAAAACATCGAACCGATCACTGTTCACTCTCATGACATTTTCTCACTTAATTGGCCAAGAGCAAGCAGTGGAATTATTAACCCGTGCGATTTCCTGTCAACGGATTGCCCCAGCGTATTTATTTAGCGGTCCTGAAGGGGTGGGACGCTATTTAGCTGCTCTTGAGTTTAGCACGTTAATCCTAACGGGAAAACAAGCAGAATCTTTAGTTCGCCGTAAAGTCAACCAGCAAAATCACCCTGATTTACTCTTGGTTGAACCGACTTATCTCCAACAAGGGAAACTTCTCACCGAAGCCCAGGCGGAAGCAGAAGGATTAAAACGGAAAGCCCCACCGCAAATCCGCATCGAACAAATTCGCGAAATTGCTCAATTTTTGTCCTGTCCGCCTCTCGAAGCCTCCCGCGCAGTTGTGATCATTAATGAAGCACAAACCATGCCAGAAGCTGCAGCTAATGCTTTATTAAAAACTTTAGAGGAACCGGGACCAGCCACCGTGATCTTAATTGCCCCGAGTGCAGATGCCTTATTGCCCACTTTAGTTTCCCGTTGTCAACGCATTCCGTTTTCTCGTCTGGCGACAGCGGAACTCAAACAAGTGTTAGTCCAAAATAATCATCCTGAAATTGTTGAAAGAGAGGCTATTCTCGCGATCGCGCAAGGAAGTCCAGGAGAAGCCATGATCGCAACAGATCACTTAAACAGGATTCCCCCAACCCTTCTCGAACCACTGGAAGCCTTGATCACCAACCCGGAAAATGCTTCTTTAGACAAGATCGAACTCGCGTTAACATTGGCGAAAGAGATCGTGCAAACCCTTGATTTCAACACTCAACTCTGGCTCGTCACGTATCTTCAACAATGGTGTTGGGATCATGCTCTCAAGAGTGAAATTCCCCTCAACATCCGTTCTGCCCTAGCGCAATTAGAAACAAGTCGCAAATTACTTTTAAGCTATGTCCAACCCCGTTTGGTTTGGGAAGTAACATTCCTAAAAATGCTCAATACTCTCTCATGAAGGTCAGGCAGTATTGGGATGAGCATGAACTTAACCTGTTTTTCTTGCTATCCTGAAGAGCAATGTGATTAACCCCTCAACCAATCCTGATGTCTAACTGGTTTTCTTGGATTATTCCCAATCATCTCGCTGTTGGCTCACTGCCACAATCCGATTATGCCATTGCTTACCTCAGTCGGATTGGAATCACCTCTGTCCTCTCTTTAACCACGCCCAAAGAAGTGAAAATCCCACAAGCCATTCATAATCGGTTTGTTTGGAAAAATGTACCGATTCCGGATGGGGCCAAGGGAGGGGTTCCAGACGTTCAACATTTTCAAGAAGCCTGTGCGATTTTACTCCGCTGGCAACAAAGGAATCATGTGACTTATGTTCACTGTTTGGCAGGAGTGGGGCGTTCTCCTTCGGTTTGCGCTGCCTATATTGCTACGATCAAAGGAATTTCCGTAGCTGACGCGATCGCGCACGTTCAGGACAGACACTTAAATGCCCATCCTGATCCGGCACAAATCTCTGTGTTGCACCAGTTTCTCGCCCTCTCTTCGGCAGAGAGAGCAGGATTTTAAGTTATCCCTTCGGTGGGGGATTATTCGTCCGATAGAACGGTTTTTTCACGACTTGGGCAGGGTATTTTTTGCCGCGAATGGCTACTTCTAAAGCTTGTCCGACTTGGGCGAGAGATTTCGGGACATAACCGAGAGCAATGGCTTTACCGAGCGTCGGTGACAAGGTACCACTGGTGACGATTCCCACTTCCTTCCCTTCACATAAAATCGGATAATCATGGCGAGCAATGCCTCGTCCTTGCATTTCTAGCCCCACTAAGCGTCGGTTAACTCCTTCCGCTTTTTGCTTGGCGAGAACCTCTCGCCCCATAAACTCCCCTTTACTCCCCAGATGAACTAACCAACCTAGTCCGGCTTCTAAAGGAGTGGTGGTGTCATCAATGTCTTGACTATAGAGGGATAACGCTGCTTCTAATCGTAAGGTATCCCGTGCGCCTAAACCACAAGGGGTAACGCCTTTTTCCACTAAGGTTTGCCATAGTTTGCGCCCAGCAGCAATGGGAAGCATCATTTCTACCCCATCTTCACCGGTATAGCCGGTGCGAGACACAAATGCCGTTTCTCCAAAAATTGACACTTCTGTGTGACCAAAGGCTTTGAGGGAGGTAATCTCTCCTTTGACTAGGGGATCAAGAGTAGCAAGTGCTTT
>CAZBPR010000158.1:5890-6305 GCA_964493825.1 uncultured Dactylococcopsis sp.
CCCTGTACCGCCAGTAGAATCTGCTCTTGAGAGATATCATTCAGTTGCACCGAAGTATCCTTGAGTTGTTCAAGCAGCCAGGTTTTATCTTTTTCCTTGGTTGCGGCATTGACAATGGCAAGGGCGCGATCGCTGCCTTGGTCATAAAAGATAAAGTCGTCAATAATCCCGCCTTGAGGATTAAGTAAGACAGTGTATTGGGATTCGCCAGCCCTTAACCGAGACAGATCAGAGGGAACCAGAAATTGGAGTTGTTCTCTGAGGTTTTCCCCTGAGAGTAAAAACCGACCCATGTGGGAAATATCAAACATTCCGACGGCTTCACGAACCGCGGTGTGCTCTGGCTTTAACCCGGAAAACTGAACGGGCATTTCCCAGCCAGCAAACTCGGTCATGCGAGCTTGTTGCTGGACAA
>CAZBPR010000159.1:0-6302 GCA_964493825.1 uncultured Dactylococcopsis sp.
TAGGGGACTGGTTAAAATGAGGTCGAACGTCACGCCCACTGCTTGCATTTGTTGGGCAACTTTTTTGGTTTTCTTTTGTCCTTCTGCGGTTAAAGCGCGCGTTTCATCCGGTTGAGAGGGGGCGCGATCCACAGCGATTCCGTGGCGAATTAAATAAACGACTTTGGACATAATTTAATCGGTATTAATCACACTGTCATCAGGATTCACTAAGCGGAGGAGTTTCTGTTTAATTTGGGTATCAAACACTTCCCATTTCAACTTCGCATAGTCGGAATGTTCATTAAACCCGTATAAAAATCCTAACGGCACTTCAAAACCACCTGCCATATAGCGTCCACCACCAAAGTAGCGTCCTTGTGTATCTTGACCAAATGCTTCTTTGATAAATTCATCGGGATCGAGAGTCAGCTTACTGGTGCGTAAAGAACCAATGACCACTTCTAACTCTTCGTGTTCATTGTGAACGATACCATAGACAACTGCCGTATGCACATTTTCTTCTGTAACCAGGAAGTCCGCTGCTTGGGGAATAGCATCGCGGTCATCATAGCGTAAATAACCCACTCCCGCGATCGAGAAATTATTTTGCACCAGACGATTGCGTAGCGACCGTTCAATCACATCCATGACTCGCTTGGAACGAGAGGTTTGCAGAACGGCGTTTAATAGCTGTACATCATAAAACCGGCTGAGATAAGCAGCAGCTAAAAAATCTTCTTCTTGGGCTTGCATCAAACGATTCGTATCAGAACGTAAGCCATGCATCAGTGCTGTTGCGCATTTGACGTGCTTACTATTACTCGTGTTGAAATTTAATAAGCCGGCTTGAATATACTGGGTGAGAATAGTGGCTGTGGCTCGGGTTTGATTTCGCAAATCCACAAATTCCCCATTGGCTTCTCCTTGATCGCTGTGATGGTCGATAATCACTGTCACAGGGAGTTCTTGTTCGCGAACTAAGGGCATTAACTGACTCGTTGTCCCTTGGGTATCAATCAAAACACAGCCTTGATACACGGATAAATCTCTTTCTTTAAGGGTTTGAATACCCCATCGCTTTGCTGGAAGCCCGGTTAATTTGACTAAAGCAATATTTTCCTGATGAGATAAAATTCCGGCATAAACAATATCACACTGAATCTCATATTGTTGGGCAATGAGTTGATAAGCCCAAGCACTCGAAAGCGCATCAGGATCGGGAAAGTCCTGAATAATAACCAGTTGTCTTTCCCCTCGATGACGCTCTAAGGTTTCCTTGAAAGCCTCAATAATCTGGTTTAAGGAGATATCAGTCTGGTTATATCGCTGATCTCCTTCTGGATGATTGGAGGGGGAGGTGTGGTTGACCTCTGGCATTTCTTCTGCTTCAACCGAATTGCCATTAGCTTGAGAATATCGAGAATTGGGATCAGAAATCAGGTTAGATGACATTGTTTAACCAGAATATTAGATTCAACCGCTATGTTATCGAAGGCAACCCATCAGGGTTAGAGGTGCTGGTCGATATTTGGGTGTTTCCTAATTGTGACTTGCCTTTTAGGGAAAAGACAAGTCATCTTTGGTCACAAGTTAGCTCAATAACGGCGTATGCAGCGTCCTGTAGGAGCCTTGATATAAACCGTTAGTCGATTTTCTTGATTTGCTTCTGGTTTTTATGTTACTTTGCCTTGGCGCAAGGTTAAGTGAGGAGGCTACTGAATCCCAATTACATATTTCCGCCATTCCTGATTGCGATTACCCTGAATATGACGAGCCAACTCAAAGTGAAGACTGCTATAGGGACGGCGGGGTGGACGAGAGAGAGGCATTTCTGCTTCTCTCGGGGTGCGACTCCCTTTTTTGACGTTACAGCGAACACAAGCGGCAACAATGTTTTCCCAAGTGTCGCCACCGCCGCGAGAGCGAGGTATAACGTGATCTAAGGTGAGTTGATCGCCTTTATAGCCACAGTATTGGCAACGATTACTATCACGTTCTAAAATATTCCGGCGGGTTAAAGGGATTTCTTTATAGGGAACGCGGACATAGTAACGCAAACGAATCACTGTGGGTAAGGGGAAGCCAGTATAAATCAGTTTACCGTTATATTCCAGTTGTTCAGCTTTCCCTTTGAGCAACAAAACCACCGCTCGTCGCCAACTGGTGAGGTTGAGCGGTTCGTAGGAGGCGTTTAGCACCAAAACCTTGCTCATGGGCTCAAAATCTAAATCTAATTTAATATTACTCCAGATGTTAGCACAGACTGTTTTTAGTTTGAGAACTTTTCGTTTAAGGAAAGTTTAACAATTAGCGGGAAGAGGGATAAATTTTCTGAGCAATTCTGAGTTTAGCAGAACGAGCACGGGAATTTTGGCGAGTTTCTTCTGCGCTAGCGATCATCGGTTTTTTAGTGACCACTTGCAGTTCAGGGTGTTCCCGAAAGCTGTGTTTGACGATGCGATCTTCTAAACTATGAAAGCTAATCATGGCAATGTTAGCGCCGGGTTTCAGCCAGTTGGGAGCAATTTCTAAGAAGGTTTTTAGGTTGTCCAGTTCATTATTAACGGCGATGCGGAGGGCTTGAAAAACACGAGTGGCTGGGTGAATTCTGCCATATCTTTTCTGAGGTGGAAAACAAAGCGCGATCGCGTTTGCCAGTTCCGTTGTCGTGTAAAAGGGTCTTTTTTGTAACAGTCTACGGGCAATTTTCCGGGAATATCTTTCTTCGCCATAATGATAAAAAATATCCGCTAAAGTAGTTTCATTCCAATGATTAATAATTTCAGCAGCTGTTAGAGATTGATGAGAATTCATCCGCATATCTAAATTGCCTTCTTTTTGGAAACTAAACCCCCTTGTCGCAGTATCAAGTTGAGTTGAACTCACGCCTAAATCGGCAAGAATGCCATCAAATTGTTGTCCTTTGGGATCATAATCGGCAAAGTTAACGTGGTAAAATTCAACGGCAGAGTGAGGGGCGAATGCTAATCTGTCTTTTGCTGCCGCGATCGCGCTCTCATCTTGATCCAACGCAGTCACTTTAACGTTCTCTGCTGCTTTCAAGATCAGCTCACTGTGTCCTCCTCCCCCAACGGTTGCATCCAAATAATGTCCATTTTCTTTAATTGCTAATCCTTGGATCACCGTTTCAGGCAAAACAGGAAGATGGAAAAAAGTTTGTTTTTGGTCTGGGTTCATTCTTGGATGCAGTTAACTGTTTATGAGAATATATCTTTAGGATTTGTATTTCCTAAGGACAGTACTTTACTGGAAGTATGGTCTTTCTACTGCAAGCATAACATTCACTATTTATTTATCCTTGAGGATGATCCGTAAAACTCACCTGACTTTAATCCTCATCCTTCTCTTGGGCAGTCTTTTCAGGTTGATGAACCTTGGGAGTAAGCCACTCTGGTTAGACGAAATTATTACGGCTTTGTTTACTTTCGGGCAGGGGTATTCAGTCATTCCGAGAGAAACAGTTTTTTCAATCGAAAGTATTCCTATTTTTTTTACTTATCAAGCTCAAAGTTGCTCGCAAATTGCCCATTTTTTAGCGGAACAATCGACACATCCACCACTTTTTTTTTGCGCCCTGCATCAATGGTTAGGGATCATAAAAAGAGTGGAGATACTTGAAGACTTTTTAGCCATTCAATTACGCCTTTTACCCGCGTTTTTCGGGATTCTTACTATTTTATTATTATATTATCTCAATCGACAGGCTTTTTCTAAAAAGGCGGGTTTAATGGGAGCAGCAATGATGACTCTTTCTCCCTTTGCTGTCTATTTATCTCAAGAAGCAAGACAATATACGTTACTGTTAGTTTTTCTTACTATTGCACTTTTGGCATTAGTGCAAATTTTAAAGTCTGCTCGCTACACTTGGTTTTATTGGTTACTCTGGGGAGTTGTCAATAGTTTAGGGGCTTACACTCACTATTTTTTCTTTCTCTCTTTTATCGCCCAAGTGATGGTTCTCTTTTTCTTCTTTATTTGGCAATTTCCACGGCGTTTATTGCTACTTTTTGGTGTTACTGGAGGCGTGATTTTAAGTTATTTACCTTGGCTACCGACCCTAATGACTCATTTTTTCAGTCCGCAGACAGATTGGTTACCCAGTTTTGATTGGTTCGCTCCGATTTACCAATTACTTCTCGGCTTGATCATTATGTTTGTTACGTTTCCGGTGGAAAATCAACCGATTTTTGTGCAATTGATTTCTGCTGTAATCATGTTGAGTTTTAGTGGTTGGCTGATTTATCAAGTGAGTATCGGTTATCGAAAATTATTACAAAATAAAGCAACCCAAAAAGTCACTCTTGCTTTATCTTTATATATTATTTTTGTGTTCCTACAATTTTTAGTAATCATCTACGGTTTAGAAAAAAATATCGCGATCGCGCCTCGCTACAATTATGTTTACTATCCTGCCCTTTGCTCACTCGTTGGAGCAAGTTTAATCGCACGCAATGAGCCAATCCGTTCTCATTTGTCTTGGAAACGATTCAGTATGATTGGCATGATCGGATTAGCCAGTTGTCTATTTGTCGTTGGGAATCTCTTTTTTCTTAAACCCTATTTTCCGGGGCTGACTGCCCAACGTTTGAATCAGTCTCCAGAACCAATGTTAATTGTTATGGGCTATCAAGATGAAATGGATTTAGCGATTGGTTTAAGCTATGGTCTCGCCTTAAATCGAATTCGAGATCCTTTATCAACGAGTCAATTCATCTTTTTGGATCGTCGTAATGGCTATGAGCAAATCTGGGAAAAAATGAATCAATTACCATTAAATGTTACTCAAGTATGGGTGTTGGGAACGGGCTTAAAGCGAGTTGATTTTCCAGAGAAATTTCGTTTCAATCAGACTCAAACTTGTCAGCGCGATCGCGATCGTTATTATCGGATTGGCATCCCTTATCAACGGTATCAATGCAAGAGTTAATCAAAAAATATGCCTTGCGTTTTTTTTCAGTTCCGACAGCGATTAAATAAATAGCCTACTGCCCGGGCAGTAGGCTGACTCGTTTTCTTAAGCGATCAATTGCTGTACCAAGAAAACTTATGCTTCATCATCAACGACATCAGAAAATTCATCATCGGAAAGCTTATAGTTCCGCGCAGTCTGGTCATCAACGAGATCTCCATTACTTTGAATTTCAGCAATATCAGGCGGTAGTGGATAAATGCTATTTTGAGCAGGATTAGGCTCTTCATCAAGAACAGAGCGCCCAAAGGATTCCTCATGGACACTAAAGCCAGTTCCAGCCGGAATCAAGCGTCCGATAATCACATTTTCCTTCAAGCCTCGTAGCCAATCCGATTTGCCTTCAATTGCTGCTTCCGTTAAGACACGCGTGGTTTCTTGGAAACTGGCAGCACTAATGAAGCTATCTGTATTCAAGGAGGCTTTCGTGATGCCTAATAGGTTCGGCTTGTATTCCACAGGGGCACCGCCAATGATATACATGGTTTCATTGTCTTTGTGGACATCTCGTAACTCGGCAAGTTCTCCCGGTAAGCGAATCGTATCGCCGCCATCTTCGACTTTCACCTTTGATGTCATCTGGCGGACAATTACTTCAATATGCTTATCGGAAATATCAATGCCTTGCGACTGATAAACCCCTTGCACTTCATCAACGAGGAACTGTTGGACTTTTTGCAAACTCAGCAGGGCTGCTTCGTACATTCCTTGTTCTTCAAGGTAGTAATCAAAGAAGACTTCTAGAATTTCATGGGGATTAGCGGGACCATCTGTCAGCGGTGTACCGACATCGACCCATTGTCCGTCAGTAACAAGCATACTTTGTCCCGTACTAATGGGATAATCGCTAATCACGCCATCCGCTTCAATGATTTTCACATCAACGGTTTCGTCGTCTTTGTATTCCACTTGTGCCGTACCAGCCCGACGCGCTAAAACACAGGCTTCGCGAGGCTTCCGTGCTTCTAGAAGTTCCTCAATCCGCGGTAGCCCTTGTACGATATCCCCGGTTTTCGAGCGTTCGTAAATCAAAAGAACTAGGTTATCGCCGCGTTGGACAAGGCTACCATTTTCCACATGGAGAACCGCGCCATTAGAAACGCGATAGGGACGAGCATTCCGTAAGATAATCGCATCATCTTGAACGGCGATGACTTTCCCTGATTCTGTCGCAACCACATCTCCAGCAAGGGGATGATTGGCGACCACTAAATCGCCTTCCTCAACTTGCGGTGCTTCTGTAATGGGAATTGTGGTTTTATCAGCTTCTCGAACCACTAAAATCCGACGAATGGCTTCTGCCATTTCCCGGATCCCACGTACTTTTCCG
>CAZBPR010000160.1:0-6217 GCA_964493825.1 uncultured Dactylococcopsis sp.
TTGGTTTTTCTGTTGCCAATTTGACTTCACGAAAGTCTTCTGGAACAAGGGCTTGAGCTAATTCATCAACCCGCAAGGTTTCCTTTAAGTTGTCATTTCTTTCAATGGTTACGTTCCGATTTTTCGCCATTCCCCCTAAATACTTTAGGTTTCTTTGTTCTAATTGAGATAAGAAAGTTCCGTTATTGCCGTATCCTGAATCAATCAAAATAATTCCCGGTCGATATCCTCTCTCTAAACTGCGGTCAATTAACTCAATGGCAAGTTCCGGTTTTTTCTTGAACTCAGGATCATCGACAACACCATCTGTCAAAGCAGGGAGGCATCGCGGACGGAGTGGTTTCTTTCATCGGCTAGTTAGTAACGTAGAATAGTTGATATATAAGTAATTTACCACACTTAGTTTCATGTTATTGTTTAAGTCCCGTTAAGTGGAGTAGAAAGTCGGGGCATTACTAACCACGATGACCATCCTCTCTTACCGGGAGAAAAAGTTGATCGCTACCGCTTTATGAGCTTTTATCTCGAAGGCAATACTCAGCACTTCCATGACTTCTTCAATTATGTGGTCGATCCAGAATGGCTGGCCAGTAATGACGAAGAAGCTCGCGCCCTGCGTCAAATTGATCTCAACAAGCCGAACAAAACTTGGCGGGTTCTCCATCGGGTCACTTATGTGGAGCGTCCTGCTTTGATGGGCTTTGGTCAGAAGCGTCAGCCACTGCCCAGTGAACCGACTGCTAATCATCTCCATCTGCAGGCGAAAATTGAGCAGTTAACTCAAGATAACCGAGAGTTGGCACAAAAAATCGATCAAATTCTGCAGTGGGTTAAACCCGTTGACTAGGAAACTTTGTTCCGCTAACAAGTGATTTGAGGTAGAAAAACAATACTTGCAAATCACTGTTAGTGACCATTCATTAAACTTATCTTATTTTTCTTAACAAAATCTTAAAACAACTTCCTTTCTCGCCGTGCAATTCGTTACAGCAATACTATACTGGTTGATTACGTGAGTGTGTAAACTAAACATGGCAAAAACGAAACGAACTAAAGCAGGCAAAGGATTCGCACAAGTCAAAAGCAGTAATAGCAACGCTGAAATTACTTTGAGTGCTGCTAGTCAACAAGGATTAGTAGCGATGGCGAGTCAAATCGGGATGACTCCTTCCGAACTCGTTGAGCAGATTGTCAAGGGGAAAATTGCAGTGTTGAGTGATACTCCGGAAAAAACAGTGTCTGTAACCCCTCATGACAGTGCAAGCCAGTCCCCAACTGTGAAAATCGTTTCCGGAGAAAAAACGAGCAATCAGGAAGGCGGATCGGCTGAACAACTCCGGGCTTTGGAGGAACAAATTGCGGATCAAAATGCGCAAATTACGAGGTTGAAAAAAGAACTGACGCAACAAGAAAACCTTGAGCAAAATTATCAAACTATTGCTTTGCAAAGCCAACAACAGTCAATTTATATTAGTGAATTAGAAGCAGCGCGATCGCGCCAACGTCAAGAAATCCACGAATTAAATCATCGTCTGAATGAACTGCACTCTCAACTCAATACTCAAGGAAATCAATCCCAAACTAAGATAGCAGCTAAGGATCAACAAATTGCCGAACTGCAAGCACAAGTCCAAGCCCTACAAAGTTTCGCTAGTATCGGAGAGAAACAAGTTAATCGTTGGCGTTCTCGTAGTATTCAGTAAGTAGATAAGGAGTCAAATCAGCGAATGGATGGACTGCAATTTTTCCAACAAAGTGCCGGTCAATGGCGCTCTTTGCGCACCACTCACCATCTTCCCTTTCGTCGCGCTGAAACCGGCGGTTCTGATATTAAAGTAGAAGCCCTGACAGCAGACGACGGTCGCATTACAGAAATTTGTCAAATGCACGAGATTGATCCGAGTACGGCAGTTGGTGGTGCTCACGTCAGTTGGGATGGTGCAATGGAATGGGATAAAGAAGGAGAAGATCATTCCGGAACCAGTGTTTTTTCTCTGGTTCCTGACGCTGAAAATCCTCAACAAGGAAAATTACTGCGGGAAAGAGGTTATGCTGAAGTGGTACCTGTGATTGGTGAATATCATATCGATCACGAAGAAGCCTTGGTATTAGTAACCGAATATGACACCATGAGCATTAATGAGCGCTTTTGGTTTCCCCATCCCGATTTGCGGTTACGCACCAGTACCGTCAAACGCTTTGGTGGGTTGAGTACGGCGACCTTCTGTGCCGAAATTCGCGTTGATGAGTCCGAAAGTGCAACCCCAAAACCCAGTGAAACCTCAGTTCAATCCCTTTGGGGATGGTAGTTGCAGACGGTGACCGACTTTAAATCATCTATTCAATCTTCAGTATCTGATCAGGGAAGCACTTACTTAGCGAAGATGCAACGCTTGGCGTTAGATGCTAGTTTGGTGGAGTTAAGGCTATCTCAGCCGTGGGAACAACAAATTTATCGCACGATCGCGCTGCAGATTCGAGGGATCAACCAAGAACTCGAAACACATTTGGCATTGTGTCAACACTGTTTCCACCCCCACCAACGGTTAGCCGTACAAATCTTCGCGACTCCCTTTGCTCAACATCTGAATATTGACGCTTTGTGTAACTTAAAGACTGATCCGATCACGATTTTGATTGATGTGGGGCGGATTGTGCGAGAGGACTGGCTGTGCGCGATCGCCCATGAATATGCCCATGCCCAAGTGGGCATCGCCGGACATCATAAAGCCTTCCTCGAAATCCTCACTCATCTCTGTTTAGGCTTGGGCTTAACGCCACCCCCTCCTAGCGGACTCTCAGAATCAGAATTGCGCAATTGGCCACCTTGTCAGCCCACGGCTGATCCGCTAGCCTTTTGGTTAGGGGAATCCAATCAGTGGTAATTAATCTTATGTATGTTGTCATCGGTGGTGCAGGAATGATGGGGCTACGGTTAGCCCAACGATTGCTCGATTTAGGACATACAGTTGCCGTAATTGATACGGATTCCATTGCCTGTCAATATGCACGGGAAAAAATTGGAGTGATGGCATTTGAAGGCAGTGCCGTTTCCACAACCGTTTTGTTAGAAGCTGGAATTCGCAAAGCGAACACAGTTGTGGGGACCTTAAGTAGTGATGCTCTCAACTTAGCCTTAGTCACCCTTTCTAAACATTATGGCGTTTCCCAGATTGTCGTGCGTTTAAATGATCGCGACTTTACGCAACCTTATCGCATTGCTGGGGCAAGTCATGTTATCAGCACGATTGATCTAGCGATTACTCGTATTGCCAACGCGATCGAGTATCCAGAAGTGGAAGCAATGATGCACTTTGAACAAGGACAAGTAGAAGTTTTAAAGCTACCGATTCAACAACAATGCAACATTCCCGGCTTGACCGTAGCAGAAGTCGCCCGTAGTCCGAATTTTCCCAAAGGGTCGTTAATTATTGGTTATCAAGCGCATCCTCATGCAGATTTGATTATTCCCAATGGCAATACTGTATTAAAAGCAGGTTCCACGATTCTTGTGGTGACTAAACCCAATTGTTTACGTCAGGTAATTAAATTCTTGGGTTTAAGTGCTAGTCATCTACCAACTGTAGAAGTTTCCGGTTAAGCCGTTGCATATAACCTCGCGCTAAATCTTCCGAGAGAATTCCTTTGCGAAGGGCATCATTAATTGCCCCTTTTTCTGCCAAGAGTAACTGACGACGAATTTTGAGTAAGTTGTGGTGATCATGGTTTTCTGCTTCGTCGCTGGGTCGATTGTATAAATCTCTTAAATTGCGTTCAGAAGTAGCAATTCGGGCTTGATAACTCGCTCGCAATTCTTCATAAACCGCTTTCGGTAAGATTCCCGTTTGATGCAAACTGTCTAACTCCTCTTGGGCTGCTTTAGAAGTGATTAAACTTAATTGTAATGATTCGATCTCTTGAGAAACCGCAGAAGAAGGGCTAATGTTTAAGCGTCGGACAAACCAAGGTAAACTCAGTCCCTGAGCAACTAAAGAGACTAAAACAGTCGCAAAGACAAGCGTGACAATCTGATTGCGCCCCGGTAAATTAGTAGGTAAACTCAGTGCCAGCGCCATAGAAAGCGACCCTTTGACATTTCCTAGAAAGAGAATGTGCTGCCATTTAAAGGGAAGAGGGCGGTCAAAGAACCGGACTAAGTTTAATAAGGGATAGACGGATAGCGCACGTCCGGCTTGGTAAATCAAGATGGTCAAAATGACTAAAGGTAACGTCTGCAATAAAACTGTGAAATCGACTTCAATGCCAATGAGGAGAAAAATAAAGGTATTCACCCCAAAGCCGGCATATTCCCAGAAACTTAATAACGTGACCTTAGTCGAAGCAGAAACTTCTCGCGCTAAACCAATATTTCCCACCACTAATCCAGCAATGACAACGGCGACGGCACCAGAAACTCCTAACAGTTGCGCCACTTGAAACGTTCCCAGTGAAACAGCAACGGTGAGTAAGAGACTACTTAAGGCATCATCCAGTTGTCGAAATAAGCCCAAGCAAAGATAACCGAGTCCTAACCCCACCACGGTTCCCCCGACAATCGCTAAAAAGAGTTGTTGAAACGCGCCTAAGGGGGAAAAACTGCCTTGGAGATAAACCTCGCTGATGACACTCAGAATGACTAATGCCACCCCATCATTAAATAAACTTTCCCCTTCAACGATGGTCGAGAGACGACTGGGAACCGACACTTCTTTAAACGCAGCAATGACAGAAACGGTGTCAGTAATCGCGAGAATTGCCCCTGCAAAGAGAGCGGAATTCAGATTTAAATCCAGTGTAATTTTCAGTAAGTAGGCAGTGATTCCAGCCGCTAGAATTAAGCCGGGACCAGCTAACAGCGCGATTGGTTTAAAAGTACTGCGCAGCCGACTAATATCTGTGTTCAGGGCAGATTCAAAAATTAAGATGGGAAGAAATAAATTCAACACTAAAGCGGGTTCAATCCCAATTTCTCCCGGCAACCATTCTTTGGTAATCGCTAAGCCGGCTAGCACTAAGCCGGTCACATAAGGAATCCGCAATCGGCGCGTCACTAGGGCAACCGCCGTGGCAACCAGTAAGAGAATAATTAAACTGGTAACTAATTCCGTAACCGCTTCTTCATGGGGAGTCGAAACAATTTTATCTTGGGCAAATAACCAAACAATCGGCATTTTAATGAGGCTTAATGTTTAATGGCACCATAGGGAATCACAAGAAGCAATAATGCCATTATGGTCACCGCTTTGTCCCCTCTCCGGGATTTATTTCTAGCCAATTATTGACCCTTTTCTTGATTACAGCTGGTGATCATAACCCCCCTGTAATAATCCGGTTAATAACGAAGCGGGCGGTTGGCTATAGGGCCAAGCAAAGGCATGGCGGAAGGCAGCTTCTTGACAGGCTTGGAGTTGCTCAAAATCAATGACATCAAGTGTCAGCAAGTTTTCGTATTCAAAGGGTAACCGAACATTGTGTAAGCCCGCATTATCCGTGCAGATGGCAATATCGACGCCCGCTTCAAAGCAACGGTCAAATACGGTTTTGAGTTGGGAGAGATTCTCTAAGGTTCCGGTTTTGGTATAGGTCGTGGGACACACTTCTAAACATTGTCCCCGTTCTGCCACTTCTGGGAGGAGTTCCGGGTATTTGAGGGGGATTTGGATGCCATGACCAATGCGCATTAAATAGGGTAATAAATCGGGGTATAAGCCATCAGTGGTTTCAAAGACATGACCGGTTGTTTTCAGACCGCGCGATCGCGCATAGTGATATAATCCTTTTAATTCATCCAACCGTTCGGCATACAGAGCATCTCCCCCCGCTAAATCCACTGCACAAACATACTCCGGGTGATCTGCGGCTAAATCGATGATCGCCCGATTCACCTCATAAGACAGCCGAGAGTGCATACAGAGAATCTGACTAGTAATCATCGGATATTCGCCGACTTTGCTGGCTTCCCCGACAATTTTCACGATATCCCGCATCTGAGTAATGCGTTGGTGAGAGTCTAGGCTTTCATCGGTTCGTAAATAGGGGGTATAGCGTAATTCGAGATAAGCGAGGTTTTCAAACACATATGCTCCCCGAATCAGCCGATAGATAAAATAGGGTAAGGTTTCGAGAGTCTGGACACTTTCCACTAAGGTGTGTAACTCTAAATATTCTTCTAAAGTATTGCGAGGGCGGGTGTAAAAGTCTTCAAACTCAGCATAAT
>CAZBPR010000161.1:0-6206 GCA_964493825.1 uncultured Dactylococcopsis sp.
AGAACCAAACTAAAACCACAAATTTAATCGTATTAAGATAGGTATCTAAATAAACCTTATTCGTCAAAATCGTTTGATAGTTCTCAAAACTAAAAGCAGGACTCATGGTGTAGCCATTAAATTGCCAAAAACTCACCACAACAATGAGCGCAAGTGGAATGACTAAAAATCCCAAAAAGATGAGCGTTTGCGGAGTCGCTAATAAATAAGGTTTAAGAAAATTCCAAGTTTTATACATCCGTTTTTCCTGAGTTCATGACCCGTTTAGGCAGCAATAAATTCATTCCATTTCTGCACCAAATAAGGCTGTTCATCCATGACCGAATTCCAGCACACAACATTGCCCATCCGTTCCTCAAATGACCCGCCATCGCGGACATCTCCTTGTTGAGCAATGGTTTTACCAAAGGGATCAACAATTTCTTGCGGGGCTGGCTGTCCTTCGTACCAGTACGCCCATTCGTGATCTTCCATATATTTTTTCGCATTCTCTGGCGTTGCACTGTAGTAGCCCTGTCGTCCTAAAAACGCCCCTAACCAGCCTTCAGCCATCCAGTTCAAATATTCATAAGCAGCATCTAATTGAATGCCAGAAAGGTTGCGAGAAATGCCAACACCACCGCCCCATCCGCGATAGCCTTCTGCTAAAGGACCATACTGACATTTCACTCCTCGCCCTTGCACAGCGGTTACAGCCGGCGACCACATGGACTGTAAAACGACTTCTCCCGAAGCCATTAAGTTCACCGACTCATCAAAGGTTTTCCAAAACGCTCGAAATTGTCCTTGTCGTTTCTGATCAATTAATATTTTGGTCACTTGGTCTAATTCTTCTCGGGTCATATTCCCTTTATCGCCAAAGGTCATCATTCCTGCTGCTTCTGTGACCATTGCGGCATCCATAATGCCGATGGAAGGAATATCTAAAAGAGCCGTTTTTCCTTTAAATGTTTCGTCAAATAGTTGTGCCCAAGAGGTGACTTCTGTTCCCACTAAATCCGGTCGCCAGCCTAACGTATCTGCATTATATTGAAAGGGCATTAACGTTGCCCAATCCGTGGGAGAATCCGCAAATTCTGTGGAGTCAAATCCTTTTAGGAACATTACCTTCCGAGGGGCAGTTCCTTGGGAGGTATTAACGGGAGCATTTTCATAGAGTTTCCCGGTGGTGAAAATGGGAACAACCTTATCAAAATCTTTGATCTTTTTAACATCAATGGGTTGTAAATTTCCTGAGGGAACTACTAACGGTAAACTAAAATATTCCCCATCAAAAATATCCCACTGCTTGGGCTGAGTAATCGCTTTTTTATTATTCTCATCGGTACCCAGGGGCGTCATTTCAATGGTAAAGCCTAAGTCTTCTTCGGCTTTTTGTTTGATTTCATTAACTTGAGCCACGCCAGTCCCGATAAACCGTAGCGTTACATCTTTAATTTTATTAGCATTAAACTCAGGACTTTTCGGTTCATTGGAAGTGGTGGTACCACAACCTTTAGCTGCCAAAAAAGCTCCGGTTGCGAGTCCACCTTGAATCAATTTACGGCGACTAATTTTAGCCATGTTAACTCCTTATTTTGTAACTCTGTAAAATCTTTGTGAACTTTGTGTCTTGGTGGTTCTTTTGATCCCAAAAAGAGACTACCTAATGAGAAAGAAAAATACAGTCTTCAATTGACCAACTCAGACGCACCGTTTGCCCTTCTTGATAAGATTGGCTCAGCCAGTGTTCGATATGGGTTTTATACAGCAGTTCCTTTTCATTGGGGAGAATTAGAGAAACGCGAATAATATAGCCGGTAAATTCAATCGCAGTAATACGAGCGGTAATACTGTTTTGATCAGAACTGGGGATGGTGTCTGGGTTGGCTAAGGTGATGCGATCGCTGCGAACACAGCAGGCTGCGTCTTGACCATTGGCAACAGTATATCCCTCAGCGATCATTTGACCCACATCTGGAATGTCAAGTTGAACGCGATCGCGCTCTCCATGAGGAATACTATCAATCACTCGCCCTTGAAAAATATTGTTATCGCCAACAAACTCAGCGACAAACTGCGAAGCGGGATGATTATAAATCTCTTCTGGCGTTCCCACTTGATCCACATGACCATGATTCATCACGACAATGACATCAGACAGGGAGAAGGCTTCATCCTGGGCGTGTGTCACCTGAATAAAGGTCATTCCAAACTGTTTTTGTAGCTTTCGTAGTTCCCCTCGCGTTTTTACCCGCAACGATTCATCTAAGGCACTGAGGGGTTCATCGAGCAATAAAACTTGCGGTCGCGTGACTAAACCTCTGGCTAAAGCAACCCGTTGCTGTTGTCCGCCACTGAGTTGTTGCGGTTTACGATCGCTGAAGGCTTCCATTCCTACGAGAGTGAGGATTTCCGCAATTTTCTGAGTCCGTTCCGCTTTGGGAATCCCCTGCATTTTCAAACCAAACCCCACATTATCCCAAACCGTTTGATGGGGAAATAGGGCATAATTCTGAAAGACCATTGCCGTATTACGTTGCGTTGGCGGAAGCGTCGTCACATCGCGATCGCCGAGATAAATTTTCCCTGCTGTCACCGCTTCATGTCCCGCTAACATTCGCAAAGTCGTCGTTTTTCCACAACCACTGGGTCCTAACAAACAACAGTATGATCCAGAGGGAATATCGAGGGTAATATTTTCCACTGCAACAAAGGAATCATAGCGCTTAGTAACTGACCGTAACTGCACACTACTACTGGCATATGGCTCTGTAGTCGGAACAGAAGATGACGTTTTAACGCTTCCTTGAGTAGAGGTTGAAGACTGCATGGGATAGATAAATTCCTCTGAGATAAACGGCAGAGTATGCTCAACCCAATCCTGAGCAGGAGCATAGGGAGTCAATTTTTGTATACGGTATACACTAAATGCCAAATAAACTGTATTCATTAATACGGTCTCTTGGTAAAACAACCATTATTCAACAGCGGAATCCGGTTTATCTTGAAATCAAATTTTTCTCCGCAACAAAATCAAAAGTAGCAATTTACTGTATACTGTATACAGATTAAGTCCCAATCACAGTATTGAGGAATCCGTTGTGGCAATTGATAATGCAATCAACGACTAAGCCGTCACTATGAGTGAACCCGTAACCGCGATTATTTCACGGCAGGTCAAAGTGGGATATGAGGCAGAATTTGAGGCTTGGCAGGAAAAAATTGGGTATGCTGCTAGTCAGTTTCCTGGTTTTCAAGGGATAACGGTGATGCGTCCGAGTAATCCTAAAAAACCTGAATATGCGATTATTCTGCGTTTTGATTCTTACCCGAGTCTTGTACAGTGGCAAGACTCATTGATCCGCAAGCAGTTATTGGCACAAGTGGAAGCCCTCAGTGTTGGCGAAAGCCAAATGCAACAACATCGGGGTTTGGCTTTATGGTTTACGCCGAAAACACCCACTAGCCCTCCTCGCTATAAAATGGCAATCTTACTCGCAGTAACTGTTTTTACGTTAACGCAATTACTAGCCCCGCAATTGGAGCGTTTGTTGATGTTACTCCCTATACCAACGCTATTACGGGACTTTCTCGTGGTTTGTATTCAAGTCAGTTTGATTACTTATCTCATTTTGCCAACTTTAACGCGGGTGCTGTCGTCTTGGCTATTTACACAGCGACAAAATCGACAAAATTGACGTTATTTAAGGAGAAATTATCTTGTCTTCATCTCTGGGTTTAGCGCGATCGTCTTCCCTTTATCAACAAGCTTACCAAGCCCTTCGTGAGCTAATTCTGACAGGGGAATTTGCCCCTGGTCAGCGCCTGGTAGAAACCCAACTGGCAGAAAAATTACAAGTCAGTCGCACGCCGATTCGGGAATCCTTGCGACAACTGCAACGGGAGAGTTTATTAACAACCGATCAAAAGGGGGGATTAATTGTGCCTAGGTTATCGGCAGAAGATGCCCGACAGCTTTATGATTGTCGTTTAGCTCTCGAATTGCTTGCGGTGCGAGAGGCTTGTCAAAATGCGACCGCAGACGAACTGGAAAAAATTGGGGCTTGGGTGATTCGTGCCGAAACGTTACTGGCAATGGAAGATTCGTCTCAGGTAACGCGAGGGGTTTTATTGGATATTGACTACAGTTTTCATCGCGCGATCGCGCAAAGTGCAAGAAATAGGCATCTTTTGGAGTTATTGATGCGCTCTTTTGACCAAATGACCTTGCTAAGAGTCCAAACCACGGAGAGAAAACCCGATGTCCTCGAAATCCGCAGTGAACATCGCAAAATCTACGAAACTCTATTATCTCGGGATGGGGAAGCAGCCCAAACCGCCATTCGAGAGCATTTAGAAGCCAGTAAAGAGCGAGTTGCAGGACTGTTGCAGTGATTAGTTTTTCGTACTCTGTCCTTAGTATTGACAAGCTAGTCAATAACTAATGACCAATGACTCATGACTCATGACTAATGACCCATGACCAATACTAGAAATTTTATCGGCTACGGCGCAAATCCTCCTGATCCGAAATGGCCCAATCAAGCCAGAATTGCGGTGCAGTTTGTCATCAACTACGAAGAAGGGGGAGAAAATTGTATCCTCCATGGTGACTCCCACTCTGAGGCATTTCTCTCGGAAGTGATTGGTGCCGTTCCTCTGAGGGGAATGCGCAACCTGAATGTGGAGTCTTGTTATGAATATGGCTCTCGTGCGGGGTTTTGGCGGTTACATCGCCTCTTTTCTCGCTATAACCTTCCCGTGACAGTTTATGGGGTTGCGATGGCATTAGAACGCAATCCTGACGCAGTGCAAGCAATGATAGAAGCGGTTTGGGAAATTGCCAGTCACGGTTATCGCTGGATTGATTATCAATATTTTACAGAAGAAGCCGAACGAGAACACTTACAACGCGCGATCGCGATTCATACCCAAGTTACTGGCAGTCGCCCTCTCGGTTGGTACACCGGAAGAAATAGCCCGCACACCCGCCGTCTCGTTGTGGAAGAAGGGGGCTTTCTTTATGATGCGGATAGCTATGGGGATGATTTGCCCTATTGGGTTGTAGAAGGAGGAAAACCCCATTTGGTCATCCCCTACACCCTCGATAACAATGATATGCGCTTTGCCACCGCGCAAGGATTTAATTCCGGTGAGCAATTTTTTACCTATTTGCGTGATGCCTTTGACACTCTCTATCTAGAGGGAGAAGTTGCTCCGAAAATGATGAGTATTGGGTTACACTGTCGCCTGGTCGGTCGTCCGGGGCGCATTGCGGCTTTGGCGCGCTTTCTGGATTATATCGGGCAGCGCGATCGCGTTTGGATTTGCCGTCGGGTAGATATTGCGCGTCACTGGCGAGAAAAGCATCCCTTTACCAGTGACCAGTAGATAAATAACAAATGACTAATGACTAATGACTAATGACTAATCATTGCATTTTTGTAGGCAACCCAGCCACCAAATTTAGAAATATCGGGCCAGTTTTCTTCCTCAATGAGTTGGCGAGGATAGAGCATCGCGATCGCGCTTTCTCCTCCTTCTAATTTCACCGTTTCTGGATACATCTTCGGCGGTTCTTGTGAGAGTAAATATTCGTAATCTGTATCGCTCATTTCATACAATTCTCCCGGAATAGAAATCCCCCCTGTTTCCACCGCATAAATTCCAGGATGCCAGCCATTTTTTACCGCATGGAGCCGATATTGAGGGGCTGTTTTTGTTTCTTTAATAAACCTCGCACCGCGCAAATTCTTGTTATCCGGTTGTCCTCGCAAAGCGGAGCCACAAATAAAAACTTTCTTCATATTTTGTCAAATAAAATACAAAAACAATCACTCTTATTTTTATACCATTAATCTCAGTTAAGCCGCAATAAAAACAGAATTTTTATTTCCTTTTTATCGTAATGAAATCTGAATTAAAGCAAGACTTAGAAATCAATCAAAATCGTTTTTTACGCAGTATTGACCAACTGGCTCACATTGGTGCGCTTCCTGATGGTGGGATTCGACGCATTGCCTACAGCGATGAAGATATTAGCGCTCGCGAACAGGTCAAACAGTGGATGCAAGAAGCCGGAATGACCCTCCGGGTGGATACGGCTGGTAATATTATTGGTCGCTATCCCGGTAAAATGACCGATGCCCCGGCTTTAGCCACCGGATCTCATATTGATACCGTTCCTCGGGGCGGACGTTATGATGGGAGCTATGGTGTCCTTG
>CAZBPR010000162.1:0-6191 GCA_964493825.1 uncultured Dactylococcopsis sp.
AACCAGGAAACACTAATCAAGGTTCCAGCGAGAGTTGCCGAGCGAAAGTATTGTTTTAAGCGGTGGCAGGGAATTTGATTCATATTATCTTCTCAGAGCGAGTAGCGTTCTCAACACAGTTAACAATTGAAACTTAAATGGTGATGAAAGGCGTTACCAACCCAAATTATTTTAAGGATGATGGAAACTGTTGCACTTCTTGTAAATAAAGTTCCTGAGCGCCTTGCTGGTGGAGAACAATTAATTTTGATTTTATTTTGGCTTGAATCATCACAGTTTGACCACTTTCAGGTGCGGGATGGCTCGTGATAACCCAAATCTTTCCCGTCTCATCTTCCAGTTGGTAAGCGGTTTGATTGAGTAAGGGGGCGCGATCGCGCACCGTTCCTTGTACATAAACCACTGAATTGACTTGAGCTTGACGGTTTAATTTGACAATGGGTGTTATCTGGGGTTGACATCCAGCTACTCCAACCAGCGTTAATAACAGACCCTTAAAAATCAATCGAGAAAACACTAGCCTCACAAGATCGCTTGTTTCAAATGGCACAAAATCTGAGAAACTATCATAGAGTGTCCTCCATTTTGAACAATTTTGCAATGACCTCTCAAATGGCGCAGCGATTAGACGGAAAAGCCCTTGCTCAAAGCATTCAAGGGGAACTCAAGCAACGTGTGGAACAACTTCAGGCTCAAGTGGGACGTCCTCCTGGCTTAGCCGTCATTATGGTAGGAGATGATCCTGCCAGTGGGGTTTATGTTCGCAACAAAGAACGGGCATGTGAAAAATTGGGGATTACCTCCTTTGGGGAACATTTCCCCAGTACCACCACCCAAACCGAGTTGGAAGAGAGAATTATCGAACTCAATAAAAATCCCCGAGTCGATGGGATTTTAGTACAACTTCCCCTTCCCCAACATTTAGATGCAATTCAAGCCCTCTACCAAATTGCCCCGGAAAAAGATGTGGATGGTTTACATCCCACCAATCTGGGACGTTTGGTCAGGGGCGAACCGGGATTGAAAAGTTGTACGCCGGCTGGGGTAATGCGTTTATTAGACACCTATCACCTCCCTATCCCCAGCAAAAAAGCATTGGTGATTGGACGCAGTATCTTAGTTGGCAAACCCTTAGCCTTAATGCTACTAGCGGCCGATGCCACGGTGACGATTGCTCATGGGGAAACTCCTCCTAATGAGTTACGAGCCTTAACCCAACAAGCTGATATTTTATGTGTAGCAGTCGGTCAACCGAAGTTGATTACTGCTGATATGGTCAAACCGGGTGCCATTGTGGTGGATGTAGGGATTAACCGGATTCAAGATGAAACGGGAAAAAGTCGTTTGATTGGAGATGTTGATCATGAGCAAGTGGCAACAGTCGCCAGTTACCTTACCCCGGTTCCGGGCGGGATTGGACCGATGACGGTGACAATGCTTTTAGAGAATACTGTCAAGAGTTTTGAACAGCGTTTTTTGTAAATCCTCCCCTCTTCACCCGTAAAATATAAAATCGAGTTTCAACCCAAGACCTATCCTTCACCAAAAGCCAAAACATGAGCATGAGTAATCAATCGATTGGTAAGCAAACCCTAGCCTTCGATCTCGATAGCTACCTCCAAGCGCGCAAAGCAGTAGTGGAAAAAGCATTGGATCAATCCTTAACCCTTGGTGAACCCCCTGTCATTTATGAAGCCATGCGCTACTCACTGTTAGCCGGTGGCAAACGGTTACGCCCCATTTTATGCTTAGCCACCTGCGAGTTAGTGGGGGGAAGCATTGAAATGGCGATGCCGACTGCTTGTGCCTTAGAAATGATTCATACGATGTCATTGATTCATGATGATTTACCGGCAATGGATAATGATGATTATCGCCGGGGACAACTCACGAATCATAAGAAGTTTGGTGAGGATATTGCAATTTTAGCGGGGGATGGCTTGCTGGCTTATGCGTTTGAATATATTGCAGCGCAAACCCAAGGGGTCAATCCCTCAGCTATCTTACAAGTCATTGCCAAATTAGGTCATGCGGTGGGTGCAACGGGTTTAGTGGGAGGTCAAGTGGTGGACTTGGCATCAGAAGGGAATCCGGATATTAGCCTAGAAACCCTGAACTATATTCATACCCATAAAACTGGGGCATTATTAGAAGCCTGTGTGGTGACAGGGGCAATGTTAGGGGGAGCGAGTGAAGAAGAGTTACGTCGATTATCTCGCTATGCTTACGACATTGGCTTAGCTTTCCAGATTGTGGACGATATTCTTGATATTACAGCAACGCAAGAAGAACTGGGGAAAACTGCCGGTAAGGATGTTGAAGCAGATAAAGCTACTTATCCGCGATTGCTAGGGCTAGAGGCGTCTAAAGCAAAAGCAGATGAATTGACGCAAGCTGCGTGTGCAGAACTTTCTTCCTATGGCGATGCTGGTATTCCTTTACAAGCGATCGCGCAGTTAATTGCCAATCGCAAGAATTAATCATGGAGAACTTTGCGACTATTGTTGAGAATCATCTGCTTTGGGTTTCCTTGATTGCTTGCTTAGTGGCACAGGGATTAAAGCTTGTGATCGAATTTTTCCGAGAGGGAAAGTTTGATGCGCGATCGCTGTTTACCACAGGAGGAATGCCCAGTGCACATTCGGCGTTAGTGGCATCTTTGGCGACAGGAGTGGGGATTCGCGAAGGTTGGGAAAGTACCGATTTCGCGATCGCGCTGTTGTTTGCCATTATTGTCATGTTTGATGCTGCCGGTGTACGGCAAGCAGCGGGAAAGCAAGCGCGGTTGCTCAATCAAATTGTCGATGAATTATTCCAAGAACATAAGGATTTTAATGAGGAGAAATTGAAAGAACTCCTCGGACATACCCCGTTACAAGTGATTGTCGGCGTGATTTTAGGAGTTGCGATCGCGCTTCTGGCTCAACCTTGGCTTTAAACGAGAATGCTTTTTCCTGAGCGCGCGATCGCTGCGCGCAATGCCCAACAGTTTTCCCTTACCGTTGGTATCCCCACTGATATCCCAGCTCAAATAAAATAATTTGATAAAGTTATGATGGCACTTTTTGACCCGGCACAGGAGAACGTCTTTTGGGTATCGACCTTCGGAGTTACGTCTATTTAGATAGCTTACAAGCACAACACGCTGCCTATATGGGAACTGTATCATTAGGGTTTTTACCCTTACCCGGTGATACCTCCCTCTGGATTGAAATTTCTCCCGGTATTGAAATTAACCGTATTACCGATGTTGCCCTAAAAGCAACCAATGTTCGTCCTGGCGTGCAAGTCGTTGAACGGCTGTATGGATTATTAGAAATTCATTCTTCTCAAAAAGGAGATGTCAAAATTGCGGGTGCAGCCATTTTAGATGCCCTCGGCGTATCCGAACAAGATGGCTTAAAACCGCGAGTGGTTTCTAGTCAAATTATCCGTAATATTGATGCTCACCAAGCGCAAATGGTAAACCGCACCCGGCGGGGTCATATGTTGCTCAAGGGAGAAAGTTTATATGTGTTTGAGGTCGAGCCTGCTGCCTTTGCTGCCCTCGCTGCCAATGAAGCGGAAAAAGCAGCGAACATTAATATTTTACAAGTGTCTGCTGTCGGGAGTTTTGGACGATTATATTTAGGGGGAGAAGAAAAAGATATTATTGCTGCTTCTTATGCGGTTAAATCTGCGATTGAAAATGTGCGCGGACGAGAGGAAATGGCGAGTACTCAAGAGTAGCTGTACCGCAAACATTTCGTCTCTCATGCCAGTAGCAATCATTAAGAATCGGGATGAGGGAGTCGGAATTTGATCTTTCCACTTCCCAAGTTCCCGATTTTTAGGATTTGAATTAGATGCCAAGAGATGATTGTCAATTACTGTTGATAATCATCAGCCCAAAGAATTAAACCTAACTCATGAGGATGTGCCATGTACTGATTTTTGGGCAGTACTCGCAAGGATAACCCTTGTAACCCACTGGAGTGATAAACCAGAGAGCCTTTATAGATCGTTCCTGCTGCAGAAGACTCGCCCGTATATTCCATTGGTATGGGAGTACCTTTGATGATTTCGCCAGCACTGTTTAGGCTTCCCAAGTACAATTCTACGCTGACATCATCTGGTTTCAAACCGGCTAAGTCTAAAACGGCTTTTACCTCAACGGTTTCATTGACCACGATATCTGTTTCTTCAGAAACATCGATGCTTTCAATGCGGATATCATACCAGCGTTCAAAGACTTGTTTTTTCCATTGAGCAACTGCTTTGGCATTGGCATAATTGTTCTCTGTCATTGCAAAATAGCGATCGCTGCTAGGGAAATAGCCCTCGGTACTGTAATCCCGAAGCATCCGCGCCGTATTAAACTGTGGGGTATTGAGGCGAATGGCATTTTTCATTTTCTGCACCCAACCCCGAGGCACACCATTGGCATCACGGTTATAGAACAAGGGCATGATTTCTTGTTCTAAGAGATCATAGAGGGCATTGGCTTCCACTTCATCTTGGTATTCTTGGTCTTCGTAAATTTCCCCTTGACCAATGGCCCAACCGGTTGCCGTATGATCTGCTTCATCCCACCAGCCATCTGGAATACTGAGGTTAGGTAGTCCATTCATCGCTGCTTTCATGCCGGAGGTCCCCGATGCTTCCCGAGGACGGCGAGGGGTATTGAGCCAAATGTCACAACCAGAAACCATGGCTCGTGCCACATGAGTATCATAATCCGGGACAAAGACTAAATATTCTTCAATTCCCTCTTCTCGCGCGGTATGAATCAGTTCACGAATCAATTCCTTCCCAGGCATATCTTTCGGGTGAGCTTTCCCGGCAATCACAAATTGCAAACGGCGTTCCGGGTTGCCCATGATGATTTTCTTAATCCGTTCAATATCCCGCAGGAAAAGGGTAGCGCGTTTGTAAGTCGCGAAACGGCGGGCAAACCCAATGGTTAACACATCAGGATCAAGGGCTTCTGCTGCTTTATCTAACTCCGCTTGGCTGGCACCGCGTTGACGTAATTTTTTCGCCAACCAATCCCGAACCATCACCACCATATCGGCGCGCGCCCGTTCATGGTTGCGCCATAATTCATCATCCGGGATCGAATTCACTTTGTCCCAGAGGGGGTTTTCTGGTCCTTTTTCCGACCAACTGGGACCTAAGTAGCGGTCATAAAGTTGTTGTTTTGATTTGGTAACGACGCTGCGGGCATGGACACCGTTGGTAATCGAGGTAATGGGAACTTCTTGCACCGGCAGTCCTTTCCACATCCCTTTAAACATATCCCGTGAGACTTCGCCGTGGAGTTTACTGACACCATTGAGGAAGGAACTGGTGCGCAGAGCCAGAGCTGCCATACTGAAGGGAGAGGATAAATCACCGGTATTTTCCCGTCCCATTGCTAAAAATTCTTCTCGGGATAAGCCGAAGATATCGGCATAATGCCCCACATAATACATGGTTTGATCCGGGTTAAACATATCAAACCCGGCAGAAACCGGCGTATGCGTGGTAAACATCTGGCTCGCTTGCACCATTTGCTTCGCTTCATCAAAGCTCAAGCCATTATCTTCAATTAAGCGGCGCATCCGTTCTAAGACCAAGAAGGCACTGTGCCCTTCATTGAGGTGGAAAACCGTCGGGGTATAACCGAGGGCTTTTAGAGCGCGAAAACCACCAATCCCGAGCATCATTTCTTGGTGAATCCGCATATCGAGATCCCCACCATACAACCGGTCTGTAATGTTGTGGTCGTATTCAGAGTTCCCTTCAATGTTGGTATCGAGGAGATAGAGACGAACCACTCCCACATCAATCCGCCACACCCGAGCGTGAACGGTGCGTCCGGGATAGTCCACTTCAACTTTCAATTCAGAGCCATCGGGGTTGCGTTCCAAGTGCAGCGGCATATTACTGAAGTCGTTGACCGGATAAGCTTCTTGTTGCCACCCATCTGCATTCAAATATTGGGAGAAATAGCCTTCTTGGTAAAGCAAGCCCACCGCGACTAGCGGTAAGCCTAAATCACTGGCTGATTTGAGATGATCCCCGGCTAACACTCCCAAACCACCAGAGTAGAGCGGAAGACAATCGGTTAAGCCATATTCCGCGCAAAAGTAGGCGTAGCATTCTTTTTGGGCAATTTGACCCCGATTTTTCCGAAACCAGGTTCGCTCTTGTAAATAGAGATCTAACTG
>CAZBPR010000163.1:0-6168 GCA_964493825.1 uncultured Dactylococcopsis sp.
GAAATTTCCCGCGCGATCGCTGCTGTAGCTTCGGCGACTAAATAAGCGGCACCGGTTGCTGTCACGGTGACTAATCCCAACTCGGCCAGGATCTCTAATAATTCTTTTTGGGCTAAATCTTCTTCAAAATAAATCTTCCAAATCGTGCCATACATCAGCACGTCAGAAACTGCGAGGAGGACTTGTTTTGGCACTTCCACACCCGGAGTCGCTGCCATCGAAACAGCCCCACCCCCCGTAGCATATCCGGCAATGGTCCAGGCGGCCTCTAATCGTTTTTTTCCTAAATCGTTCATTGTTACCTCATCCATAAATAACAGTAAAAAATTTATTTAAAGCTGAATTTTAACTCCAATTGATATAGTTTTATCAATTAGCTAATCATCAATGAGTCTCATTCATATCTTCATTCACTTTTCCAAATAATCGTATTTTAAGTTTTCACCTCTATTTTCTGCTAAAAATTGGAATTCGTTTCAAATTTATACATAGCCCTATTCAATCTGTCAACCCTAGTATTTGGATTTTTCCTAAAAAAACGTTTCTATAAAGATCTTCAGTAATCCCAGCAAATTTAGGGTAATTTCTCAAGTTTAATTGGTTATGGTCGCTGAGTTAACGACAAAAGATCATGATAACTATTGTCCGATATTTTTAAGGGTTCAGTAATTTTTCTAGGCTTTAATCAAGACTTTACTTTTACTTTACCTTTAGTTGATATGGTGACCGTGGTGATACTGAAAATCAACTTGAAAGACACTCGATTATTATTGGAGTTTGGTCAGAACAGTCAATAGCTGAGTATTAATTTCAGTTATGGATACTTTACAAAAATAGATATTTCGAGTTTCATGATGATGTTCCACGTTCTATCTTGTTAGCAATGAAATTGGGTCAATTATCTAAATTTTCTTCAATTTTAAGCGAGAATTTTTTGGCGCAAATTTCAGTTTTTTTTCAAGTTAGTAATAGTTGCCACTGTAATGAGGCGATGAGGACAAGGTAAAAGCTGGGGGGGAGTCAAACTATAGTCCTCCTTTTTTACGCCCATGTCCTTGATTAATCATCAGATGAAATCAGTTCAACCTTAGCACAACTCATTATTTATTCCATTTCCAAAAATAAAAAATATGTCAACCATTGCATCTCAAAACTTCAACAGCTTGGATGCTAGCAACACATCCAATAATGATTCGTTCCCAGTCGGTAGTACCTTACAAAAACTGACAAATAGCTCTGCCTCTAGCACTAATGGTGAAGGATTAGATTTCCAAACCTTTTGGACTGACACTCGTGGTAATGAAGGTCCGCTCAGTGGAAATGAATCGGGCGACTTTATTGGCGTCAACAGCTTTAGCGGTAGCAACGCGCCTGATGTTAGTGCTGACGGTACCGCAGTTAGCAGCGGAAACGAACAGAACTTTGAATTCAATGATGGCGATGGTCGCTTGGACTTAGTGTTTGACCCCATTGATGTCAGCAGTTTCAGTAACCGCAGCTTTCGTTTTAACTACTGGATCAACAATACCGGTTTCGAGAGCGATGATGCTTTTCTCGTGTCCTTGAGTGATGGTATCAACACGGCCACAGTTCTCGACTTTGGTGAGTCTGAACTGGAAGCTAATGGCTCTGCCGATGACGGTTCTGCTAACTGGAAGACGGTTAGCTTTGATCTAGAAAGCGCGATCGCGTCTACTGGGCTCGATCCCTCCAACGTGAACCTCACCATTAGCGCTGATACCAACGCCGGTAGTGAAAATATCTTTGTCGATGACATTTTATTTGAAGGCGATGCAGCGAGTAGCGGTGGAATCAGTAACTTATTTTTCTCAGAATACATTGAGGGTAGTAGCTTCAATAAAGCACTTGAAATTGCTAATCTCACTGGAGAAACAGTTGACCTGAGCAGCTATACAGTAGAAATTTATTTTAATGGCAATACCAACCCTGGTACCACTCTCGATTTAAGCGGTAGTGTTGCCGATGGTGAAGTTTATGTCATTGCTGATGATGGCGCAGACCCAGCAATTTTAAGTGAAGCGGATCTGACTCCCAGCAACAACTTCTTCAACGGTGATGATGCGGTTGTGTTGAGAGAGAGCGGTGTCGTAGTTGACGCGATCGGGCAAATTGGTTTTGACCCAGGTAGTGAGTGGGGTAGTGGCGACACTTCCACCCAAAACAACACCCTGCAGCGTCAAGACGGAATTACAAGCGGCGACACCAATCCGGACGATGCCTTTGATCCAGCAGCGGAATGGGATGGCTTTGCCGAGGATACCTTCGATAGCCTTGGCAACCTCAATGGCGGCGAAACACTCAATGTTAGCATCAATGAACTGCGGATTTCTTCTCCTGGCAGCTCTGATGATGACAGTAACTTTATTGAACTCTTTGGTGAAAATGGCACCTCTTTGGATGATCTATCCGCAGTTGTGCTCTCAGGTGAGTTCGAGCCGGGTCAAATTGACTTTACCTTTGATTTAACCGGTCAGACCATTGACGAAGACGGCTTTGTGTTGATTGCCAACCCTGACATTGCTACTCAAATTCCTCAAGCTGTAACAGAGAGTAATGATCGGCTCACTGAGTTTGACTTCTTTGGCTCTCCATCTACTTTCTTGCTGGTACAGGAGTTCACTGGTTCTCAAGGAGAGGATCTAGATGCAGATAATGACGGTGTCCTTGACGAGTCTATCGGGACAGTTATCGATGCTGTTTCCCTCATTGATGGTGATAGTAATCCTGATTTTTCTTATAGCAACACTGTAATTGGTCCGAGTGGCGACTTCCCACCAGCAGGAATTGCTCGAGATGTAGACGGCAAAGGCAGCTTCCAGCAGTTAGCATTCGATAACTTTAATGCTGATACACCCGGTTTCACTAACGTTGCCCCATCCCCACCCACTGAGATTACGCCGATCTATGAGATTCAGGGGGATGGTCATGTTTCTCCATTCGTCCTCAACGGCAGCACAGTAGCTAATTTCTTCGATAATCTGCCTGCTGACCAGTTTAATATTACAGGTGACACCGTTACGACCCAGGGAATCGTCACTGCAGTTGACTCTAATGGCTTTTACCTGCAGGATCCAGATGGAGATAACAATCTGGCAACTTCCGATGCTATTTTTGTCTTTACCAGCGCTTCTCCTACCGTCGCGGTCGGTGAGTCTGTCCAAGTAGCAGGGACGGTTGCCGAGTTTTTCCCTGGTGACACCGATACCAGAAACTTGCCAACGACAGAGCTGATTAATCCCGAGGTTAATGTTCTGACCGAATCCTTAGGTTCCATCGGTTCTACTTTAATTGGAAAGGATGGTCGTGTTCCTCCCACTGAAAATATTGATGACGACGCTTTTGATACGTTCGATCCAATAACGGACGGAATTGACTTTTTCGAGTCTCTGGAAGGAATGTTGGTAACCGCGCAAGATGCGATTGCTATCGCAGGTACTAACCGCTTTGGTGAAATCTTCACTGTAGTCGATGGCGGTGACGAAGCTACAGGTATCAGCGATCGCGGTACCCTTAACATTAGCCCTGACGACTTCAATCCGGAAAAGGTGCAGATCGATGAAGATTCAGATCTCTTCAACTTTGAGTTTCCCAATGTCAATGTCGGCGATAGTCTAGGTAATGTCACAGGTGTCATCAGTTACAGCTTCGGCAACTTCGAGATTTTGCCAACTGAGGACTTCACAAGCAATATCCAGTCGGCCGGTTTGCAGCCAGAATCCACTGAAATTGCCGCAACTGACGATCAACTAACAGTGGTTTCCTACAACGTACTCAACCTCGATCCCAATGATAGTGATGGGGATACAGATGTTGCTGATGGTCGCTTTGACGCGATCGCGAACCAAGTTGTCAACAACCTAGAGACCCCCGACATCATCGCCTTGCAAGAAGTTCAGGACAACGATGGAGCCGAAATTACAGACGTAAGTGCTGCTGACGAAACTCTGCAAACCCTTGTCGATGCCATCAGTTTAGCCGGTGGGCCAACGTATCAGTTTATTGATACTCCTAATGTGATTCCGACCTTCATTGGTGAAAATGGAGAAGTCGTTCGCCCTAGCGGAGGTCAGCCCGGCGGAAATATTCGTAATGCTTTCTTGTATGATACAGAGCGGGTTGACTTGGTTGAGGACTCAGTTCAGGCGATTGGCAGCCAAGAACCTGGTGAGACCTTTGAAGGAGCTCGTCGTCCCCTAGTCGCAACCTTTGAATTCAACGGTCAAGCGGTAACTTTAATTAATAACCACTTCTCTTCTAAAAGTGGCAGCGCACCCATTTTGGGAATTGAACAACCTTTTGACGAACGACAGGAAGAGGTCACAATTAACGGCTCCCTCGATGAGCGTCAAGCCCAATCTGAGGCAGTACAGGAGTTTGTTGAGGGACTTTTGAGTAGTGATCCTGGGGCGAGAGTAAGCGTTTTAGGCGATCTAAACGAGTTTGAATTTGTTTCTCCAGTTACTGGTTTAGAAGATGCAGGTCTAACTAACTTGGTTAAGGATATTTCTGAAGATGAGCGTTATAGCTTCATCTTCCAAGGAAATTCCCAACAGTTAGATCACATTTTAATAAGTGATAGTTTAAGCAACAGTGCAGAGATTGATATTGTTCACGTTAATACTGAATTTGCTGAAACTGATGGACGTGCCAGCGACCATGATCCTTTGGTGGCTCGTCTCAATCCCGGTGTTAAAGTTAATCTTGGCAATCGTCCAGATTCCTTTGCGGGCAGTCTAGGCAATGATCGTGTTGATGGGGGAAACGCCCCTGACACGCTCAACGGTATTGAAGGTGATGATATCTTAGCAGGCGGCAATGGTCCCGATCTGCTCAATGGCGGTTCTGGCAATGATACCTTAACGGGCGGTAATGGTCCCGATATCTTTGTTTTAGCCCTTGGTGAAGGGGTTGATACGATTACTGATTTTAAGACTCCTGATACATTGGGATTATCCGGGAATCTGAGCTTGGGAATGCTCAATTTTGCGCAAGACAACGATGATGTTCTCATTAGCGCAGGGGATGAGTTACTCGCGATCGTTAACAATACAACGGTTGATACTTTGAATGCACCATTTAACTTTGCGAGCATTTAGAATGCCTGATCAAAAAAGTGGCTAGTGGAAATTTAGAGTCACTAGTCAACCTTTTCAGAAGCCCTGAGTACCGAAAGCTCAGGGTTTTTGCTTATTGCAACTGTTCTGGAAGTTGAATTTGTGCCGTTGCGAGTTTAAAGTGATCTTTGAGTTAGACTGAAAACTGTTTTTGCTCACCCTCAACAGCCCCCCATTGCTAAATTATGGATGACTCCTCTTTGCTGTCACCAACCTTTTTTCAACAATCGGCAGTAACCGTTGCGCAACAACTCCTTGGCAAACAGTTAGTGCGACAATATCAAGATCAGTCGATGACCTCGCTCCTGATTCAAGAAGTCGAAGCCTATGATGGGGTGACAGACTTAGCGAATCATGCAGCAAAGGGGAAACGCACCCCGAGAAATGAAATCATGTTTGCAATTGGGGGCTACTTTTATCTGTATTGGTGCTACGGGGTTCATCTGATGCTGAATGTTGTATGCGATCAGACCGAATATCCGGCTGCGGTTTTAATTCGAGGGGCAGGTAAAATTAATGGTCCCGGCAAACTGACTAAGTTTTTGCAATTAGAGAAAAGTCTCAATGGGAAACCTGTGCTTCCTGAACATGGGCTGTGGTTTGTGGATAGGGGCGTTGAGATTAACCCCTCAGAGATCAGAACGACGCCGCGCATTGGTATTAGTAAAAACGCTGGCGAATGGCGCGATCAACCCTTCCGTTTTGTATGGCAGCCAGAAGCAAGGTGAGAAAAGTCAAAAACTCTGCTATTAATGGCGAGTTCCTTCTGCCCGCACTGTAATTGTATAAGAGGGTCGTTGCTTGCTTTCTCGCTGCGATCGGACAAGGCGAAAATCTCGGTCAATATAAAGATGCTCTAGTTTGGGCTTGGCTTTAGCAGCGCCTTTTAACTGCTGCGAGGCTTTTTGCGTTGCTTTTTTCGAGAAGGGTAATTTAACATTTGTTGCATTGGCGTCCATTTCCTCTAGGGGAGATTTCATAACTTTTTCAAACCAAGCCTGAGCTTTTTCGAGAGTAAGGCTGGATGCTCCTA
>CAZBPR010000164.1:0-6126 GCA_964493825.1 uncultured Dactylococcopsis sp.
CCCTTTGCTTATTACTCTCAATTGTTCAATTTTCAAGGAATAAACATGACAGGGACTAGTCTTTCTCCCCGTAACGAAACGTTTTTACAAGTGATTCAGAGTTATTATCAACTCACCAAACCGCGTATTATTCCCCTATTACTGATTACAACTGCAGCCGCGATGTGGTTAGCGGGAAAAGGACAAGTTGACCCTTTCAATGTCTTCATTACTCTCGTTGGTGGAACCTTAGCAGCCGCTTCTGCCCAAACGCTCAACTGCATCTACGATAAAGATATTGATTACGAGATGCAGCGCACTCGGAAACGCCCTATTCCCTCGGGACGAGTACAACCCCAACACGCTTTGTTATTTGCCATTGCTTTAGCGATCCTTTCCTTTAGCCTCATGGCTTGGTATGTCAATGTGCTGAGTGCGTTACTTGCCCTCTCTGGTATTTTTGTTTATATGCTGGTTTATACCCACTGGTTGAAACGTCACAGCACCCAGAATATTGTTATTGGCGGTGCGGCTGGGGCAATTCCAGCGCTAGTCGGCTGGGCGGCAGTTACCGGTGAGTTAAGCTGGACGGCGTGGTTTTTATTTGCCATTGTCTTTTTCTGGACACCCCCTCATTTTTGGGCGTTAGCAATGATGATCTGTGATGATTATGCAGAAGTCAATGTCCCCATGTTACCAGTGGTGAAAGGGGCAAAAAATACTGCCCAACAAGTGTTTGCTTACACGCTGTTTGTTGTTCCTTTAACGTTTGGTTTGATTTATCCCTTGGGTGAGTCTGGACTGATTTATGCTCTATTTGCAGGGATTCTCGGGGTAACATTTATTATCAAAACTTGGGAGTTACGAAAAACCCCAGAGGATAAAATGAAAGCGCGATCGGTTTTTAAGTATTCGATTCTTTACATGATGCTTCTCTGTACAGGTATTGTGGTTGATAGTTTGCCGTTCACCCACAACATGGTGAACGTTGTGACTAATACCATTGCTCAACTTTAAATTATGATTGACCCCCATTCGATCGCGTTTGGGGGAACTATTATTCACACAACTTCTCCTATCCTGATCGGAAAAACCGCAAATCTTCAACAGATCTTGAATTGTTAACAAAACGTTTCCCTCTCAGCCTCCATAAATGACGGCATCCGGAATTTCATAACGTTCATCTCCAACTCGGATAAAGTTAAGATCACTCTCGCGCTGAGCACTAAATTTTCCATAACCGTCAGCCTGACTGGTATAAGCACTATTCGCTTGACCACCAATAAAGAAAATCGCCCGCGCATGTACTGACCTTTACTGGCACGAAGAATGTAATCGACTGATTCATAGCCAGTAATTGAGCTCTCAATAGTAGCACTGCTTGCACCCGGTTCAAATTGAACCCGCTCAGTACGAATCTCATTTTGGGCAATGGTTAGGGTTGGTGCCACAAGAACCAGCGCTGTCATGACAAGAGGAGCCTGAAACGTTAAATAATTCATGAACTAACTTCCTTAGTCGTAATTCTGAAAAGGAGAGAAGAAATTGTTTGATTCTAGCCTTTCTCAAGTTGGCAAATCGTGATCAAATTCAGTGGAGTTGACGACGTTGATTAGAGTGTCGAAGCCCGTTCCCTATTCCCTCAACCGATCATTGTGTACCTTACCTGCTTAGGAAGTGCTATAATCGCACGCAATTTTATTGCAATTAATACTTTTAGTGATTAAAAGCATATACTTAAAAATTTTTCTAACGGGATCGCGCTTTCCTTAAAAAAGTTGAGTTTCTACAAATTTAGATGAATTAAATAGAATGCAGAATTAAACGATTTCCATCAGGATCATAAACATAGATTTCCTTGCCATGAGAGGTGGTGAAAACTTCGCCCGGAGGGGGATAGCCTAAAGCAGATAGTTGCGCGATCGCGCTGTCTAAATCACTCACTTCAATACATAAACTCATGGCACTTTTTTCAGGTTGGCTAAATTCAGTGTGATGGGTGTCCTTAGGTTGGAAGATGCCTAAGGTTAATCCCCCTTGTAGTTGGAATTCAGCATATTTTTTCGGAAGATAAGGTTGGGGAGATTCCTCAAAAAGGGCTTGATAAAACTTTACTAATTTTTCCAAGTTGCTTGTAGCAAGCGTAAGAAAAGCAGTTTGATATTGCATCATTAATAATTGTTAAGAAAAAAACATATCAAGGGACAGATTAATCTCTACTGAAAAGCATTTTAAGATCAAATTAAATCGATTAAGTAGAGTCAATCAAATATTGATTAAGAGGTGCTATGGGACACGCAACACTACCCACAACCCTCCGCAACTGGTTAGTTACGGCTTTGCAAGACTTTCCTCATCCTGTCAGCATTCAATTTTGGGAAGGGGAAACCTTAAATTTAGGAAAAGCGGGAAATTCTGCGATTCAATTAAAGTTTCATCATCCTGGTGTTTTACGTTCTCTGGTTTTAAGACGCGATCCTTTAGTTTTAACAGAAGCCTATTTCAATGGTTGGTTTGATTTCCAAGGCGAAACGGAAACGATTGTTAATTTGGGACAACATTTGGCTTGGAAAGGACTAAAGCGCACTCAGGGCATCAAAGCGTGGCTACAGTCTTTATTACTCCCTCGTTTACCTGTGAAGGTTAACCCTGAAGGTGATCGCGAAGGAGAAGTTCACAGCAAAGAGCGCGATGCCTACGGCTCGGTCTGCGACCTACGCGCCGCCATTCAACACCATTATGATGTGGGAGATGACTTTTATCAACTGTGGCTCGATCCTTGGATGATCTATTCTTGTGCCAATTTTGAGCATCCCTTAATGAGTCTTGCCGAAGCCCAAGAACGAAAATTAGACATTACCTGTCGTAAACTCAAACTGGAACCGGGAGACAAACTCCTCGATATTGGTTGCGGTTGGGGGGCAATGCTACGTTGGGCGGCAAAATATTATGGCATTCAAGGATATGGAATTACTCTGAGTCAAAAACAAGTCGAGTACAATCGAAAACGCATTAAAGAAGAAGGTTTAGAGGATCAATTAGAGGTTAAACTCCTGGATTATCGAGACTTACCTGACATCCCCACTTTCAACAAAATTGTCTCTATTGGCATGATTGAACATGTGGGCTTAAAACAATATCCTGCCTATTTCCAACACGCTTATCAATGTCTCCAACCCGGAGGATTATTTCTCAATCATGGCATTACCTCTACCGATCAGTGGCAAGGGTCTAGTGTGGGGGAACGGTTTATTAATCGCTATATTTTCCCTGATGGAGAACTCATCCAGCTGACACCAATGTTGCAAGAAGCGGAAAAAGCGCGTTGGGAAGTGGTGGATGTAGACAACTGGCGTCCTCATTATGCCCTAACTTTACGGTGTTGGGCAGACAACTTAGCACACGCCAAAACAGAAGCAGTCCAATTCATTGGCGAAAAACTCTACAATATTTGGCAACTGTATTTGATCGGCTGTGCCATTGGATTTGAAAGAAATCAGATGGGAATTTATCAAACTCTACTCCGTCGCAAAGAGGATCGGAAATGGAACTTACCTCTGACCCGTCAAGGATGGTTCATGTAATGACAATTTTCACTGCTGATATTGTGCCCATTGCTCTCATTGAACTCCCGTTGAATAAGCGATTTATTATTAAATTGTTTTTTTTATTAAAATCAATTATAGTTTTGACGCTTTATTTTTCTTCATTGTTAAGGTTTTTCCAGGATTACAGCAGTTGCAACTTGACTCAAAAAAAATCCTGTTTTAAATTGAACTGAGAGGATGGAGCGCTATTATATAAAATTAAAAACCGCGTCTGAACTGCACCATTTCTCATTAGCTATCCCAAAATTTGCATCTTTAACGCCACTTAGCAACACACGAATTAAGATGGGGTAGTTATAGAAAATTGTTAAGTAGAACTTGACATGATTCCAAGTTAGCGCATTATTGGCATGGTTCTGCGTCAATTAGAAATTCAACAAAATTTACGATTATGGTTTACCAAGGACAATTTGGCAGTTATACAATTACTGATCGCGATCGCGCTGAGGTGAAAATTTATCGTGGGGGATTGTTGGTTGCTGCCTTAAGTTTTGCTATGGGAACACTACTTTTGTTCTGGCAAGGGGCAACCCCAATCATTCTGCAAAGTCTGACTTATTTATATGGCTTATTTTCCCTGGCTTTAGGCATTAGTTTAATCACCATTCATATCTATTTACTACCCCTGCATCGTCTTTTACAGCTCTTTTGGTTAGTGGGAACTGTTTCAGCAGTGATCATTGGCATACAAGCAGATGTTCCTCTGGCTTTATATGTTTATCATCGTCCCTTAACGCTACTGGGTATTGGCTTCACCTTTGCTGCCTTAACAGGCATTTTCTTTAAGGAAGGCTTTTGTTTTCATCGTTTGGAAACGCAAGTCCTTACCCCTCTTGTCCCCATTTTATTGTTGGGACATTTGGCGGGAATCATCCCGCCAGAAATCGAGGAGATCCTATTAGCCGTTTGGACAATTTTTTTCCTGATTTTTGCGCTGAGAAAACTCCCTCAAAACCTCCCATCGGATATTGGTGATAAATCCGTATTTGAATATCTCAAACAGCAACGAGCTTCTTCATAACTATTCTTGCAATTCATCTAGTCGAGCTAAGACTTGCCGACTGTGAATCGGGGGTTTGACTCCCATAAAAATCTCTCGCAACAGACCCTCTGGATCAATCAGGTAAGTATGACGGAGTGATCGAATGCCCAACCAAGAGCCATAGGCTTTACTGACTGCACCATCTGTATCCGCAAGGAGAGGGAATTCAACCCCAAGCTCATCACAAAATTTTTCGTGAGATTGGACATCATCGGCACTGACGCCAATGATTTGAGTATTGCGAGCTTGGTATTTGGGCAGATCTTGCTGAAATCGTTTCGCTTCAAGGGTACAGCCAGAGGTAAAGTCTTCCGGATAGAAATATAAAACGACCCATTGCCCTCGGTAATCAGACAAAGCGATTTCCCCATCTCCGGTATGGGTGGGAAGTGTAAAGTTTGGGGCGGGTTCATTCAGTGGGGGTTGTTTTCCCCCTAAAGCATGGGCAGTAGGAGTTTGGAGCAGGAAGGCAAGGCACAAGCTCAAGCAAAAGGTGAGTAAATGACGACAGGACATAATCGCTTGCTCAGTCACGGTTTCTTATTGAGAATAACATGTTTGTTCTTTGTCGTTGGTTCCTTGTTTTTAGATTATTTTCCAGAAAATGCATCCCCTCTCTCAACCGAATGAAAAACGCTTGATCAAGGTAACCACTTTCTAATTAATTACTCTTACTCTGTCCAGTTTTTAGCGCGTCCCACTGCTTTTTGCCACATCATAAAATTATCTTGGGCTTGGTGCTGATTTTTACTAGGAATAAAGCTGCGATCGCGCTTCCGTTTCGCCACTAACTCATCATAATCGTCCCAAAAACCAATATCTAACCCTGCACCAAAGGCAGCCCCCTGTGCCGTAGCATCGAGAATTGCCGGACGTTCTACCGGAATCCCTAAAACATCCGCTTGAAATTCCATTAAGAAGTTATTCTGGGAAGCCCCACCATCGACTTTTAATAAAGAAATCGGGGTATCCCCATCTTTATTCATGGCATCGACCACTTCTTTCACTTGATAGGCAATGGACTCTAACACCGCTCGCACCATATGTTCCCGTTGCACCCCGCCGGTAATCCCCAAAAATCCGCCTCTGGCACTCATATCCCAGTGGGGGGCGCCTAACCCACTCAAAGCGGGAACAAAGTAAACGCCATCAGTATCGGCTACTTCGCGGGCTAAGATTTCGGTTTCTGGTGCTGATTTAATCAGCTTCAGTCCATCTCGTAGCCATTGGATACAAGCCCCGGTGGTAAACATTGCCCCTTCTAGGGCATAGTTGGTAATCGGTTTACCGCCATTGGCTTCACTCCAAGCAACTGTTGAGAGGAGTTGATTGCGCGATCGCGTTAATTCTTGACCACTTTGGGAAATCAAGAAACAACCGGTTCCATAAGTACATTTGAGCATGCCCTTTTGATTACAGCCGTGGGCAAAAAGTGCCGCTTGTTGGTCACCAAACACCGCACGAATGGGAATTTCAGTGCCTAAAATTTCCTCATCA
>CAZBPR010000165.1:0-6117 GCA_964493825.1 uncultured Dactylococcopsis sp.
AACTATGGATATTTTGACCCTGGGTTGGGTTGCATTTTTAGCTCTGTTTACTTGGTCGATTACGATGGTGGTTTGGGCACGTAACGGATTCTAAAAGAGGTGGACTGTGGAAATTTTAACTCCCCTAAATGTACTGTTTCTGGTTGCGTTTGTCTTGTTGATCTTAGTCAGTGGTGGAATTTTGTATCTCACCGCGATCGAGTGGCGTGACAGACGTCGTCAGTCGCGGGATCAAAAGGGGAAGTAACCTCTCCCAGCTTCAATCAGAAACAGATTTACCCGACAAACCTTTAGCGTTAAAAGCAAATACTAAAGCGACTATTGGGCGGAACGAATTTCCGCCTAGTTTTTTTGCACTAGGGATTAACCAGTAAAAGACTCCTCCTGAATTCAGAGGAGGAGAGAAGATTGGAGGTATGAGCAATTAATTGTGAATCAATCTAGTTTTCAGCTTGTTGGACTCGGGATTCTGCTTTTGCCATGACTTCGGCTTTATTATCGAGCATTTGACCCGGATAGTGTTCTAATTCTTTGGTGGACAAGGCAATCCGTCCTTGATATTCATCCACATCCACAATCATCACTTTAATGGTTTCGCCAACGGTTAACACTTCTTCGAGAGATTCGACCCGTTTTTGACTGACTTGCTTGATATGAAGTAAGCCGGTGACTCCCGCAGCCAGTTCAATAAAGGCACCATAAGGCTTAAGATTAACCACTTTCCCTTCGATCAAGCTACCGGCAATAATTTGACCCATCGCATCGGCTTTCGCTGCTTCCCGTTGCGATAGCACCAACCGTTTGTCTTCGGGATTGACTTCAATCAGGAGTCCAGTTACGCTCTGACCAATGAGGTCATCTAAATTATCCGCTGCTAACAGATGCGATCGCGGCACGAACGCCCGCAATCCCATAATTTCTCCCTTGACACCACCACGATTACTGCCCGTTACTTGCATTTCTACTGGTTTGCGATCCGTTTGGTAGGCTTCTAACGTTTCCCAAACCTGTTGTTCTTGTAGCTGACGACGGGAAAGGGTAACTTGTCCATCTGCATTTTGTTCGCGAATTACTAAAAATTCTAATTCTTCATCAAGAGGAATGACATCATCAAAACGAGTGGCACCACCGAGATTTGCTTCTGAGAGGGGGAGAAGTCCGGGAGATTTACCCCCAATATCAACATATGCAACCTCATTATCGTAGTTAACGGCTTTACCCTGGACCACTTGTCCTTTTTGGAAGTGGTAATCGTAATCGGCGAGGGCTTTGGCAAAATCGTCTTCAGAGAAAGGAACGTTCGCTTGAGATTCGGGAGAAGGGGTGAAATCAGAGGTCATCTTAATTTAAATAAGTATGCGTAAAAAATAGGGCTGGGGGAAACAATTGAGAAATCTTCTTGCGGCTTCCCCCTTGCTGGGTTACATTGACTGGTTTACTGCTTCAGAGTTTCTTGAAACAATCCTTTGACTCGTTCCCAGGCATCTTGAGCAGCCGTTGGATGATAGCTTGCTCGTTGATCACAGAAAAAGCCATGATCGGCTCCATCATAGCGAAAGATGCGGTGAGGAATCGTCTGTTTTTTAAGTTCTGCTTCAATTTCGTCCACTTGTTCGAGTGGAATCAGGGGGTCTTGTGTCCCAAAAAAGGCATAAACTGTCCCTTTGATCTCTTTCGTGCGAGTAATCGTCGGTTCACCCCCACCCGGCGTTTCTGTGGCAATGCCAGCCCCATAGAAGGAAGCGGTGGCTTGAATATCAGGGAGGGTAGCAGCAAGATAGGCAACATGACCGCCGAAACAAAAGCCAATGCAGCCAAAACCATTCCCTTGACATTGAGGCAGAGATTTTAACTCATTAATCGCCGCTTGAATATCGTTCAGGAGTTCACTGGCTTTAGTTTGTTGTTTATATTTTCTACCCTCTTCCAAATCTTCAGCAGTATAACCGACGGCAAAACCGGGGGCTTGGCGTTGATAAATGGCAGGCGCGATCGCGATATATCCTTCTTTGGCAAAACGTTCGGTAACATCTTTAATATGGTCATTCACCCCAAACACTTCCTGAATGACGATGACACCGGGGTAAGTGCCTCCAACTGCGGGTTGAGCAAGATAAGCATCAACTTGGACATCGCCGGCATCGACTTGGATGGCTTCAGTTTTAATCTCAGACATGGTGCTTGCTTGTTAAGACTTCGTTTTTGAATTGTAACGGAGCGCGATCGCGCTCTGCCCGACGACGAAAACGAATCTCTTCAAGCATACTCTGCCTCCTGCTCATCCCGTCAACTCTTACGCCAGTGATGAGCGCAGCCGAGATTCTTAAAAAGCAATTAATCGAGACTTTATTGATCCATGCCTTGCTGCTTTCATTGCTCATGCCACGATTTCAGCATTCCATCTTCCAGATAAGTGATTCGATCCGCAACATCTTTAATTCTAGGGTCATGGGTAACAATTAAAACTGTGCAGCTATGTTCTTTCGCTAAGCGGCGCAATAATTCTGTAATGCGATGTCCACTCTGGGAGTCGAGGGCAGCAGTTGGTTCATCTGCCATGATTAAGGGGGGATTACCCGCAAGTGCTCGGGCAATGGCAACCCGCTGTTTTTGTCCTCCCGATAAATCTCTCGGTCTTTGATTGCCATAAAGTTCTAATCCCACTTGTTCTAAGAGAATTTGGGCTTCGTGACGGGCTTCTTTTCCTTTAATTCCTTTAATATTAAGAATAATTTCCACATTTTCAGCAGCAGTGAGGGCAGGAAACAAGTTAAAGTTTTGAAAAATAAAGCCAATATGGTGACGACGAAACGCAGTACGTTTTTTCCGAGAGAGTTTGGTAATTGCTTGTCCCAACAAATAAACCTGACCCGTCGTTGGGGTGAGCAGTCCCGCTAAGATGGATAGAAAGGTTGTTTTCCCAGAACCGGAGGGACCCATCAACAGTTGAATACTACCCGGTTGCGCTTCCCAAGTAATGTTTTTCAAAATGGGAACTTCTTGCCGCCCAGAGCGAAAAAACATGGTAATGTCTTGGGCGTAAATCGAAGTATTGGCAAATAAGTTCGATTCTGGAAAAAGATTAGTTCGCGCTGAAGTTTTAAATAACACAATAATTACGCCGACAAGACTATCTACTATCTACGCTTTAAAGACGATGGCAGGGTCAACACGGTTCACTTTTTGGATGGCAAATATTGCCGAACCTATACACATGATAATAGTGATCACAAAAATCGCGATCGCGCTGGTAGGGGTAATCAATAATAAGGTTCCTTGTTGCCAATTAATCCACTCCGCAAGCCCTAAACATAAGACGGTAGCGGGTAAATAGCCTAAAACCGCCATCCACAACGCCTGTTCAATAATGACCCGATAAATCATCCCTGCAGAGGCTCCCATGGCTTTGAGGGTGCCAAATTCTCGAATATGATCCGAGACCGAAGAATACAAAATCTGACTCACTACAACAATTCCAACAACAATACCAACAATGGTTCCCAAGCCCAAAATCAAGCCAATACCCGTTCGCTGTTGCCAATAAGTTTGCGTTTTTTGGATGAGTTCTTCCTGAGAATAAACAGTAACTTGGTTTAATTCTGTTTCCAATCTTTCTTTTAATGTAGCAAGTTCCACGTCTGGTTCTGGCTGGACCAAGATAAATGTCAGAATATCTGAAGCGACTAAATCTCTCGGCATACTAGGGACTTGGATCTGATCATCCTGCCCTTGCACCGCATCAAAACGATTGACACATTCTAACTCTGATGAGCCTTGGGGTAAGCGACAACTGAGCTGTGAGGTGCGTCCAGCATTCAGGTAGGCATTTGCATTTTTCAGAGAGGCTAACACAAAGGGATTAGAAATCATCGAGGCATTGCCTTCTGTAAAGCCCACTACTTCTGCGGGTAAAGAATTAATTTGCACTTGGGTTCCCAACTGGTTGATATTTAAACTATCTTGATCGGTACGGTCAATCATTACCTTGTAAGGATCATGCAACTGGCTCAGTTCTCCTTGGAGAATTTGCGGAGGACGATAGAGGTTACCGTTAGGATTAAACCCAACAATTCTGGTTCGCGCCATTTCTCCTTCTGGAGGAAACCACTGCGCCCCAGAAAAAAGTAACCCCTCCGCCCGGGCAACCCCTGATACTTTTCGGGCTTTAATTAGTTCTGAAACCGGAATCGGTAAAGTGAGTTCTAACTGTACTAAAGAATCTGAAGCCACCCACAGTGCAGCAGACGAATTTTTGATTAAAGCCACGGTTGAGTGACTAAAGCCACTAAAAATTCCTGTTTGCAAAGTTACAAGACTCACTGCAAATAAAATCCCCGCTTGGGCAACAAGAAAACGAGGGATATCTTCAAGGAGATTTTTACGAGCAAGAGAAACCATAAAAGCTCAATGCTATAACCAATTGATCAGTCGCCTCACTCAGGTAAAGAAATGACCTGAGTTCTGTTTAACCCTAGCAGCATTTCGGTTATCTCAGCCAGTACAGTCGATTTAAAATGACGTGACCTCGGATCGCCCTGAAAATTTGAGATATAGATCTGGGAAAGAACCGTCGCTGGTGTTGCTGTTTCTAAGAAGATCTTAGCAACACTGGGCCAAATCGATTCTTGATCTGTGATAGCTGGAATAACCAATTCCCACTGAGATGAATATTCACCAGAAGACCCAGCCCGACATCCCCATGGCGACCAGATTGATACAGGCGATATTGATCCTTCCAAAAGTGAACACACCTCTAAGCTGAGGTGATAGGATTTTGCTCCTTAACATTGATCAATAAAAAAAATAATTGAAATTACGAAAATTTTGGACTCACTGGAGCAAGTAAACCGCTATATTTAGAACAGTGTTTACTTAAATTCCGACAAGAAGCATGAAGCGACAATTAACCCTCCTCACCTTTTGCCTCGGACTTTCCTTCTTCCCTTACCACCATAGTCAGGCTCAAGAACACCAAGGCTGTTATATGGTTGACAGTAATGGCAGTCCGGTTGATCTCAACGGTTTATGCGACAATCCGACTCCGACTGCAACCACGCCAGGTGTCTTTCGAGCACCGATTAAACGTCGCCAAGCAGGAATTCCCATTATTGAGGTGAGCTTTAATAATCAACAAACCGTTGAGATGATGGTTGATACCGGGGCAAGTGCCACTTTGTTACCCCCGCAAATTGCGAAGCGCTTAGGTATTAAAAAAGAAGGAACAATTATTGCCAATACACCCAGTCAAAGAGGGGTGAAGTTTGCTGCCGGACGAGTGGACTCTATTAATGCTGCAGGGGCTGTGGCAAAGGATGTCGTTGTGGTCATTTCTCCAGCATTATCCACAGGGTTATTGGGACAGAACTTCTTTAGTCGTTATGACGTGGTAATCAAAGAGAATGTGGTTGAATTCCGCGATCGCTGAGGGCTGGTAAAACTTGGTAAAATAGGTAGCCTATCGCCTTATTCATCACAATTACAGCACAAATTTTATGGGTAGCATCTTCGGACAACTTTTTCGGATCAGTACCTTTGGTGAATCACATGGTGGGGGTGTGGGTGTCGTCATTGATGGGTGTCCCCCGCAACTTCCTCTGTCGGCTGAGGAAATCCAAGTGGAGTTAGACCGCCGGCGACCCGGACAAAGTAAAATTACAACTCCTCGTAAAGAAACCGATACCTGTCAAATTCTTTCGGGGGTCTTTCAAGGGAAAACTACTGGAACACCGATCGCGATTTTAGTTCCGAATCAAGACACCCGCCCCCAAGATTACAGCGAAATGGCAACCACCTATCGCCCGTCCCATGCTGATGCCACTTATGATGCCAAGTACGGCTTTCGCAACTGGCAAGGGGGGGGACGCTCTTCCGCGCGAGAAACCATTGGACGAGTGGCAGCCGGGGCAATTGCCCAAAAAATTCTCAAGCAATGGGCGGGAGTGGAAATCGTCGGCTACGTTAAACGTATTAAAGATTTAGAAGCCCCCATTGATCCCAATACGGTGACTCGGGAAGACGTCGAAGCCACTATTGTCCGTTGTCCTCATGAGGAGTGCGCCCAGCAGATGATTGATCTCATTGACCAAACCCGACGGGAAAAAGATTCCATTGGCGGGG
>CAZBPR010000166.1:0-6033 GCA_964493825.1 uncultured Dactylococcopsis sp.
GCCTTCTACCGCTTCATAGAGATTTTCTAATAACTCTTCAAAGGTATCTCCTTGAGTTGCACAGCCAGGAATAGCAGGAACTTCTGCCCAAAAGCCTCCTTCTTCCGCTTCATGGATGATCACTTTAATTTTCATAATCTTTTCCCTTATCTGTCCACCTTCATCGCGCTTGTTAAAGTACAAATTGTAACTTCATCAATTTAATGCTTTGACGCTTAAGAGGATCTTATCAAATTCTGATGAGGAGGTGCGAGATATGATGACAAGTTCATTCAAGTTTTATCTTATAAAATGGTAATCAATTGACGGCTATTAAAACGATAATAAACTCACTCACAATTCAAATCCCAGACAAAAAATTACAACAATTACAACAGCTAGCGAAGGAAAAAGGTATTACAACGGAAGAACTCATAGAAACAAAAATCAATGAATGGTTAACACACAACGCTCAAGAATTTTCTGAAGTAGCTAATTATATTGTAAACAAAAATGCTGAACTTTATAAACGCTTAGCATGACCCGTCACTTGACTCTTCAACTTGCTTTCATTTTTAAATAATTAAAAATATCTTCAACCGTTAAGTTTAAATCAATCTCCTCTAAAACCGGTGCGCGATCGCGCTGATAAAATATTTCTGGCTGTTTTTGCGGTTGAAAAACAAGAACTGAGCGATCATCTGGGTCAACTAACCAACCTAACTGAGAACCATGCTTTAAACAGTGCAATAAATTACCGGTGACGCGATTAGCACTTTGATCGGGAGAAAGAATTTCAATACTCCAATCTGGTGCAACCATAACATTATCTAACGGTTCTCCTTGCTCATCAACCTGAATCGATTCCCAACAAAATACGGCAATATCAGGAACAATTGAACGCCCGCCAAACGTACAGCGTAACTCTGGAAAGGCATAAGCCATTTGTCTTGCTTCTGTAACTTCATTAATCGCGTAAATTAACTTGCCCTGAAGTCGAGAATGGCGACTCTTTGGCATGGGTTTTGAGAGGATTTCCCCTTCAATATATTCCTTTGGCGGTTTCGTTTCTGGCAACCTTAAAAACTCTTCCAACGTTATAGAAGTAGGCTGAGCAGCAGTCATATTTAATTACCTAATTTGATTGGTCAAAATTGGACAGCAATTGAAACAGTTACACTCAGAAATTTAATGGGAATGACTATCAAAACATAACACTCAAGAATTTTTTGAAGTAACTAATTATGTTGTAAACAAAAATGCTGAACTTTATAAGCGTTTAGCATGACCCGTTATCTAACTCTATCAAAAACTTTGGAACTGCACGCCTTACTCATTGAGCAATCAGGAGGATGCAATTAAAAGCTAATTAGAAAGCGCGATCGCGCAAATCCTTTCAAGCTTCTTCTGAGAGAGACGCTTGTTTCATTAAATAGCGCAGTAATCCCACTTTTAGGCTTTTTGGGTTAATCTATCTTCACTGGCGCAGTGGTAGCGAGGAAGTATGTCACAATATCCCTAGTATTGAATGCGATTTTAATCATGAGCGATTCTAGTTCACCCCATTCTTCCTCGTCTGCGATTGATAATGCTGCTTATGTGGAACAGACCGCTGGTTTGTTAGGATTGACGCTTCCTAATGAATACCAAGAGAGCGTCATTGAGAACTTTACTCACCTGAGCGCGATCGCGCAGCAAGTAATGGAGTTTCCCCTCCCTCCCCACACAGAAATTGCTCCCGTCTTTAAACCCTAATTTTTGATACAATAGAACACCTAAAAAAGACTTATGTTTGCCGGAAAACGACCCACGAACCTAGGCGTCACAGCAGGAAAATTGGCACCTTGTCCCAATACTCCTAATTGTGTTTCCAGTCAAAGCAGTGATCCTGAACATACAATTGCCCCACTGCCTTATGCACAGATAACTGAGATCAAAAGAGTGGTCGATAATATGGAACGAACCACCATTATCGAAGAAACAGACAATTATCTTTATGCTGAATTTAAAAGCAAACTAATGGGCTTTGTTGATGATGTGGAATTTCATAAAGATGATGTTAACCAAGTGATTCATGTACGTTCTGCTTCCCGTCTCGGAAAATCCGACTTAGGGGTTAATCGCAAACGAGTTGAGGAAATTCGTCAGCGATTACAAGCACTTCTTAATAACCAGTAAGTGATCAAAGAAAAAATCGATCTTAATTTTATCCAGCGTTTTCGTTAATTTGTGATTAATTCAATATCAGTCAAGCAATTTTTAATGGAGAGTACAATTGTCAGCGAGATATTCCCCTTGTTTAATGCAGCAGAAACAGAAACCTTAGACTGGTTGCTCTCTGTTGCCCTTGAACAAGAATTTACAGCCGGAGAAACGATTCTCTGCGATCAATCTTGGGGAAATGCCGTTTATTTTATTGTTTCCGGTTGGGTCAAGGCAAGACGTTGGTATAACGAAACTCCCATTACCTTATCAATTCAGGGACGAGGGGACTTTTTTGGCGAAAGTGCAATCTTAGATGAACCCCCTCGCGCTACAGAAATCGTCGCTATCAGTGACACCAAAGTCATCAGCATTTCCGCTCAACGGTTTATTCAAACCCTTTTTCAAGACTCGCAACTGCACCACAAACTATTACAAATTACCGTCCGCCGACTGCGTCAAATGGATATCCGCTTACAACTACGTCATCATCCACCGGTGGTCAAGTTAGCGCATACTTTAGTGAGTTTAGGGGAAACGTATGGGAAACCCACCGAAGAGGGCATGGAAATTTTACTGATTCCCGAGCAAGATCTAGCCGATCTCTCTGATTTGAGCTTAGAAGAAACCCAAAAGTTTTTGCATAAATTTCAAAGTAAAGGCTGGTTAGAATTACATCAAACAGAGGAAACCTTAGCTATCACTAATATTCGCCAACTGAGCCATTTAGCAGCAGGTAGTTTATAAACTCGGTCAAAGTAGGGTGGGCACCACCCACCTTACTTGTTAGGAATGCAATTTAAACATCATTCAGGGCAACAATACCGGGGAGTTCTTTCCCTTCTAGGAGTTCCAGGCTAGCGCCACCCCCTGTAGAAATATGGCTCATTTTATTAGCCACACCCACTTTTTCCACTGCAGCAACGGAATCACCGCCACCAATAATAGTAATTGCCCCATTATCCGTTAATTCGGCTAAGGTGCGAGCAATCGCTTCTGTTCCTTTCGCAAAGGCTTCCATTTCAAACACGCCCATCGGACCATTCCAAATAATGCCTTTACAGTCTGCAAGGGCTTCCTTGAACGCTTCTACACTTTTTGGTCCAATATCTAAGCCCATCCAACCACTGGGAATATTTTCCACAGTCACCGTTTGGGTGTTGGCATCTTCAGCAAAGTTGTCAGCAATAATGACATCAGTGGGAAATAAAAGTTCTACACCTTTTTCTTTTGCTTTTTGTTCTAAAGATTTTGCTAAATTGAGTTTATCGTTTTCAACTAGAGAATTACCGACACTCATTCCCCGTGCTTTAAAGAAGGTGAAGATCATGCCGCCGCCGATGATCAACTTATCGCATTTCTCAATTAAAGTTTCAATGACACCAATTTTACTGGAGACTTTAGAACCGCCAATAATCGCAGCAAAAGGACGTTGGGGGTTTTCAACTGCATTTTTGAGATAATCGAGTTCTTTTTCGATCAAATAGCCACCAACACAGGGGCTGAGGTGTTTCGTTACACCTTCGGTTGAAGCATGGGCGCGGTGAGCAGTACCAAAAGCATCATTGACATAAACATCAGCATTAGCAGCGAGTTTTTTACTAAATTCAGGGTCGTTGGCCTCTTCTTCGGAGTGAAAGCGAAGATTTTCTAATAAAGCAACTTGACCATTTGCTAACGCATCAATTTTTTGTTTAACTGTATCCCCAATACAGTCATCACATTTGACGACTTCTTGTCCGAGTAGCTGAGATAAACGTTCAGCAACAGGGGTCAAGCGAAGTTCTTCTTTCACTTCTCCTTTGGGACGACCCATGTGACTGCAAAGAACGACTTTAGCATTTTTTTGAATTAAATCTTGGATTGTGGGGAGGGCAGCCCGAATACGAGTATCATCAGTGATTTCACCTTGCTTGTTAAGGGGAACATTAAAATCAGCACGGACTAAAACTCGTTTACCGCTAATATCGGTTTCGGTGAGGCTGGCAATTGTTTTCTTCGCCACGGTGTGTTTCCTCCTATTATGTGGGCTTACTATAATTGGGAGAGCGAGCCGTATGGTTAGGTTAGTTACTCCCTAGCTGATTTTACCGTTCAGTGTGTCCGAAATGGAATGCCGGTTCTGGTTTTGTTGTTGACCGAAGGGATTAGGTTGGCACTAAGCTCTAATTTTAAGGTAAACGATTTACCGCAGCTTTAGTGATTGGTTACATTATGGCTGCTTTTTGGATAGGGAAAGAATTTGCAATTTTGTTAACACAACCCTTCCGATTGGGTGGACTAATCGTTGCAGTCGCCATGATGGGGACTCTCGGTTGGTGGTTGGGGGAAATGATTCTTTCTTACTTAAAACGAAGCGGGAAGTGGGAATAGGAGAGTTAAAGATGAGTGCGCTAGCCATAATGCGTCTGATGAGAATGAGAAGCAATGACAGATCATATTAGGTTTATATGAATTTTGTAGGTTTCCTCATTTAGACAGTTTCGCTAAGATATTAAAATAACAATAAAGTCGTTTTTTAAAGAACTGCCGAGTCCCCGAATTTTCCTTGCTCCTTAAGAGATCAGTATCACTTGTAACATCTGAAGGTTGGCTCAACCTAAATAAAATGCACTAGAGATTATCGAGAGGTCACTAAAATGAACACCAAAAATTTTGAAGGATTTGATACAGTTGACCAAATTTTAGCACTTTTGGGACGATTATCTCGTACAGAAAAAATGATTATTGCTCGTAAAATTGAATCAGAAATGATTGACTTTAAGCTAACTGAGATGGATTTCATCACAACTGAAGTCAGTCTTCAATCCCAACAAAGTTCTGCATCCTAAGTTTTTTTAGGTCTGATTTTGTTGTTTTAACAAGAAGTATGAAGTGAATCTGTCCCAAGGAACCTTTATAGTAATGCTGAAACTTGAACAGTCAGTTCTCCATAAAGGATGCCGCTTAGGGTCGCACAAACCACAACTAAGAGAGCAAACACCATTGTTTTCTTTGTTCCCAAAAGGCTACGGATGACCAATAAATTCGGGAGTGAAATGGCAGGTCCTGCTAATAACAACGCCAAAGCAGGTCCCTGTCCCATCCCATTGCCTATTAAGCCTTGTAAAATGGGAACTTCGGTTAAGGTCGCAAAGTACATTAACGCGCCAATGATCGCAGCAAAGAAGTTGGCGAAAATAGAATTCCCGCCGACTGCTTGCACAATCCATTCTGAAGGAATCAAGGCTTCTTGTTGCGGACGACCTAATAAAAAGCCTGCCATTAAAATGCCTATCAACAACAGGGGTAAAATTTGCTTCGCATTATCCCAAGACGACTCAAACCACTCTCCTGCTTCTCCTTGATTCGTGCTCGTGAGCCAAGATAAACCCAAAACCGAGACACTGAAGGGAATTAAAGGAGTTTGACTGAATTGCCAAGAGAGTACCGCCGTTACAACAGCAATTAAAATCACTTTTCCTCGATGCAAATGAAACCAGAAAACCAGCATCGTTGCTAAGGCTAAACCCAGCACTCCTGTGATTAGCCATTTCAGTGCATAAATGCTATACCAAAAGCCAGTAGTAGTTTCGGGTTGTGCCCAGTTAGCAAAAACTAAAATTCCTACTAATACCGCAAAAAATAACGCATTTTGCCATAAGGGACGGGTTTGTTCTTCTTCTGGGAGAATTGCAGAGCCCTGATCTTGATCGGATTCATCTGGAAAGAGCAACCGCATTCCTACGCCAATGATAATAGTGAACTACCCGCTTCTAATTGCTAACGCAACGTAGAAGGAGCTTCCTACCCAACAGACAGCCCAACGGTGGATTTCTTACGTCCTCCACGGCTAGGTCTTACATCTGGGCG
>CAZBPR010000167.1:0-5403 GCA_964493825.1 uncultured Dactylococcopsis sp.
GGGTCACTTTGTCCCTGAAAAGCCCATGTACGAGCAGGGCTTAATCCTTCTCCCTCACCTCGCTACCCTGGGTTGGGGCGTTGGTCCGGGTGGAGAAGTAGTTGATACCTTCCCCTACTTCGTTGTTGGGGTACTCCACTTAATTTCTTCCGCTGTACTGGGTCTCGGTGGGATTTACCACGCTGTACGCGGTCCTGAAACTTTAGAAGAATACTCTTCTTTCTTCGGTTACGACTGGAAAGATAAAAACAAAATGACCACTATCCTAGGCTTTCACTTGATTGTCTTAGGAATTGGGGCACTCCTGTTAGTCTTTAAAGCTGTCTTTTTCGGCGGTGTTTATGATACCTGGGCGCCCGGTGGTGGTGATGTTCGTATCATTAATAATCCGACCCTTAACCCTGCAGCCATTTTTGGCTACCTAATTGACTCTCCCTTCGGTGGTGAAGGTTGGGTCATTGGTGTTGACAATATGGAAGACATCATCGGTGGTCACATCTGGGTTGGTTTAATTTGTATTGCTGGCGGTGTCTGGCATATTCTTACCAAGCCCTTTGGCTGGGCTCGCCGCGCCTTTGTCTGGTCTGGCGAAGCGTACCTTTCCTACAGCCTCGGTGCACTTTCTTTAATGGGTTTCGTGGCAACAGCAATGGTTTGGTTCAACAACACTGCCTATCCCAGTGAATTCTATGGTCCAACCAATGCTGAAGCGTCTCAAGCACAAGCCTTCTTATTCTTAGCCCGTGACCAACGCTTAGGGGCAAATATTGCCACCTCCCAAGGTCCGACTGGCTTGGGTAAATACTTAATGCGTTCTCCCACTGGTGAAATTATTCTCGGTGGTGAAACGATGCGCTTCTGGGACTTCCGTGGTCCTTGGTTAGAACCGTTACGGGGACCGAATGGTCTTGATGTCGACAAAATCAGAAATGATATTCAGCCTTGGCAACTGCGTCGTGCTGCTGAATACATGACTCACGCACCGAATGGTTCCATCAACTCTGTGGGTGGTATTATTACCGAACCCAACTCCTTCAACTACGTTAACCTTCGTCAATGGTTAGCAGGTTCTCACTTTGTTTTAGCCTTCTTCTTCTTAATCGGTCACTTATGGCACGCGGGTCGTGCTCGCGCTGCTGCTGCTGGTTTTGAAAGAGGTCTGAACCGCGAAACTGAGCCAGTATTATCTATGCCTGATTTAGACTAGTTTTAGCTCAGTTTACGATATCTAGCTAATTCATATCCCCTCTCAGTAACAGAGAGGGGATTTTTGTGGGCTAAATGGAATTTAAGCCCCCGGTCGAAAGTAATCGAGTAAGCGATCGCCCGAATCAGCTCGGATTAGGGCAACAATCACTTCTGGTAATGCCGCTAAACTGGGATAAACTAGGTAACGGGGTTCCCAGCGAGGACGGAACTTGTCTTTATAAGCGTGCAAGCCTTGAAAATTATAAAAGCGATTGAGATGTTCGTAGAGGTAGCGGAGTGCTTGTTCGAGTCGAGGGGATTTTGGCGCTTTTCCGATTCCCGATAAAGCGGATAACCCTAAATTAAAGCCATCGTAGCCTTGGGCTTGGCAACGCTGGAAAAGAGAAATAAAGAGGAAATCCATGGTGCCATGTTCTGCATCTTGTCGCCGGCGCATTAAGTCAATGGTGGCATCATTCTTTTGGTATTCCGGAACAAAATTGGCAAAGGCGGTGACCTCCCCTTCCCGATTAATCACTGTGGCAATTTCACATCCTTGCAAATATTCTTTGTCAAACCACCCTACCGAAAACTGTTTCTCTGACCCTTGCATGATCTTTAACCATTCATCGCTAATTCCCTCTAGTTTTTCCAGCAACTCATCAGCAATTGGCGGTTGGTGAAAGGTCACTTGATACCCGGCTTTCGTAAACTTGTTCATTGCTGTGCGTAAATTCTTGCCCGCTTTGCCCTCAAGAGTAAAGGACTTCAGGTCAACAATCGCTTCTTGTCCAATCTGAACCACTTTGAAACCTAATTCTCGATAGAGGGGTAGGTCATCAGGAAGGGTTTGATAGAAACTGGGATACCAGTCATTGCGTTTACAAAAGCGTTGAAAACCTTGAATGCTTTGCCGCCGATCCGCAATGGGACCAATGGGATCACCCAGCGCGATCGCGCCTCGTCCTTTGGGAACATAAGCAACGACACTTTCCCCAGAGGGACTGAAATAATACTGTTTATCGCTTAAAAGGGTAAAATTTGCTAGGGAAGTGTGACCATAGGTTTGGACAATCGCTCTGGCGTTTTCCCGTTCTGCACTCGTCGCAACCGTTTTCATCAACACGGGGCGAAATAGCATCACGAAAGCGGTCATGAAGGTGGCAGCACCAATGACATAAATGGAATAGGCAAAGAATTGTCCAAAACGGGTTGTTGCGTCTAAACCGGCATTATCCAGAGTGAAGAAAATCGCCAAAGTTTGCGCGATCGCGCCCGGCAAATCAAATTGAACAGAATAGTGGCGATCCATGAGGAGAAAGCCAATCGTTCCATAAGCGAGGGTAAACAAGGCTGCCCCAATTAAAACTCTCACCCCTTGGGCGATTGAGGGACGATCTGAGCGAGCTGTAAACGTGTCTCGCATGAGCAGCAATTGGATGAGTAAAAGACCAGATAATAACCCTTCTTCCCAGTCCAGCCCTTTAATTAAATGACTGGTGATGGAGACCAGTAATAACCCAACCGTAAGCAACCAAGCAACTCGCTTCCGTCGCAATAGATTCGTTGCTAGTGCAAGTAACAGAAAGCCAGTCATGGCAGCAAAGATATGCGCCCCGGCACGCACTTCAAAGGGGAAAATTTGTTGCAACCATTCCACTCGTGCCGATAAGCCGGGTGTTGCTGCCGAGAGTAAGTTGATTACACCCACAGTCGCTGTTAGTAAAGCAGCAATCCATAAGTTGATTGGGCTACGGCGTGATCGTTGACTGATAGTGGATTTGAAGTGTTGACTCATTTGCTATTAAAGGATACTTCTTCTTCAGACATCCTAAAGGAAAGGAAGGATCTCATTATGATGGCAAGTCAGGATCAGTTAAAAGCCTTGATCGGAATCAGAAGGATGAAAGCAATTACTTGCTCATTCAAGAGGATTTAAGAATTGCGCGATCGCGCGATTAATTGCACTAGGGGCTTCAGCCATCATTAAGTGGCCCATCTGTTCAAAATGAAGATGTTGTCCTTGAGGAAAATGAGCGGCTAATTCCCGTCCCATGTCCTCTGTAAACATAGGATCTTGCCCCCCACTCATCACCAGAACTGGCAAATCTTTCAATCTTGCTTTTGCTTGGCGATGGGAAAAGAAATTATAATTCCAAAAAATCTCTAGCGCTTGATAGGGATGTCGTTCTGTGGGGACAGGACTTTCAGCAAAGAACTGATCAATTTTGGGATGGCGAGAGGAGGTTGAGACTTGTTGGGTTAGCCATTGTAAGGGTGGTAAATGATAAAAGTGGCGTCCTCCCCACTTGAGTAGTTTCATGAGCGGAATTTCCCACCAAGGGGCGAGTTCATGGGTTCCCCCCGCAATTAAAATTAAGCCTTGCACGGGATGCTGTCTCGCCCACTCCAGACCAATTGGTACGCCATAGCTATGGCAGCACAAAACTGGCTTTTGAATCTGTAAGCGATTGAGCAGTCGGGTTAAATCTCGACAGTGTCGTCCAATGGAATAACGGGAATAGGGTTGAGATTGGCCATGTCCGGCTAAATCATAGGCCAGGGTTTCCCAGCCTTGACTAACTGCAAACTCATACTGTGAACGCCAATTGTAGCGATTTCCTAATCCGCCATGAAGGAAGATGAGAGGGGGAGTTTTCCCTAGAGCATGACACACTTGAAATGAGATCCCTCGTCGCCATTGCATCGGTTGACCATCTAACAGATCTGTTGACATAGCGATAACAGTTTCCGAACAAAAATCACTGGTATTATTTCACTTCAATCTTAGAGCTGAGTTGAGGGAACTTGAACAATGGTCAAAGTCAGGAAGCAGCCCCCACGCCTTAGCGATCAGATGAAATCTCCTTTCTAGAGATGGAATAAGGCAAAGGCAAAATTTGTTAAATTGTATAACATGGCACAGTCACGTTTGCGAAAACTCATTTCTTACTTGCGTCCCCACCGGAAACGAATGCTGATGGGCATTGGGGCGCTGCTGGTGGTTAATTTATTAAGCGCTGCAATTCCCCTTTTAATTCGGGATAGTGTGGATCAATCTTTTGAAAATAATCGCTTCTGGTATTATGTGGTGGCGATTGTCGTCCTTGCCTCAGTTATGTTGGGCATTCGGCTGCTTTCACGCGTCTTAATTTTTGGGGTGGGTCGTAAGGTCGAATATGACCTCAAACAACGAATTTTTGAGCATTTACTGCGGTTAGAACCCGCTTACTTTGCTTTAAATACCTCTGGAGACTTAATTAATCGGGCAACCAGTGATGTGGATAATGTCCGCCGTCTCGTTGGGTTTGCGGTTTTGAGTTTGGTGAATACGGTATTTGCTTATGCGATTACATTACCGTTTATGTTGTCGATTGATGTCAAGTTAACCTTACTCGCGATCGCGCCCTACCCCTTCATTTTAGTGGCGGTACAACTCTTTAGTCGCAATCTGGCTCGGCAACAGCAGGAGGTCCAAGAAAACTTGTCGGATCTCAGCCAGTTGATTCAAGAAGACATGAGTGGGATGTCTTTAATTAAAATTTATGCCCAGGAAGAAAACGAACGACAAGCGTTTGCGACGAAAAATGAAACTCTCCTCCAATCTAATTTAAAGCTAGCACGAACGCGTAATATTTTATTTCCTGTAATTGAAGCCTTAGCTGCCCTGAGTTTACTCTTTTTGCTGGGAATTGGTGCTCGGGGATTAATTGGTAACACGATCACCAATGGCGATTTTGTCGCCTTAATTATCTATGCCCAGCGTTTGGTCTTTCCCATTGCGCTGCTAGGCTTTACCATTACTGCTTATCAACGCGGTGCGGTCAGTGTTGATCGAGTGCAAGCGATTTTTGAATCAGAACCTCAGATTCAAGATACGTCAGACTCAATTTCGCTTCCTGTGGAAACGGTCAGGGGACATCTCGAAGCCAAAGACTTAAGATACAGCTATCCGGGATCCCAACAGTGGGCATTGCAAGGGGTCAACTTTACTATTGCACCGGGAGAAGTCGTGGCTGTTGTCGGTTCAATCGGGGCGGGAAAATCTACCCTAGCGAATATCTTGCCTCGTTTGTTGGCAGTTGAAGAAGGGCAAGTTTTCTTAGATGGCTATGATATTACCAAAATTCGGTTAGCGGATTTGCGTCGCGCGATCGCCTATGTCCCTCAAGATAGCTTTTTATTCAGCACCACGGTTGGCAATAATATTGCTTA
>CAZBPR010000167.1:5413-5964 GCA_964493825.1 uncultured Dactylococcopsis sp.
AATTGAAACCTCCGCTAAAGACTCCCAAATTCATCCAGAAATTCTGAATTTCCCGAGGAAGTATGAGACGATTGTTGGCGAACGAGGGATTACCCTTTCCGGTGGACAGCGTCAGCGCACCTCGCTGGCGAGGGCATTGCTAGTAGATGCACCGGTATTGATTTTAGATGATGCCCTTTCTAGTGTCGATAATCGCACGGCAACAGAGATTCTCAGTAATTTATCCGCTGGTGTGGAAGGAAAAACAGTGATTTTTATTACCCATCAACTGTCTGCTGCTGCCAAAGCGGATCGCTTACTGGTCATGGATCAAGGGCAAATTGTCCAAAGCGGGACTCATGAAGAATTGTTAGAAACAGATGGCTTATACCAAGCGCTGTGGAAACAACATCAACTAGAAGAAGTCTTGAAATAATCTGTAGCCTATAGAGAAGAGTAAAAATAATAGATAATACTGATCTGCTCATGGTTATAGAATATGGTATTTTACAAATAGAGTTTTGATCTCTATATCAGGGCTTGAAAAAGATTATGGTTACTTCCACTGATCG
>CAZBPR010000168.1:0-5892 GCA_964493825.1 uncultured Dactylococcopsis sp.
TGGTACAAGTAAAGGCAGTTTTCCCCAGATAACCAGCCAGATCTAAACTATCGCTAAGGGCTTCGGCGAAGAGGGGTTGAGCGATATTATCCACAGGATCATCGGGGAGAGTGTAGTCTGGGGGGAGTTTTTCCCATTTTACTTTTATCGGCGCGATCGGGCGACGCATAGGCGTTAATGGCGGTGTATTTCATCCTACTTTTATTCTATTGTTCTTTTTTATGTGGTTACTTTGTGCATCTCATGATGCGAAGAACTATATATTCATGCCAATCAGCCAACTTGAAGTACATTATCAATATGAATAAACTATGTTACGATAAGAGTCCTCTTGAGAGGATGCAATTAAGAGTTGCCAAGGGAACCACGTTCTTTAGCTGAGGAAGTTTTGTGTTCGCACTTGCCAAAGAAATAGCTCGTCAACCGGACGAGGTCAATCGGTTATCTCATTCGGTTCACTCCGTCACACTTTCGCTGCAGCGTCCCATCCAATTAATTGGAATCGGTACATCCTTGCACGCCTGTCGTATAGCCGAGTCGTGGTTTTGCACTCTCAGCAGTGATTCCTGCGATGTGCGTGCTGTAGAAGCTCATTACTTTGCTCTACATCATGCAATCGATTCAAGGACGCAACTTGTAGTAGTCAGTCATCGCGGTACGAAGCGTTTTACTAATGAAGCCTTGCGTCGAGCGAAGGAAGCCGGAGCGCGAACAATCGTTATTACCGCTGATTCAGAAGTAACTCTAGATTCTGATGAAGTGATCCGCACCTGCTCACCAGATGCAGTATCAACTCATACTGTCTCATATACATCAGCATTGGTAGTACTTGGTCAACTCGTATCGAACTCTCTCGGAAGCACTGGTACTACTCTGCTAGACGACCTACAGAATGTCGGGAAATTAATTAAACAAGCCCTTGAAACAGATATCCCTGCCCATATTATCGACTCTGTTTGCAAACATGATCGTCTGCTCATTGTGGGCTTCGGTGTTGACGCAATTACAGCCGACGAAGGGGCACTCAAACTTAAAGAAGGAACATATAAGTGGGCTGAAAGTCTAACTACAGAATTCGCGTTACATGGACCTCCTGCCTCTTACGATAGTTCACTATGCGCCCTAGTGATTCAACCTAACATTAATGATGGTGGACGCACCGAAACCATATATCATCTACTACGGGAGCTTGATGCTGACTGTTGGACAATTGGGAAAAATGGGGACATAAAGGTACCAAATGTTGGGAGTTCTGTGAAGCCCTTTGTCGATGTCATACCATTACAACGAATAGTAAACCAAGTTGCTGAACGAGTCGGTTCAAATCCCGACATGATTCGTACAGATACGGAGCCTTGGAGATCAGCCATGCTCGGAATTCAGTTGTAGGAATAAGTAAGCGTACAAGCGTGTCATGAGGAGTACCTAACCAAGTAGGGAAACCCGAATGATCAAAGCACGGAAATTTGGGATTTGCGATGATCGCGCGGTTAAGCCAAGCTCAGCATATCGAAGATTTGATCACGCTGACTTTTCCATCTTATCCAGTCGTTTCAGTTGACGCTCCAACGGCAAGCGCGTTGGATTCTTAATTCATCGAGACACCTTACAGCTTCCAGAAACGAGTTCTTTTAGCTCCAGAGGGAATTCTCTCCCAAAGCGTTGATTATACTGTTTGGGTGCGCCCCACCCTACAGTTTAAAGACTTAAATTGTCTTGGTTTTACTGGTACTTCCGTTAAGAAGCTAACGTTTTTAGAGAGGTTAATCGCGCCTCTAGTTAATGAGTCAACTATAGCAGAAATTTCTCGATCTGTTAAATTCGAGATGTCGAATCTCTCATTTAACGCGCCTTAGATGAGGGGCTATCGTCTGGGGTCTCCCCAGACGTTTATACGCCCCGTCCAACGTCTAAAGACGCTTGGTTTTACGGTGCTCTTCTATAACTGAGCTTGCACTGATTCTAAAATTGTATCTTTGATAAACGAGCTTGCCTGAAGAATTTCAACGCCAATCAACTCTCCTGCTTCATTAAGTTCTGCTGTGATATTGGGACTAATTTCGCGACTATCCGCTTCAGGTTCGTCGGAAATCATTAAGTGCAGAATGTCTTCCTGAGCAAAATATGCCATTTTTGAGTTATTCATTGATCTCAAATCTCCCATTCTTTAAGCGAAATTGTATTTGTTGGCGAGTCGTAGCATGAATAGTTATGGGGGTTACTATTTCATTTTCGCGTTCATAGGGAATAATAACCAACTGATTGTCATGTTTACCCACTGTAATGAGACGATTAGTTTCAGTGTCGTAGTATCTTTCATCAGAATATCTCAAGATGTCTTCGATTTTGTTTAGGTTGAACCCTCTTACCTGAGCGCGATATTGTAAGTAATCAGACCAAATAATTTTCAACATCCTTCTCTCATTACTCTCCCCTATCCTGATCTTGATCCATTTTCTGGATTCTGTTTTTTGTCCTTCTTTGTAAAGAGATTGATCAAAATTGATCCTATACCATTCCACAGATGGAGCTTTCAGAAGCACGTAGGTCGGAGACCGAGCCTTGGGCATCGCACACTTTCCCGAACCTACAATTAACTGTTGACCAGTTCTTTCATTCCTAAGTAGGGAAACCCGAATGATCAAAGCACGGAAATTTGGGATTTGCGATGATCGCGCGATCGCGCACAATTTTGATATGACGTTAGTTGAAACATTATAAAGAAGCCCTATGACTGTATTAGAACAAGGGAAAATCACGATTCATAGTGAAAATATTTTCCCCATTATCAAGAAATCCCTCTACACCAACCACGAGATCTTCTTACGGGAGTTAATTTCTAACGCCGTTGATGCGATTAGTAAAGTTAAAATGGCATCCCTTTCTGGGGAAATGAAAGAGGATGTCGGAGAACCCGAAATTAAGATTCATCTCGACCCAGGAAAGCGACAAATTTCGGTCTCTGATAATGGGATTGGAATGACCGCGGATGAAATTAAAAAATATATTAACCAAGTTGCATTTTCCAGTGCAGAAGACTTCATTCAAAAATATCAAGATAGTGCGAACCAATTAATTGGTCATTTCGGCTTAGGATTTTATTCCTGTTTCATGGTCGCAGAAAAAGTTGAAATCGATACATTATCCTATCAAGAAGGAGCAGAACCGGTTCATTGGAGTTGTGACGGTTCGCCTCAATTTACATTAGAAGCCTCGGATCGGAAAACTCGCGGCACTACGATTACGGTTACGCTTTTAGAAGAAGAGAAAGAATACGCTGAACAACAACGAATTCGCCAGCTAGTGAAAACCTACTGCGATTTTATGCCCGTTCCCATTAAATTAGAAGGGGAAACGATCAACCGCCAACGGGCAATTTGGAAAGAATCCCCCCGCGACTTAACGGACGAAGACTATCTCGAATTTTATCGTTATTTATATCCCTATCAAGAAGATCCCTTACTCTGGGTTCATCTCAATACCGACTATCCTTTTTTGCTCACAGGAATTCTCTATTTCCCGAAATTAAAACCGGATGTTGATGTCAGTCGCGGACATATTAAACTGTTCTGTAACCAAGTTTTTGTCAGCGACAATTGTGAAGAAATTATTCCCGAATTCTTGCTTCCTCTGCGAGGTGTCATTGATAGTCCAGATATTCCGTTAAACGTTTCTCGGAGTGCCTTAACCGCTAACCGCACGGTTCGTCGGATTGCCGATTATATTACGAAAAAAATCGGTGATCGCCTCAAATCTCTCTACGAAGATAATCCCAAAAAATATATTAATAGCTGGCAAGATTTGGGAACTTTTGTGAAGTATGGGGCGCTACGAGATGAGAAATTCAAAAAACAAGTGGAGGATATCATCATCTTTCGTAGCACGGCTAACTTAGGAGGAAATACGCCACAGGTAGAAGTGCAAAAGGAAGGGGATGATGCGTGGGAAGATGCAACCCCAACTGAAAACGCCACTGATGAAAACGGGTATTATTACACAACCCTAAAAGACTATTTGGAACGAAATAAAGATAAACACGAAAACCGAGTCTTCTACTGTACCGATCCTTCCACGCAAGGCACTTATGTGGAACTGTACAAAAATCAAGGTTTAGAAGTCCTATTTATGGACTCGTTTATTGACAATAACTACTTTATTCCTTTCCTGGAAAAAGAGTATTCTGATCTACAATTCACACGCGTTGACGCTGAATTAGATGACACCTTAGTGGAAAATGATCAAGGTGGAGAAATCGTTGATCCACAGACGAATAAAACCCGCAACGAAGTGGTTAAAGAGTTATTTGAAAACGCTATTAATAACTCCAACGTCAATGTCAAAACCCAAGCGATCAAATCGGACGATCCACAAAATTCACCCCCAGCAATGGTGCTTTTACCCGAAGCCATGCGCCGGATGCAGGAAATGACGGCATTAATTCAACAACAGTCGATGCAATTCCCCGAACAGCACGTTTTAGTGGTTAATACCGCTCATCCCTTGATTCAAAATATCGTTAAACTCAATCAAGGAGGAATTATTCAAAGTAGCAGTGGGCAATCCTCGACTGGTGAATTAGCAAAAATGATGTGTCGTCATGTTTACGACTTGGCTTTAATGGCACAAAAAGCCTTTGACGCTGAAGGAATGCAACAATTTATTGAGCGTTCTAACCAAGTGTTAACACGTCTGACGAAGTAAGAATTATCGTGAGTTTGTGAAGCAGGACGATCGCGTATCAAAAATTGCGCGATCGTCCTTGATTAACTCTATGTTTATTCTGTTGGTTAGGGATGAAATGGAAAGTTTTTTACTTGTTTTATCCGACCCACGAAATAACAAAAAACTATTGATAATGTCGTTGGTCTAACCACATTCTCACTTCTAATTCCGAAGTAAAATTTGCAGTTAGATGACGATTGGGATCATAAACTTCCCACCAAATTTCTCCGCGACGATTTGATTTTTTGCGAACTTTTGGTTCAGGGGGACGTGTTAAATAAATTACTAAATTTTGCCACAGTTGATGCAGAGTCCGTTTAATAACTTGGGGTTGAATTCGCTGCTGAGTATAGGGAATAATTTGATGGGAAACGAGGACTTTTTCATATAAGACACGGCTTCGTCTCATCGCTTAGCTCTCCTGAAAAGATATTTTTTTGAAGTTCTAAATTCACTGTAGAGTTCATTTCAGGAAGAATCAAAAAGTAACTGGCATCTGTTCTATGAGTAAAATTGATATCTGAATTAATGCTGAAATGCCCGTAGCGTTTCTAAGAAAGCGTAAGTTGCCGGTGTGTGCAGGGCATCTTTACGCATCGCCGCATAAATCACGCGCTCTAGGGGAATTGGTAAATTACAGGCATGAATGGTTTCTGGAATCGGTTCAGCCGCTAGACGGGGTAAAATGGCAGCGCCTAAGCCTTGCTTCACTAAACTCATCATGGTCGAGTCGCCACGAATCCGGTAAGCCACTTCTAGGGGAACTGTTTCCTGTTGCACATAAGGCTCAATATATCTAGAACAACTTTGGCTATTGGGAAGAATGAGAGGAAACTGTGCCAGTTGTTCCCAGGTTAGTGTTTTTGTCTCTTGATGAACCACTGTATTGGGAGGTAGCAAGACAACATATTCATCTCTGAGTAATTCAAAACTGTCAAAGTCGTTGGGATTGAGCAGATCGCTTAAGCTAATATCAGCATTCCCTTGCTGCAAAGCTTGTTCCAATTCCGTCCATTCTTCAAACTCCGTGATTGTCACTTTAATATTCGGAAAGCGCTGCCGAAATTTCACCAAAATTTCCGGCAATAAATGCGTCGCCAGACTGCGAAACGTTGCCACTCGCACCCTTCCCCCATCTAATCCTTTCGCGTGTTGTGCAGCGCTGACAAT
>CAZBPR010000169.1:0-5866 GCA_964493825.1 uncultured Dactylococcopsis sp.
TCTTTATCGTACTCAGAATCGGTTTCAGCGAGTTGCTTGCGAATTTGGTTGACGCGCTTATCGACATCGCCTTTATTTTCACCATTAGAAACAATCACGGTGCTGTCTTTGTCAATGGTGACTCGGCGCGCAGTTCCCAGCATATCAACGGAAACGGAGTCGATGGTTAAGCCCACATCTTCGGAAACGAGTTGTCCACCGGTGAGAACAGCAATGTCTTGTAACATCTGCTTGCGGCGATCGCCGAAACCGGGGGCTTTAATGGCGGAAACATTGAGCACGCCCCGGGCTTTGTTCACCACGAGAGTGGCTAAGGCTTCCCCTTCAATGTCTTCTGCAATGATGAGTAGGGGCTGTCCTTCCCGAGAGACTTGTTCCAAGATCGGCACTAAATCTTGAATCGCGCTAATTTTCTTGTCAGTAATTAAAATGCGAGGATTTTCAAACTCGACAATTTGCCGTTCTTGGTCAGTGATGAAATAGGGGGAAAGATAACCGCGGTCAATTTCCATCCCTTCTACCACATCAAGTTCAGTGGCAAGAGATTTGGATTCTTCGACGGTGATCACGCCATCTTTAGTGACTTTCTCCATGGCGTTAGCAATCATTTCACCGATTTCTTCGTCGTTGCCCGCAGAAACCGTTGCCACTTGCGCGATCGCGTCTCCTTCTACCGGTTTGGCAACGTTGGCAATTTCGTCGACTAAATAATTTACTGTTTTTTCAATCCCTCGACGCACGGCAACGGGGTTAGAACCCGCAGCAACGTTTTTCAATCCTTCTTTGATCATTGCTTGGGCAAGGACTGTAGCGGTGGTTGTCCCATCTCCAGCAACATCGTTGGTTTTCGAGGCGACTTCTTGAATTAAGCGGGCGCCCGTATTTTCGAGAGGGTCTTCTAATTCAATTTCTTTAGCAGCGGTAATCCCATCATTGACGATTTGGGGAGCACCATATTGTTTTTCCAATAAGACATTGCGTCCTTTCGGACCAAGCGTGATCCGGATAGCATTTGCCAGGGCATCAACGCCTCGTTCGAGAGAGCGTCTTGCTTTTTCGTTAAAAGATACGATTTTAGGCATCGTTGTAATTTTTATTGTCGTCGTCCATCAATAGTCAATTTAGCACTCTCTTTTAGGGAGTGCTAAGCCTTTACTGAGTAGGGATATCCGAACCGTAATTTTTGAGGGCTGAATTTCCTATGATGTCGTTTCTTCTGGCAGAGGCAGCGATCGCGCTAGACTTTCCCTAACGATTGGCCCATAGCCAAGGCAAAGACTCCTGTTGCTGGCGTTCAAACTCAGCAATTTGCTCGGCTTTTTGCAGGGTTAAACTAATATCGTCTAAGCCATTGAGTAAACAGTGCTTCCGAAACTCATCGACTGTAAATGGGATGGTTTCCTGATTATGGCGGCGAATCACTTGTTCGGGTAAATCAACGGTCATGGTTACGGTTTCGGGATTTTGTGCATCCGCCATTAACGTATCCACTTCGGTTTGTCCTAAAGCAATGGGCAGAATGCCATTTTTGAAGCAGTTATTGAAGAAGATATCGGCAAAACTCGGTGCAATCACACAGCGAATACCAAAGTCGAGTAATGCCCAAGGCGCATGTTCTCGGGAGGAACCACAGCCAAAGTTATCCCCGGCAATTAAAATTTTTGCCTCGCGATAGGGGGCTTGATTGAGAACAAAATCGGGAATTTCCTCACCACTTTCTTGGAAACGTAACTCATCAAATAAAACTTTGCCTAACCCTGTCCGTTTAATGGTTTTGAGATGTTGCTTGGGGATAATCATATCCGTGTCAACATTCATCATCGGTAAAGGGGCAGCAATCCCCGTTAAGGTTGTAAATTTCTCCATAATTCCCTTAATGATCTAATTCTCGTACATCGGTTAATTTCCCAGTTACCGCAGCCGCAGCCGCCATGGCAGGACTCACTAAATGGGTGCGTCCGCCGCGTCCTTGTCGTCCTTCAAAATTGCGGTTCGAGGTGGAAGCACAGCGTTCTCCTGGCTTTAATTGATCGGCATTCATGGCTAAGCACATGGAACAACCGGGTTCACGCCAATCAAACCCCGCTTGCTTAAAGATAATATCTAAGCCCTCTTGTTCGGCTTGATGTTTCACTAAGCCAGAACCGGGAACAATCATCGCATAGACGCCATCAGCCACTTTACGCCCTTCTGCAACTTTGGCTACCTCACGTAAATCTTCAATGCGTCCATTGGTACAAGAGCCAATAAATACGGTATCAACGGGGATTTCGGTAAGTTTGGTCCCTGGTGTCAGTCCCATATATTCCAAGGCTCGTTTGACCGCTTGCTGACGATTAAAATCGCTAAATTCACCGGGATCAGGGACGCTTTCGGTAATCGGTAAGACATCTTGCGGACTCGTTCCCCAGGTCACTTGGGGAATAATTTCACTCGCTTTTAAAGTAACTTCCTTATCATACGTTGCCCCGGCATCTGAGGGTAAAGACTGCCAGTAAGCAACCGCTTTTTCCCAATTTTCGCCTTGAGGAGCAAGCGGACGACCTTTAATATAGTTAAAGGTGGTTTCATCGGGGGCGATTAATCCAGCGCGTGCCCCGGCTTCGATGGACATATTGCAAATGGTCATTCGCCCTTCCATACTGAGGCTGTGAATCGCTTCTCCGGCATATTCAATAACATGACCGGTTCCGCCAGCAGTGCCAATTTTGCCAATAATCGCGAGAATAATATCTTTTGCGGTAACCCCCAGCGGTAGTGAACCTTCCACGGTAATTTTCATATTTTTGGGCTTTCTCGCTTGTAGCGTCTGGGTCGCGAGAACGTGTTCCACTTCTGAGGTGCCAATACCAAAGGCTAGTGAACCAAATGCCCCATGGGTAGAGGTATGGCTATCGCCACAAACAATTGTCATTCCCGGTTGGGTTAAGCCTTGTTCAGGACCAATAATATGGACAATCCCTTGACGTTCATCGCTCATGCGAAACAAGGGAATCCCCATTTCTTCGGCGTTGCGTTCGAGAGTTTCCACTTGCAGGCGACTTTGCGGTTCTTTAATGCCTTCTGAGCGATCTGAGGTGGGAACGTTGTGATCGGCGACAGCGAGGGCTGCTTGGGGTTGACGGGGGGTACGCTTAGCTAAACGGAGTCCTTCAAAGGCTTGGGGACTGGTCACTTCATGGATTAAATGACGATCAATATAGAGCAGACAAGTGCCATCATCTTGTTCATCTACTAAATGCTGATTCCAGATTTTATCGAAGAGAGTTTGCGGTTTGCTCATTGGTGTGGAGAATTCATTCATTTCAAAATACGGATATAGCACGTTCTATCTTGATGAAGTACAAACTGAGTAATTTGAGTGATTGTCTAACGCTGTCGCCTGTTCTCTGTTCCCTGTCGCCTATTGCCTTAATCAGGACAAATTTCGACTTCATCATTTAAGAATCACTACAGAGTCTATTTTGCCAAATTTGGTGCGTTTCGGTACAGAAATTTGCTATAAAACTGACACCATATCATCGCGATGGACCACCGTTTCGGTATTGGTATAACCAAGAATAGAGGGGATACTTTGCGATTGGGAACCGCGAATTTGCTGCAGTTCGGCACTACTATAGTTGACTAGACCCCGAGCAATTTCTTTCCCGTCCCCATCACATAACGCCACTGCTTCTCCCGCTTGAAAATTGCCTTCCACCCGCGTAATACCAGCAGCGAGGAGAGATTTACCGCGATCGCGAATTGCTTTTACAGCTCCTTCATCTAAATACAATTGTCCCACTGGTACTAAACTATAGGCAATCCAGCGTTTACGAGCATTTTCTCCACGGGGTTGCGCTTCAAACTGCGTCCCGATGGTTTCTCCAGCCAGAATTTTATGAATATCTTTGGGTCGGCGTCCGTGGGTGATAATGGTTTTAACACCCGCCCCTGTCGCAATGCGAGCGGCTTCTAGCTTGGTTACCATGCCACCGGTTCCCCATTGAGAACCGCTTTTGCCTGCCTTACTTTGTAATTCTTCCAGTTCTTCGCGGGTCACCACTTTTTGAATCGGTTGTGCTTCTGGGTTGTGTCTGGGGTCGGCTGAATAAAGTCGATCCACATCGGTGAGGAGAAAGAGATAGTCGGCTTCTACTAAGCTCGCTACAAGTGCCGACATCGTATCGTTATCACCGAAATTAAGCTCCTCGACTGCTACCGTGTCATTTTCGTTGACAATGGGAATAACGCCTAACTCCAGCAGCGACTGAAACGTATTATAAATATTAACGTAAGAATTCCGTTGAATAAGCTCTTGGCGCGTTAGTAACACTTGCGCGATCGGCTGGCGTAACGTGGAAAATAAATCATCGTAAATTCGGATCAGTCGCCCTTGCCCCACCGCTGCCACCGCTTGGTTCAGGGCAATGGTTCGCGGCCGTTCTTTTAAGTTTAAGCGTTCACATCCGACACCAGTGGCGCCTGATGAAACTAAAATCACCCTCATTTGATTAGAACGAAGCTCAGTCAAGGTTTCTGCTAGTGCAGCAATATTAGCAATAGCCAGAGAAGCGGTTTGAGGTTGGGTAACACTGGAGGTACCAATTTTGACAACGATGGTTTGAGACATGGAGGATGAGGGAGGATTTCTAAGCAATTAGGGCAATCACCCTTATATCCCGGATAATTGCCCCAACTTATATCAAGTTTTTGTATGTTTAGGGTCTTTATATCGGCTGACCCCATTTGTATCGATTTTTATGATTGCATATTTCGTTTTGTTACTATTTATTTCTTTATGTTTTTTTAATATTTAACTGGATGTGGGTTTGTTAGCGTGGGGTGAACTTTGACTTTTATGTTTTAAGCTTACCCCTAACCAGCGAGAAACTTGCACTTCTAAACGACGAATCGGATAGCTGCGATCAACTACAGCTGGATCGACCATCGGTTCAACTAATATTGTAAACATTTGTAAACGGTTTCCCGCTAAAACATCGGTAAAAATGCGATCGCCGACCATAGCAATTTGATCGAGGGGTAACTGCATCCCATCAGCAGCTTCACGCAGACGTTTCCGAGAAGGTTTTCGTGCCCCTAAAATATAGGGGAGTGCCAAAGATTTGGCAATTCCCCCAATTCGATTTTCCCGAAGGTTGTTACTGACTAACCAAATTTTAGCGACTTGGCGAATTTCTTCGACCCAAGTAATTAATTCATCGGAAGCCTGACGGGATTTTAGGGGAACTAGGGTTTCATCAACATCTAAAATTAAACCTTGCAATTGATGTTGTTTAAGAATGTCAGCACTAAGATGGATGACCGGTTTCCCTAATACTAAGCTTGGTTGTAATAAATCAGTCCACATTATGATTCGTCATTGGTTATTGGTCATTGGTCACTGGGGAATAGGCTTCAGCCATGAGACTTCGGCGTGAGCTCAGTCGAACGCTCATCCGAATGGCAACAGGCAATCAAAAATTCTCCCCCTCACCCAGTCTCTCCCTCTTACTCACTGATTACTGATTCTTGATTTGTTCTATCATTTGATCAGTATCCATTGCCGGTTCTAAACAGGTCAAGCCTTTGCACACTAAAGCGACCGCATCCTGTGGTAAGCCAGTTTCCACTTGATAAATACAAGTCGGTAAATATTGACTGGCTAATCCTTGCAACTGTTCAGGCGTTGAACGGACTAAGGTGCCTTGCAAATACCAATCCAAACCCGAAAATAACCCAGGACAAGCTTGGGGAGACTTTTCCATAATACTGCTAAAGGCACGTAGGGTTTTTTCAGCGCTGGCGAGATAATCAGTTTGTTCCGTGATTTCAAACAGTTGGACCAGGTTGGCAACCGCAACGCCATTGGCAGCAGGGGTAGCAT
>CAZBPR010000170.1:0-5856 GCA_964493825.1 uncultured Dactylococcopsis sp.
GATTCAGGTTCTAGTGTTCGCAAGAACTTCCGGGTTCAAGTCCCGGGTTCCGCATTCATCGAGGAATCTCGTTACTCGTAAGGCGTTTCGGAGATATGTTTTACTTAGGAATCGATTTTGGCACATCGGGGGCAAGAGCAGTTGTTATTGATGAACAGAAAACGATTCAAGGGCAACAGGACTGTTCTTTTGTTGCGGGTGACGACTGGGTCAAACAATGGCGTGAGGCGCTGTTTTTTCTTTTTGAGCAACTGCCAGTTGCCTTGAGAGAAGCAATGAGTCGCATCAGCGTGAATGGTACCTCCGGTACCGTTTTGCTTTGCGATCGCGCCGGCATTCCACTTACCTCGCCTCTGCTATACAATGACCGCGTTCCCGACTCTATTTTGCCAAAGCTGCATCAATTGGCACCCGCGGATCATGTTGTGCAAAGTTCATCCTCTAGTTTAGCGAAATTTTTGTACTGGCAAGAGCAAGGGCAGATGACCCCCGGACAATTTTTCCTCCACCAAGCCGACTGGTTAGGTTTTCTCCTTCATGGCAAGCTCGGCATTAGCGACTATCACAACGCCCTGAAGCTCGGCTACGATGTGGAAAACCTCTGCTATCCTCAATGGCTCACTCATTTACCGAATTTTGAAAGTTTACCGCAAGTGTTAGCGCCAGGAACCCCAGTCGCAACCGTTACGGCTGCGATTGCCCAAAAATTCGGGTTTCCGGCTGATTGTCAAGTTTGTATGGGAACCACCGATAGTATTGCTGCTTTTATTGCCAGTGGGGCGAGGACACCGGGAGAAGCCGTCACTTCCCTCGGTTCAACACTCGTGTTGAAGTTACTCAGTAATACGCCGGTGCAAGCCACGGCATCTGGGGTTTATAGTCATCGCTTTGGCGATTTGTGGTTAACCGGGGGAGCTTCAAATACCGGTGGGGCAGTCTTGCAGCAGTTTTTCAGCGATCAACAGTTAAAACAGCTTTCCGCTCAAATTGATCCCACACAACCCACGTACTTAGATTATTATCCCCTGGTCCAACCAGGAGAGCGCTTTCCCCTTAATGACCCAAATTTATCTCCGCAACTGACGCCTCGTCCAGAGAGTGATGTCAAGTTTTTACAGGGCTTATTAGAAAGTATGGCTCGCATTGAAGCCCAGGGGTATCAAAAATTACAAGCATTGGGGGCAAGCTCCTTACATCGGGTTTATACCGCTGGGGGCGGAGCAAAAAACCAGGTGTGGCAGAGAATTCGGGAACAATACTTGCAGGTACCGGTGCAGCCTTCACCGCAGATGGATGCTGCTTATGGGACAGCCCGATTAGCGCAAGAGGGTTCCTAATGTTGAAAGAGAACAGCGCGATCGCGCCCTTGTGCTTTGGCCTCTTGGAGAGCGCGATCGGCGTTTTGGATTAAGGTTTGGGGGGTGAGATCAGCGGTGGGAACCAGAGCGGCAACCCCACAACTTAAGGTCAGGATGGTACGGGGTGTTCCTTGGTGAGGGATGTTGGCAGTTGCTAACTCCTGACCCATCGACTCAGCAACCGATAATGCCTCCTCACAGTCAGTATCCGGTAAAATTAGAGCAAACTGCTCTTCTGCAAAACGCGCTATCATATCTACCGGACGGCGAACCACTGCTTGCAAAATTCTTGCCGCTTTACTTAAACATTCATCCCCAGCAAAATGACTATAGGTTTCGTGATAGTGCTGAAAATAATCAAGCTCGCACACAATTAAAGCCAGCGATTGCTGCTGGCGCTGTCGATATCTCCACTCCTTATGTAAGTAAGCATCAAAAGCATTACGACTGGCCAGACTGGTGAGGGGATCTAGCTGATGCAAGACTGACTGCTGAGAATAATGATTCATGGGCAATCGGCTAGGGAAGACATTAATTTTTTCCACCTCTGCCAGGGCTTCTGTTGCTTCAATAATCAAAATAATTAAGCGGTTATCACTGGGAAACTGCCCCGGGTCACAAGTAAAGTAGAGGTCAAAATCGAGGGTATGGGAGGATTGCGCTCGGGAAATCTCTTTTAATTGCAAACTTTGTCTTTGACCTTGGGTAATTTCCATCGCAATTTTTTCCAAGCCGACTAATTCGGGAAAGCCTTGACGAGCATCTGACCCCACTTGAATCAATTCTGGTAACGTAGCAAAACGTCCTGCCTGATCAGAATGTTCAATAACTTTAAAAGCGCTATTGACTTGAATCTCAACTTGGATGTATTCAGGATTGTAATTGCTTAACAGTTTTTTTAACGTAGGATTAAGGACTTGACATCCCTGAAAGAGCTTGTGCAAAGTGGGGTGCCTTGTGCCGATTTTGGGAAAGAGTGCTTGTTCCTCCGCCAAGTTGGCAGAAAAACTCGTTTCGATTTCACTCCCTTCTGTATCATTAAACGGCCAAAATGCTTCCTCATCCTCATTTAAAAAGGAAAATGGTTTCAAGTCTTCATCCGCCCCCTGATCTAACACCAGCAGTTCTTGTTCAATGGTCTCTTGAGAGTCACGGGCTGCCACTGTCACCATTGCCAAGTCTGCCGTGTTTAAAAAATCAGAAAATGTGGGATCGAGAGCCTGGCAGTCTGCCAAAACCTCGTCAACCGAACCATAACGTTGCGAAAGGGGAAGCGCGAGCAGCTGATCGAGAATTTGACTTAAGCCGTCGCTAATCCGGTTGTGTCCTAATTTTTTCTGCCAAGACCATTGGTTCTGGACATGATCAAAAAGCTCACTCGGCTGCACACCCGTTAGCAAATAAACGCTGGTTGCACCAACACTGTAGAGGTCGCTGGCGATGGTCGCTTTTCCTTGCCATTGCTCCGGTGCCGCGTAGCCGCTGGAACCAATGATGGTACAGGCAGGGGCAACTGTGGGGGGACCTTTGAGGTCTTTAACTGCGCCAAAATCCACCAAGACCAGTTTATGATCGCGCGATCGCCGAATAATATTTTCCGGCTTAATGTCACGATGAATAATATGCCTAGCGTGAATAAATTTTAAGATGAGTAAAATTTCATAAAGAAATGCCAGTAGTTTTTTCTCGTCGAAAACCCCAAATTTTTCTTGTTCTCTTTTGAGTTCAATGCCACTAATGTATTCCTGAATGAGATATTTGTAATCCCCGTCAGTAAAGTAGGCGAGTAATTCTGGAATTTGGGGATGTTGTCCTAATTCATCGAGCTGCTTTGCTTCCCGTTCAAAAAGTACAGATCCCTTCTCTAGAGAAAACCGATCTTGAGCTTTGGGAAAGAACTGCTTAATCACACAATAAGACCGCGATGGCTTATCTTCATCAATCGCTACAAATGTTTTACCAAATCCTCCGGCACTGAGTGGCTTAATTGCTCGATATCGTTCTCGTAGCAACAGTTTAGTGCCACAGCGTTCGCAAAATTGCTCTTTGGAGGGATTTCGATGGAGACAATCTGGATTAAGACACTGACTCACAGAACTTTAAAAAAGCGATACTATGCTTTAAATCATAACGATTTTAGTCACAAATTACCTTAAATTAAAAGATTGATTTATTGATCAATGTGGTCTTGTTGACTGTTTTATGGCTTGCCACTAATGAAAAAGGTATTGATTTGACCGTTGGGACGAAAAACCAGTCTAATTTTTTGGTTTGCTTTTGTGGGGGAAGCGGAGACAAAACGCTGATGCAATTGAGGTAAGGGCAGAGTAGATAAATGCTTTTCTGCTGCCCTGCCTAAGGGAATGATTTCTTCTAGTGCACCATTACCGCTAATGACCATCTGATATTCCAAATCTTGTTCTAAATTGGCTGGCGGTTCCCAGCGGGATTGAAAATAATTGCGGATTTCTGCAACTTGTGGGGTTTGATCAAATAAAGTTTCGGGTTGTGGCTTTGGGATGGATTTGACTTGTTTTCTCGGATGATTGGCTTCTGGAAACGTCACCGTTGGCAATGGCGGTTTCGGGGGAGTGACCGTCGGTTCCGGCAGGGGTTGGGGGGGCGGAAGATTGGGAATATCACCAGAAAGGGGAGTAGAAGGGGTAGTGACAGCAGGAGGTGGAGACAGTTGTTCGAGCTGTTCTAAAGATTCGGAAAGCTTGAGCTGTTTTTGAGAAACGCCTTGAGAGGCAGAAAGGGAAGGTGTTGTTTGAGAAAGAGGAGAAGTCGGAGTGGTTTGTTCTGGGGAGGATTGAGAGGGCGGCAGCGCTGTTTGGAAGGATTGACGATCCAGCTTCAGTCGCGCAATCACTCCCCCCATGATCCCTAGAACAATCAGTACGATCAAACTCACCCTATATTTTTGCAGGTGTCTGGGAAAGGTTGGATGATGCTGTAAATCGGTTTGGTATGCATCTAAAATTTTTACTAGGTCTGAAAGCTGTCCCCAACTGAGCTGAGGGGCATAAGATTGATCATCAACAATGAAAGGGACGGGGTAAAAGGGTTGTCTTTCTTGCTGATTGGTAGTGGGAGGAGTCACTGATTGCCAATGTTTTTGTAGAGTCTGGGCAAGGGGAATCAGTGCGGCGCGATCGCTGCTGAGTTCAAATGTTGGTTCATACGCTTGATCTAAACTTTCGATGATTAATCGAAACTGATTTGGCGCCAGAATTTCTAAGGTGCAATAAGGTAACTCATAGCACTTGATGACCTGAGAACGAAACATTACATTGTCCCTCTCATTCTTCTTTGGCGAGTACTTCTTGTAACAATGGAGACAAGTTATTATTCAGTTTACCTGCCCGAATCAACTCAGCGTAAGTCTCTGCTTCTACCTCTAAGAGTTGATCGCGGAGTTGTTCCTGTTCTAGAGAGCGCAGTTGAGGATAGGATTGTTGTAACTGAGTAATTTCTTGGTTGACGGTTTCGAGTTGTCCCTGGACTAACCCTCTTTGATAATTTTTGAATTCTTCATCGATGCTGGGAGAGGGTTTAACGGCTTCTAAATGTTGTAAAACCCGTTCTAAGGCACGACGACGGGCAATTAATTCACTATAGGTGCGACGCTGAGCGCGATCGCCAATTAAGCCCAGTTTTTCAATCACGGTTTGCATTGTTAAACCTTGGACTAACAAGGTAAATAAAACGACCCCAAACACCGCTTCAATAATATCTTGTCTGCCTTCTAACATTACGGGAACACTTAAGGCCAAAGCAATGGAAACGGAACCGCGTAAACCGCCCCACCATAAAACCGTTTCTTCTCGCCAGCTAATATTTTGTTGGGTAATGAAATTACTAATGGTTCCTAAGCCATAAATACTGATGGCGCGAATGAGTACTAAAGCAATAATTGTCACTAAAATTAACATCCCGTTATCAGCCAGACCTCGGATATTAATTTGGTCACCGATCAGGAGAAAGACAATGGAATTGACAAAAAAGGCAATAAATTCCCAAAATTCGGAAACGAGTAAACGGGTGCGCGGGTTCATCCCGATTCGAGAGCCAAAATTCCCTAAAATTAAGCCCACTGTGACCACACCAATGACCCCAGAACCGCCTAATTCTTCTGTAATTAAATACGTGCCATAAGCAGAAACCAACGTTAAAGATTGTTCAACTAATGGTGAATCAAAGCGTTGGGTTAAATAGGAAATGCCAAAGCCAATGAGTCCTCCAACCCCAATGCCAACCCCAGTAAACATAACAAATTGCACTAAGGTATTGGTCACTGAAAATTCTTGAGTACCGAGGGGAATGCCGACGAGTAAACTAAAGGCAACAACGGCTACCCCATCATTAAACAAACTTTCCCCTTCCATAAGAACGGTTAAGCGTTCACCAACCCCTAATTCTCGGAATAAGGCAATAACCGAGACCGGATCGGTGGCAGCTAAACTTGCCCCAACCAGTAAAGCAATGGGCAGTGATA
>CAZBPR010000171.1:0-5802 GCA_964493825.1 uncultured Dactylococcopsis sp.
ATATCCAATGGAACATTATGCAAATTGTTGAAATGGATGAACCCAATCGCCAGTTATTTGCTTGTTTTGCTGAGGCGATGTTACTGGAGTTTGAAAAATGGTACACTAATTTCTCCTGGGGACGGAACCAAGTTAGTGTGGCAAAAATGGAGCAGATTGGTGAAGTTTCCCAAAAACATGGCTTTCGACCCCTCTTGCTGACGGAAGCAATGAGTGCCCAATCCCAGTAGAAATTCTTGCTGTCTTTGAAAATCAGTCATTTCCTGCTCGACCATTAGCAACTCTTTTATGTCAAAATCAAACCGAAAAACATTCCTCCTTGAATTTGAAAAACCCCTATCGGAATTAGAATCCCGGATTGAACAAATTCGTGAACTAGCCGAAAATAATCAAGTGGATGTTTCTGATCAAATTAAACATCTCGAAGAAAAAGCAGTGCAACTGCGCAAGGAGATTTTTAGCACTTTGACTCCGGCTCAACGATTACAATTAGCGCGTCATCCTCGTCGCCCTAGTACTCTTGACTATATTCAGGCAATGAGTGATGAGTGGTTTGAATTACACGGCGATCGCGCCGGGAATGATGATCCCGCTTTAGTCGGTGGCATTGCTCGTCTTAACGGTCGCCCGGTGATGATGTTGGGGCATCAAAAAGGGCGCGATACCAAAGATAATGTTGCTCGCAATTTTGGTATGGCATCTCCGAGTGGCTATCGCAAAGCAATGCGCCTGATGGAACACGCCAACCGCTTTCGGATGCCGATTTGTACCTTCATTGATACGCCTGGGGCTTGGGCAGGCGTTGAAGCGGAAAAAAAAGGACAAGGGGAAGCGATCGCGTACAATTTACGAGAAATGTTTAGCTTGGATGTTCCGATTCTGTGTACAGTTATTGGGGAAGGCGGATCCGGCGGTGCACTTGGAATTGGCGTCGGCGATCGGATTCTGATGCTCGAACACGCCGTTTATACCGTTGCCACCCCTGAAGCTTGTGCTGCGATTCTTTGGAAAGACTCTGGTAAGTCCGAACAAGCGTGTGAAGCCCTCAAAATTACCTCTTGGGATTTGAAAGAACTGGGAATTTTGGATCAAATTTTATCGGAACCGGTTCGAGGCGCCCATGCCGATCCCATTGGTGCCGCGAACTTACTAAAAGAAGCCTTAATTACCAATTTGGATGAACTGATGCAACTGTCTCCCCAGCAGCGACGGGAACAACGCTATCAGAAATTCCGCCGGATTGGTCAGTTTACCGACTTAGCAGAAAAGGGTCAACTACAACTCCCCAGTGAAATTGAAACTGAAACTGAAGAAGGGGAAACGCATCATCATCTGGAAACTCCTCCGTCTCATTCCCTACATTACTAAAACGGCTTCATTACCGTCAGTGCGTATCGCTCGGGAGATAAGTAAGTTCTTGCCAACTGCTGGAGTTCTTCCGGTTGTAGCTGTTGGACGCGCTGGGGATAAGTGAGCGAGAGTTCGACTTGCGCGAGAGTGTTGTAATAGCCGTATAAGCCAGCGAGTTGCCCGGGGGTTTCAGTAGAGAAAGTGTAGTCATTACAGAGTAAGCGTTTAGCGCGGTTGAGTTCTTTGTCGGTGATGGGTTTTGTTTGTACTTCTAAAACGCGATCGCGCAACATTGCTTCTACAATTTCCAAATGTTGTGGGGCTAACCAAGCATTAATCGTAAACAAACTCGAATCTTGTTGCAGAGAAAAACCACTGCCAATTTCATGCACCAACTGTTTCTCTTCTCTTAATTCCCGAACTAAACGCGATGCACTGCCTTGCGCCAGTAAAACAGACAGTAAATCTAAACCCACAGCATCTTGCCAGCGCTGAATCCCAACACAACGCCAACCCATAATTAAACGGGCAATTTCCAAGCGTGGTAGCCGAATTTCCCGTCGCTGAGGTGTCGTTAACTGCGGTTGCGCTGCAATTTCAAAGGGGGGACACTCTGAAGGGACGCTAAAGGGATGAAATGCCGATTCAATTCCGGCTAAAGCCGTCTCTTGGTCCACATCGCCAACGACAACCACAGTCATATTATGCGGTTGGTAATACGTCCGGTGAAAACAGCGCATTTGATTCGGCGATCGCGCTAATAATGCCTCTTCTGTCCCTAAAATCGAACGTCCGTAGGGATGTTGGTCATATAAACTTTCACACAAGGCTTGGAAGGCAAAGCAATCGGGGTCATCTTCGGTTTCCCGAATTTCTTCCAAGACGACCCCGCGTTCGCAAAGAAACTCTTCCTCGGGAATTTCTGCCTGTAACAATAACTCTGCCAAATAGGGCAAGGTTTGATGCCAATAACTGCCAGCGGTAGTCAAGAAAAAATGGGCATAATCGTAACTGGTTTCGGCATTAGCAATCCCACCACAATTTTCAATCACATAATCAAACCAGCCTGGGGGAATCCGCTTTGTACCTTTAAAAATCAAATGTTCTAAAAAATGAGCCGTTCCCCACCAGGGTTCGCGTCTTGCCCCAGCATTGACCCAAACATCAGTCACCACAACAGGTGTAGCGCTTAATTGTTGATGAATCACGGTTAGACCATTGTCCAATTCCAGGATAGTTGCGGGAAACTTCTCTACTGGTGTGATTAAGTCAGACATGAGAAGAAACTGTTATCTACATTACATCACCTAAGATAACAGAATGAGGAAAGCAGAAAGTGATTATTTACCACTTCTTTATGTTTCCTTTTGTTTCAGAGTATGATCAACTTTGAAGACAATAATTACATTGCCTAAAAGTGGGAAAAAGTAACCCAAGAATGCATAAAACCAAAGTTGAGGAGAAGTTAATAAAGTTTGTAGTTGAATCGGTTCACAAAAAACATCAATATTGTTATCCAGTGCTCGGGCATATCCCCAAGATAAACGAGTATTTACAAAAGGATATAAACTATCATTAATCCATCTTCGTGAAATATAAACAGGTTTCAGTTGCAATCTTTGTCCCAAATTTAAAAGTACTTTTTCTGATAGGATATGGCGATGATAAGGCTGATGTAAATGCAGTAAAAAGGCGTTACTTTTTTCTAAATTAATCGCTTCAGCAGTCGGCGTTCCTAAAATCAAAGTGCCTCTCTTATTCAGACTTTTCACTAATTGGAAAAAGCATTGATGAGGATTTTCCGTATGTTCAATGACATCCTGACAAGTAATGTAATCATACTGCTTTTTGAGAAGACTGGGATCAGAATATTCTTCAACATAGGGATCATAACCAATTGCATTGATGTAACCTTTTTGCCAGAGAAAATCAATAAATAAGCCTTGGTTACAACCATAATCGAGCAGAGAATGCTGTTTCTGAAATCCCTGTTGGATGAGCAAGTTTAAACGGTTTTGACAGATACGTTTGCGGAAATAATCAAGGGGCTGTTTTTTGAGGGGATAATTAGCATAATAGTCTGCTAAATCAACAATCTCTTTAGAATGTAACGATTGGCAGTTGGGACAACGCCAGAGTGTAAATTCTTGCTCTTGAAACTGTCTAACATTACAGCGAATTTTTTTAGCAATTACAGTATCTAACGGGACAGTATAGGAACAGAGAATACACTTTAAGTTTTCCATATTGCGCAAACGACATTTAAATCACCGAGCATTTTGAATCCAAGTTATTTATTGTCCTAGCTATTCCTCCCGAGAAACTCCTGCTTGCTTTAAGATTCGTGCTAACAATCCGACGCTACTCTCTCCTCGATGAGGATTCGGCATAATTAACGTTCGATTTCCTCTTCGCATTTGGGGAGTTTTCCTCCTGCAAAGGAACCTTCAAACCCAAGTTCCCTTAAACGTTGTACTAGCTCATTGTAAGTTACGGAAGATCAACGAGCCACTTTAGATAGGTTGATAGTTGGCTAGCATTGCTTCGTTCTCGAAAACACTTCTTCTCTATTTTTACTAAAAAAGTGATCGCGCTTTAACTTTTCTATGAGTTTAGATGAATTGTGATTACTACATTATCCAATAAGAAATCTTCTAAGGGTAGCGCGATCGCTGCCCTTTCCAAAAGATCACAATTACGCACTTAGTTTTCATCTACCTTCCGCGATCGCGCACCGGTAACTAGCCCAGTGATCTCTTCGTTTTCGATGGATCTTGCCGACAATCCAAAACCCGATAAACTCGGATTTCATCTTTTGCCAAAGTTAAGATGACAATTTTCATCCTAACTCTCTCTGAGTGAACGTTTTGATTCTTCCCAATCCATGAAGTGTTCTTTACCTTCAGCAATCAATTGCTCAGTTTTTTCCAATTCTTCACGATGCCACTCAGGAGGTTCAAATTCTTCTGGATTTTGAGTTAAATCTGACCAAAGGGCTTCCATTAACTTCAATTTTTCTGCCTTGGGAAGGCGCATTACTTGTTCTTCGAGGGTCATTTTTTGATCGCGCCAAGTTTCAACTTATGTGTCCTCTATCGTAGCAACTCAGCAATTTCCTAAAGAGAGCGCAAAGTATGGAGGGAGTACAATCGCGCTTTCCTCCCCAAAACCTAGGATCGCGCGTTGCCTTTTCTATCAGTTTAGAGCAACACGCGATGGTTATTTCTCTCCAAGAAACTCGATTACGGATCGACTTTCAGCCTACACACTTTCACTTTTCTATATTGTTTACTGTCCCAACCATTCCTCGCGAGAAACTCCTGCTTGCTTTAAAATTCGCGTTAATAATCCAACACTAATCTCTCCTCGATGAGGATTCGGAACAATTAAAGTTCGATTTCCTCTTCGCATTTGAGGGTGTTTTCCCCCTGCAAACGGACCTTCAAATCCAAGTTCTCTTAAACGTCGTACTAGCTCATTGTAAGTTACGGGAGATAAACCAGCCATTTTAGACAGGTTGAGTGAGATGATTAAGATCAATATTAGCGATTACAGGAATTTCTAAACCTAAACGCAACCGTAAAGCAACCCAATCGCTGAGGGCTTCTCTGAGTTCTCGGCGACATCCTTCAAGGGTAGGATGATTCGCCCAAACCCCTTCTAAAAGAGGAATCTCGCCCCAGTAACTTTGATCGTCTTCGATAATTTCGTAAGTTGCAAGTTCCATTGCTTGATCGATATAGTTGGCTAACATTGCTTTATTCTGGAAAACACTTCTTTTCTATTTTTACCAAAGCCTTGGGACAACGCGATGCCTTACGGCTCGGCTTTCAGCTTACGCGTTTTCCTTCCCAAACAGAGGATCACGCCTTCATTTTCCTTTCCGCTTATTCCCAATCGCGATCGCTGCTTTTTTTCCAAAATGATCGCGCTGTAATTCTTAACTTACATTGGGGTCGCTTGTAACTTTAGTCCAAGTGCTTGTATCACATTCAGAACAGTACCAAATTCTGGATTCTCTTCACTGGATAAGGCTTGATAAAGGCTTTCATAATCGAGATCTGTTTCCTTAGTTAGATGGGTCATGCCTTGAGAACGAGCAATATCTCTTAAAGCAGCGATAACCAGAGCGGGGTCACCCTCTTCAAGTGCAGCTTCAAGGTATGCAGCCATATCTTCTCTGGTTTCTAGGTACTCTGCTGCATCCCAAGGGAAAGTTTGAGTTTTGGTCATCGTTCTCTCCTATAGGTTTCTTGCTAGTTTGATTGCTATCTTAATATCCTTAGCTTGTGTACGTTTAGTTCCACCTGCAAGCAGAACAACTACTGTATTCCCACGTTGCACAAAATACACTCGATAACCTGGTCCATAATTAATACGCAGTTCTGAAACTCCTTCTCCAACAGGTTTCACATCTCCAAGATTTCCCATTGATAGGCGACGAATCCGAAT
>CAZBPR010000172.1:0-5793 GCA_964493825.1 uncultured Dactylococcopsis sp.
TTTAGTTGTCGTTGAACCCAACTATGGTCATTTATATCATGATGGAGAAACGGAAGCAGAAGCGACTCGTCATCTCTACAACTCTCTCGGTAAACTGCAAGAAGACTATGACATTCGGGAAACGAGATTGATTGAATTTGAACGGAAAGGAAAAATGATTCCTAACCTTTATGTGTATGTAGACGCACCGGATGCGACCCAAGTCCTCGCTAACAAAACGGTGGAAAACCCTTCGACTTAGTTTAGATTCAAACCCTTTTATGGCTTCCTTACGGGATATCGTTAAATACTATCGTTCGTTTTGGGGGATATCCCTACTCAGCATTGGTGCCGCCAGCGCCTTTGAAATCCTCGACTTGGTTGTTCCTTACGCGATTGGGCAAATTCTAAATGTTCTCGCCAATCAGCCTCTAGATGGGGTCATTCAAGGCTTAACCAACGCAACGGCACAATTGTTTAACCTGAGTGCAACTTCGACCTTATCCTTAGCGCTTTTGCTAGGGATGATTTTTATGGTCACCGTAGCGCGATCGCCGCTGCAACCCTGGCTATCAGAGTGGTTTCAATGGGCCATTCCACTCCGGGCACGGCAACAAAATGCGCGAAATATCTTTGCCAAAATTCTCTCTCTGCCCCTGGAATTCTACGATGAAAACAATCCGGGTCGCATTGCACGACGGGTGACGCGAGGTTTAGCCAATCATACCTGGACCTATCCGGATATTGCCGGACAATTGATTCCCAAGTTGGCGCGAGTAGCAGGAATTTTTGTGGCGATTGCGTTAATTGAATGGCGGATCGCGATCGTGTTTGCCATCTCTTTTCTCGGGATTCTCCTTTACAGCATCCGTGATTTACAAAAAATTGTGAAACGGGAAGCAGTACTAGAAAACTACATGGAGAATACCGACAGTCGCACCTCGGAAATTATTACCAATATCAAAACCGTCAAAGCCTTTGCCACCGAAGGACAGGAAATGGAACGGCAACGGCAGCGTCTGCAGCGGGAATTGCAAGTGGTGTTGTATCGCATCCACCGCAGCTATGTTCGTCTCAGTACCAAACAGCGCACGGTGGTGCAAAGTAGCTTATTTGGGGTTTTAGTGCTCACCTTAATTCCCACGTTGCAAGGAAATATTTCTCTCGGACACTTTGTTACCACCTACACGGTGGCCAGTATGGCGTATGCGGAATTAACCCCGATTAGCAACTTAGCAGAGATGTTTGCCCGCCGCTATGTTTCCATGCTGCGCTTCCACGAGTTCGCACAAATCCCATCCAGTCCTGAAGCAGCGAGACTTGACTTAGAATTACCGGCTGACAACCCTTACCAATTTACCGGGAAAGTAGCGTTTAATCATGTCAGCTTTGGCTATGATCCCCAACGCCCGGTGCTACAAGATATTAACTTCCAAATCGAACCCTATCAAACCGTTGCCTTAGTAGGACGATCCGGATCCGGGAAAAGTACTCTCGCTAAGCTGCTATTTCGTTACTTTGAACCCAATGCAGGGTCGATTACGATTGATGGTACTGACTTGCGAGACCTAGATGTGGCGCGATACCGGAGACGACTCGCGATCGTGCACCAAGAGGTGGATATCTTTAATGGCACCTTGCTCGATAATTTAACCTATGGAAATCCCCAAGCGAGTTTTTCCGAGGTAGAAGCTGCCTGTAAAACCGCCCGTGTCGATGAATTTTTACCCGAGTTACCCCACGGTTATTTTACCGTGGTGGGGGAACGAGGGGTTCGTCTCTCGGGCGGACAGCGCCAGCGTTTAGGCATTGCCCGAGCGTTGGTGGTTGATCCGGATGTTTTAGTATTTGACGAAGCCACTTCCAGCTTGGATTATGAATCAGAACGATCCATTCAGATGGCGATGCGATCGCTGCTAGGAACCCGCACCTTAATTATTATTGCTCACCGCTTGAGTACTGTCCGCGAAGCCGATCAAATCGTGGTTTTAGATCAAGGCAAAATTGCTGAATTGGGTACCCATGAGGAACTTCTCTCTGGAGGCGGCTTATACCGTCGTCTCAATGAGTTACAAGCTGATGGCGAATTAATTGTTGAACCTTAAATCTTGATAAATCTACTTACCCAATGGTTTATTCTGTTTTCTGTCAACTCGATCCTGGGTAGTCAGTTGAAATCAGGATAATCAACTGCACAAAACTCATTCAAGCCGCTCTCAAAGCACTGGTAAGATCAGTGGGGAAAAATTCATTAACATAGCGGTCACTGATGAGTAACAGGATGGTCAGCCAAACGCGCAACTTGGGAGTGGTTTCCCTTGCCACCTTAATGGTTTCGGCGCATTACGGGTTAGGATTTGTGCTGGGAACGGCAGAGCAGTCTTTTAGCAATGGGGTGGTGGGTAGTATTTATCCGATCGCGATCGCGCTAGGAACGATGGCACTTGCCCTACTTGCCCCCCTGTATTGGAGTCGCATTGATCCGATTTGGACCATTCTTGGGGATCGCTACGGTCAACCCTTGAAAATTGGCATTGGTTTAATGTCTTGGACCTCTTTTATTGGCATTGAAGCGGTTCAAATTATTTCGGTGGCAGCGATTTTAAGCATTGTTGGCTTTGCGGAATTGCCGACAATGATTGCCGTAGCCGGGTTATTTTTTATCATCTCTTTACTGCCGGTGGAACGCGCCAGTTGGCTCTTCCGCGGCTTGTTACTCTTCAATTTACTGGTCTTAGCCGCGGCACTCTGGCAGTTACATCAAGGAGAAATTTATGGCGCAATGGTGCTCGATTTTTGGCCCCAAGTCAGCCACGATTATTCGCCAGAGATCTTAGGGGTCATGATCTCATCCGTGTTACTGGTGTTGATCGATATGAAGTGTCAGCAATTTGTTGTCAGAGCGCGATCGCTGCAAGTGGCGTGTTGGGGATGTTTGATTGCCGGTCTCATTTTAACGGCATTAGCGTTTTTACCCTCCGCGATCGTGGTTGCTGCGCAACAAGCGAACATTATTCCAGCAGACGTTACCGCAAAAGCAGTCATTCCTTATATTTTAAGTTGGCTCGGCGGCGGCACCGATCAACCTTGGGGCATTGTTTTTGTTTCTTCTTTAGCTTTACCGGCTTTTGGCTTAGGAAGTAATATTCTGCGCATTCAAACCAAAGCCAGTCTCGATATTGTGAACTTGGTGCATCGGAAACGTAATCAAATGGGCTTTGCTAGTCTCAATGCTTTGTTTGCCCTGGGCATTGCCCTCAAAGGCGGCGAAATTGTGGGGCTCATTGTCTGCTTTTATGCCGCTTATTTATCAGTGGTTTGGATGCCATTTCTGGCTTATTTACTAGCGCGATCGCGCATCATTGTTTTTTCCACAACCAGCGTCCAATTCGCCTTAGGCATCGGCGGTGTGGCGGCTCTCATTGCCTTAGGCATCAGTTTGTTTTATCCCGAGGCGATTTGGGTCTATACCCCCGAACTGACAATCTTATCAATGGGTTTGGGCTTTAGCAGTTTCGCCTTACTCAGCAGCCACCTGATTGAAACGTTGCCGCGTCTGTTGGCACTGAATAAATTAACCAATTGATGAACAGCTCACGGAGGAGTCTAACTCCTCCGACACCCTGAATCCTGGCTGATCCCGTTAAGGCAAATCCGTTTGTCCCATCAAATAGCGGTCACATTCACGGGCAACGCCGCGACCTTCGTTAAACGCCCAAACCACCAGGCTTTGTCCGCGACGACAATCGCCAGCGGCAAACACACCCGGAATATTGGTCGTGTACTTGTTATACTCAGCTTTGATGTTACTGCGCGGATCTTTTTCCAGTCCTAACGCATCAAGCAGGGGTTGCTCGGGACTTAAGAAGCCCATGGCTAATAACACCAGTTGTGCGGGGATAACTTTTTCCGTTCCGGGTACGGGTTGAGGAATCATGCGACCATTATCGTCTTTTTCCCATTGAATTTGGACCGTATGAACGGCTTTCACCTGTCCGTTTTCGTCCCCTTCAAACTTCGTTGCCGAGGTCAAATAGGTTCGAGGATCGCTGCCAAATTTAGCTGCGGCTTCCTCTTGACCGTAATCCAGGCGATAAATTTTTGGCCACTGGGGCCAAGGGTTATTCGGGGCGCGTTCTAGAGGCGGTTTGGGCATAATTTCCAGTTGGACTAAACTGCGACACTCATGACGCAATGAGGTTCCCACACAGTCGGTTCCGGTATCGCCGCCCCCAATAATCACCACATCTTTATCTTTGGCAGAAATATTGGTTTCTGTGCCATTGAGAATCGCTTGCGTATTCGCCGTGAGGAATTCCATGGCAAAGTGAATCCCGTTTAAGGAACGCCCTTCGATATTTAAGTTTCTGGGTTTGGTTGACCCGGTACAGAGGATCACGGAGTCGAATTCCTGCACGAGTTGTTCGGCAGGTAGATCTTTACCAATTTCGGTATTGCAAACGAACTTGACTCCTTCTTTTTCTAATAATTCAATGCGACGGAGAACAATCTCTTCTTTATCCAGTTTCATATTGGGAATGCCATACATGAGCAGTCCCCCCGGACGATCCGCTCGTTCATAGACCGTCACCCAATGACCCGCTTTATTCAGTTGGGCGGCAGCACACAACCCTGCGGGTCCCGAACCGACGACCGCTACAGTTTTTCCGGTACGTTTTTGGGGCGGTTCCGCCGTCACCCAACCTTCTTCCCAACCTTTTTCAATGATGGAATATTCAATATTTTTAATCGTGACCGGGGGGTTATGAATCCCGAGAACACAAGCGCCTTCGCACGGGGCTGGGCAGACACGACCCGTAAATTCGGGGAAATTATTGGTCTTATGTAGGCGATCGAGCGCCTCCCGCCAATGTCCGCGATAAATCAAGTCATTCCATTCCGGAATTAAATTATTAATTGGGCAACCACTTGCCATGCCACCAATATCGATTCCCGTATGACAAAAAGGGGTGCCACAGTCCATACACCGCGCAGACTGAGTGCGGAGGTTATCTTCCGGCATGGCGATATGAAACTCGTCCCAATTGCGAATGCGTTCAACAGGGGATACTTCTGAGGGGTTCTCGCGGAGATATTCAATAAAGCCAGTTGGTTTTCCCATGGTTCTCTCGTTTCCTATTTCTTATGAAGTGCTTAGACCTTTGTTCTTTGTCCTTCGTCGTCACTGGGAAATTTAGTTTTTCCCAATGACTATGTTCCTGAGCCTGTCGAAGGATGACTAATGACCAATGACTAAATCAGCTACCACTGACACGGGCAGCATCACTAACATTGGCTTCAAAAGCAGCGGTTTGCGCTTCGTCTTCACTTAATCCCGACGCGATCGCGCGTCGAATACCTTCCACCATCCGTTTATAATCGCGGGGCATCACCTTGACAAATTGAGAAATATATGCATCCCAGTTCGCCAAGACTCGCGCTGCTTTTTGGCTGTGGGTGTAAGCCGCGTGCTTCTGGATCATCTGGTGAATGATGTCGCAGTCTTCTTCATCGAGGGGTTCAATCTCGACCATTTGCGTATTACAACGAGTGGCAAAATCATCCGTTTCATTGAGGATGTAGGCGACACCGCCACTCATCCCCGCTGCAAAGTTCCGTCCCGTTTTGCCCAAGACAACCACTTTCCCGCCAGTCATATATTCGCAACCGTGATCGCCCACGGCTTCCACGACGTCAACGCCTTCATCGCCCTCGGCAAGCCCGTCTGGCAGGCCGCCCGGCAGCGGCTGGCCTATTTGCTGCTCAAGGCCGACGACAACGAACTCCAGCACCACGCCGACGCCGTCCTCGTCG
>CAZBPR010000173.1:0-5705 GCA_964493825.1 uncultured Dactylococcopsis sp.
GGGTGCGCCGGGTTTGGTTAAGGCGGTGGGATGAAATTGGAAAAATTCCACATCTCTTAAAATACCCCCGACACGCCAGGCTAAAGCAACCCCATCGCCGGTACTCACCATAGGATTGGTAGTTTGAGCAAAGACTTGCCCGCCACCGCCGGTTGCTAAGATCACTGCTGGGGCTTTTACCCATTGAATTTGATTGTCATGGAGAAGACGGACCCCTTCACAATGTTGCGTTTGCGGATTGATATCTAACTGCAAGACAAATGCTTGGGGAATAACGGTAATATTATCACGGGCTAAAACTTGTTCGGTAAGGGTATTGACGATCGCGCGTCCGGTGGTATCGGCGGCATGAAGCACCCGCGGATAAGAATGCGCGGCTTCTAAGGTCATTGCCAATTCTTCCCCTTTGCGGTCAAACTGCACCCCTAACTCAACGAGGGTTTCAATACTAGAAGCAGCATTTTCCACGAGAAACTTTACTGCTTCCGGAATACAGAGTCCAACCCCGGCTTTGAGCGTATCCTGATAGTGATTTTCCGTTGAATCGCCCGGCGCGATCGCTGCTGCAACTCCACCTTGTGCCCAATCGCTTGCCCCAATTTTGAGTTCATCCTTGCTGACAATGGCAACTCGGAGGCGTTGGGGAAGACATAAAGCGGTATAAAGTCCAGCGGCACCTGCACCAACGATAATAATATCAAACTGCATGATTGTGGGAATTGCCTTTAACTGTCAGCTAAAAGAAACAGTATAGCTGATTTCAGATCCCATGACCTGAGAGTCACCAACATTACTAACCCCAATATATCTTCCTCACTTAAGTTTAAGGTTTATGAGGTTTTATAACAACTTTATTGTGATTTAGATTAACTCATTTTATGATTAAAGGCATGAGCAAGCGTGAGTTTAAGAAAATGGTCTTATTTGATTGGACACAAAAGATTAATTTGCCCTCTTTTCTCGATCAGTCCCCAAAGCAGGCAAAAGTTCAGTTAGAACAAGGCAAGGAATTTTATGCTAAGCAAGAGTATCATGAGGCAATTGAGTCCTTCACGAAAGCGATTACGTTCAATCATCACTTTGGTGAAGCGTATGGCTATCGGGCAAGAGCCTATTATAAAATCAAGCGATATCGAGAAGCCCTGCAAGACTGCAAGCAAGCCCTACAACTGAATGACCAAGATGCAATGGCATATGTTACCCGTGCCGGAATCAATTTTAAGTTAGGCAATCATCAAAAAGCTCTTGCTGAGTGCGATTATGCCATTCAACTCCATCCTCATCTCACGAAAGCTTACTATTATCGTGGGATGACTCATTGCCAAATTGATGCCTACGAAGAAGCCATATTAGATTTTAGTCAAGTCATCCGTGCTCAGCCTTATCTAACCAAAGCTTACTATAATCGGGCAGTAGCAAAATTTCTAAGTAATGATTTTGAAGGTGCCATTCAAGATTACAATAGCACTCTTGTCCTGAATCCTCAGTATGTGAATGCTTATTACAATCGAGGCTTAGCAAAAGCGAAATTAGGACAAAAAAAAGATGCTTTTGCCGATTGGCAACACGCTGCTGATTTATTCTTTAATCAAGGATTGATGTTACCTTACAATCAAGCCATTAAATTAATGGAATCTTGTTCTATTCAGGAGAATAAAAGTCAAGAGAAGAAAACTCAACAAAAATTTCCCCATCTGGTTGAACATGGTGTTGAGAACATTGAACTCGATGAAATTCCATCGAATTTATTCTTTTGACAATTCCTGAGGGCATTCAATCAGAATTTCAAAATCAAACTAATGCCGAAAACACGTTTTCTCCAGAAAAACGCACCACATCGTTACAGGGTAAACTGGTTTGTTCCGCCACTCGATCAATTTCTCTTCTCGCACTTTCATAATCCAGGTGGAAGGTGTTCAAGGCAATGCCTCTCACCTTTACTTCCCCAAATATGCCAACCCCACTGGCAAGCTTCTCATACAATTCAATAATCTCTGAGAGAGGAGGAATTTTGAGATCGGGAAAGTTTCTAATCTCAGTTTGTCCGGCGCGATGAACTAAAATTAAGTCAGTAGGCTGAGTTCCCCGCAAGAGAGGTAAAACAGCAGTTGAACCCGGATGAAGCAGTGATCCTTGCCCTTCCACAAACAAGAAATCATAATCGGTATCTCCTGCGGCTAAGACTAGTTTTTCCACAGCACCTGCAGCAAAATCAACCCGAATCGCATCTAAGGGGATGCCACTGCCACTCAACATCATGCCTCCTTGTCCCGTTGCTAAAAATTTAGCGCGATACCCTTGTTGTTGAGCGATCTTTACGAGTTCCAAACTGGTAGACATCTTACCAATAGACATATCAGTTCCGACAGTGAGGATTCTTTGACAAGACAAAAATCGCGCTTTACCACTAGCAATTCCTAAGCCAGTGGGTTCTTCGCGCACATCCCATAACCATTGACCCGGTTGTAAAACTAAATTATCTTCAGGGAAAAGGGAACGGATTGGAGTGTGCAGCCCGTTGACCACAGATAAACCTGCTTGCACTGCTTGTTTAATTTCTTCTTGCCACGCGGGAGGGAGTTGCCCGCCAGAAGGGGCAATGCCAATCAGCAAAACATCAGGATGATAGGCAAGGGCAGCAGTGACATCTTCCACAATGGGAACGTCGCGCTTGATTCCTCTGAGATGGGCTAAAGATTCGCCAACACATTGTTGATCAATCACTGCCGCGATCACAGCCTCGCTATATCGTAAAAAGGTTAAGCCCGTTTTACCATGTTCCCCACGAATGCCTTCATGGAGTAAAATTGCCACCCGATGTTCTGCTGTTAACTGCATGATAAGTGAGTCCCAGTCCTGGTGAAGCGTTGGGTTGTAAATATCCATTGTTTAACACCGCCCCCCGAAATGGATCATCTTTAAGGTTGAGATGACTATCCAAGTCGAGATAATCGGCGAGACTGCCTAGATGAGCCATAGCTGTATTCGCGATCGCGCTGTCGGAGTAACAACCGTACATTACTTGTAACCCACAAGCTTGAGCAGTGTAAACCATTTTTAAGACTTCGGTGAGGCTACCAGCTTTCATCAGTTTAATGTTAATACCGTGAATCTTTAAGGCAGCCAGTCGGGGAATATCTTGACTGGTAAAGCAACTTTCATCGGCAAAAATCGGTAACGGCGAGTGATCCGACAAAATAGGCAGTTTTTCATCCGCTGCCACCGGTAAGGGTTGTTCAATATAAGCCACATTGTAATCAGCTAACCAGTGACTCATGGTGATGGCATCTTCTAAACTCCACCCGCCATTGGCATCAATGGTAAATTCCGCATCCGGTGCATTGTCCTGCAAGGCTAGGAACAGCATTTGATCTGCTGTTAATCCTTTTGGATTTCCCAGTTTAACTTTAATGCGTTTTCCCCCAGTGAGGCTTTGCCAGTTTTCTAACCGTTTTTTCCCCTCTTCTGGAGAACTAATCCCGATTGTGACCGAAATCGGGACCATTTTACTTAAATCCAGTCCTAAAATTTGCCACACTGGCAGTCCCGCCCATTTTCCTAGCCAGTCATAACAGGCAACATCAATGGCAGCACGGATTGCCGAAGAAATCTTAGCAGTTTTGAGTTGAGATTGAATGCGCGATCGCGCTAACGGACTGAGTTTTTCTAATGGGGGAATCACCGCTTGTAACTGTTCCTGTAAGCCTTCTGTTTGTTGCCCCACGCCACCGCCAATGGAAAAAGGAACCGCTTCTCCCCAGCCTTCAATCCCATCCTCTTCAACTTTGACCCACAAATTAGTCGTTGCAGTTGTTGTCCCTCGGGAAATGGTTAAAGGGAAGCGTTTTTGGACGGTAAAGGGATGGGTAGTCAGCTTCATTTGTAAATTTTTTGTTAGATATCTTTACAAAAATTAATTTTTGAGTTACACTGTCTATTAAGTTGTATTAAAGATAAGGATTAAATTAATGACTACAGGAAAAGGCTCTATCGTTGATGATCAAGGTAAGATGAATAACTTCGCCGTCGAACCTGACATTTATGTACAGGAAGAGTCCCGCGCTGGTTTTACCGCCTATGCCGAACGCCTCAACGGTCGCTTAGCGATGATTGGCTTTGTATCTTTACTCATTCTAGAAATTGCAACCGGACAAGGGCTATTCAGCCAATTCTAATTAACCTCTTATAATGACTTACTAAAAAGTAAAGTGGTGTTGGCTAGACTAACACCACTTTTCAATTCAACTAATCTTATAAATCACAGCCCCATCATCGGTGCGGTTATCAACAGCTAGCAAACTCTTTTGCATTAAATATTCAACCCGGGCTTCAATTTTTTCATATTCCTCATCAACTTCTAGAAAAATTTCTGCTAAGGTTGCCCCTGCATATTCTTTACAAGTTTTCAAAATGGCGCGATCAATATCTTTATCAGTCAGTGGCTTCTTCGTTTTACCTTCTAGACTCGCTTGCGGTGCTTGACTTTTCGGTAAATTAACAATAATACTTTCTGGAGTTTGGTAAAAACTCGCTTCATTCGGTTGATAACCGTAGAGGGCTTTAATCTTCAAATTTTCTTCATCAATCATGCCGGGAATTAAAAACAAGTCAAGAAATTGACCAATGCCAAAAAAACCCAGTGTAATCAAATAAAAAAATCCCGAAAAGTATCGTCTGGCATACAAGCGATGAATTCCACAAACTGACACGAAACAAAAACACCACAAAGCATACGCTGTCGAATAATTTCTTTGGGGGACAATTTTACCGGACATTTCTTTCCACTCCCAAGGTTTCCAGTCTAAGTTTTCGGATTTGGCGAGTTACCACTCTGTCTCAAATGCTGTCTGAGGAGACTTTAATTTGTAATCTTAAAACAGCTTAATTAGTGGAGAACTGCAAATTTAGAGTCACTCTGCCTTTTTTTATCTTAGCGTAATGCCAGCTTTGCCTGATGAACCCGAGCGGTGAAGCATCGTTAGAGTTGATTGCCTCGATTATGGTTATTCAAGTTACTTTTGTAGAATATTATTGGGGAAGTTTGGGAAAAGTCGAGACACTTCAATTCTTCCTTGAGGGGCGTAAATTGTTAAATTTCCCTCATCATCACATAGCCAAACTTCATTTGCCCCTTTTGCTAAGTAAAGGTCAATTTTTTCTGACATTTTTAAATGGCAAATCTTGTAAGCTAGGATGTTCTATTACTTCTTGCCATTTCATGGGATTCTCCTTTTTTCAAACTAAAGCAATCGAAAAATAAAAGGATAACGATAAGCTTTATAAGGATTTGTGAGCACTTGCAGGATGCCAATAATTGGCATAACAATACTAACAATACCCAAAATCCCTAATAACAGCCATCCAATTAATAAAAGTGTCAAAATACCAAAGATTACGCCATAGATCCAAAGATTAATATGAAAATTGAGAGCTTCTCTAGCATTTTCTTTGGTTACCTCATCATCGGAAATAAAAAGAATTCCAATTGGAATTCCAATGGCAACCACTAAGGCACTAAAAAAAATCGAGCCATGAGCGAGTGCAGAAAGAAGTTTGCGCTGATCAATATCTTCAGCCATAATGCTTATTTAAACGACGGTAAACAGTAACAAGACCTTGATTATCTCCCACATTTCCGGGGAATAATACGACGGGCAGTTGAGGAAATTGGGGATGGCTTTGCGGCGTCCGAACCAACGAACAAC
>CAZBPR010000174.1:0-5694 GCA_964493825.1 uncultured Dactylococcopsis sp.
AAGTCAAAGGTCGTAAGCGACATATATTGGTAGATACTCAGGGGCTACTTCTAGCAGTTGTCGTCAGTGAAGCGAATATGCCAGAACGTGTAGGCGGATGCGCCCTTTTACTGGAAGTTGAATCTCAAATGTCCAATTTGTCTTTAATTTGGGTAGATGCTGGTTACCAAGGACCAAACTTTAGCAGGGTAGTAGAGAAATTAACTCAAGCTAAAGTAGAAGTTGTCAAACGTTCGAGTCAAGCGTTTGAGGTGCGGAATGCACCGCCGCGTTCCAGCCGGAATTCAATTCCGGCTGGGTCGGCGGTTCTTCCTCGACGATGGGTGGTAGAAAGGACTTTTGCTTGGCTGGTTCAAAATCGACGTTTAGTTGTTGATGAGCGAGAAATTGCCAGAAGTCAGTGAATCTCTTATTGAGGTAGCCATGACTCGTCTAATGTTGAAACGGTTAGCTATGTCTTCAGCTTAGTCTTAAGGTTTATTTATTGTTGGTTGACGTGGATCGAATAAGTGTGCCATTGCTGCACCGGTTCTCCTATGGCACATCGCGCAATGATATAAAAAAGTAGCAGTAGGATCAAAGGAAAAAGGAATGGGAGTGAGCCATTATGGGTGTTAACAAACTGGAAACAATTCAAGCCAATCATCCGTTTATCGGCACTTGGCATATTTATGAGATGTCAGAGTGGGATGAAGACTATTTCAACATGGAAACGCAAGCGTATGTTGAGATTCAAACCAATAATTTAGGGATTTTCCAATTTGGCTTAGTGTATGGTTCTTTGGACGGAGATCTGGAGCAGGTGAACGGTCAACAACGGTTTACTTTTACTTGGGAAGGTAATGATGAAATGGATGAAGCCATGGGCAGCGGTTGGCTTCAGTTAGAGAGTGATGATGAAGTTGAAGGATTTATTAAGTTTCATCTCGGGGATAATTCTACGTTTCGAGCAACCAGAGCAAGTACTCAACCAAGGAAGTTATGACAGGTGATAAAGCTCTGGAATATTTGTCATGTCAATAGATTAGAAAGCAATTACCTGTCAAAATCAGTGTGGTGGAGTACTAATGCAGCCTGGTGAAAATAGTTGACCAGTTAGCGAATGCTCGAAGCATTGATTTTGGTTCAACTTTAGTGGTCAGTTACTTCTACCGCGCTGCACTAGTTAAGTTGTTTCCAAGATTGATGTAATGATTGATCATGAACAATCCCAATCGCTCTCAGTTTGACGTAATCATCCGGAAAGAGACTGTTGCCGATCTTCAAGCCATCACAGAAGTTACTGTAGCAACCCCAACTCGGCTGAAACCCACTTCTGCCTGGGAGAAACTCTCTATTATCAAGGGGTCAAATCTGCTTTGGAAAAATATGAGCGCGCGATCGCGCTCGATCCGAATCTACAGCAAGCGATCCAAGCTCGGGACAAGATACAAAAACAACTGCAAAAGCATCAATAGTCTTCTAGCCAAGGGATACTTTCTTCATTTGAATTTGAAGTGATAACGATTGATGAGAAAGGCGTGGTCATGCGTCGTGACCAGGATGAGGTTGAATTCTTCATAACGGGACTTAGACAGAAAACAACAAGAAAACAGCCTCAAACCCAGTTATGGCAAAAACTTTACGCTAAACGCCTAAAAATCGCTGAAACCCAAGTATATCCAGCAACATGCCTGATCGAAGTAAAACAACTACTGTGTATAGGTTTGAGGCTGTTTTTGCCTCACGATTGTTTAAGTCCCGATAAAAGAGTTGGGCAATGGAGTTACCTTAGAAATGGTAAAGATTAAGGAAAGTATCGAGAAAAAACAACAGAGGTGGGCTGTTTTTCGCCCAATGCTTTGGGTTTGTATGATTTGCACGGCCATGTTTGGGAGTGGTGTCAAGATGACTGGCATGATAACTATCAGGGAGCACCCAATGATAGTAGGGCTTGGCATAAAAATGGCAAAAATACTCAAGTACGACGCGGGGGTTCTTGGTACAACAACCCTGTGGACTGCCGTTCGGCGATTCGCAATTGCAGTTTCCCCAACTACTGCAGTAGCTTCTATGGTTTTCGGGTGGTGTGTGGACACCCCAACACTATTTTTTCCCGGAGTCAGCCAATGGGAATTGGTTGAGTGTGCGATTATAAAGAGTCCAGATCTATAAAGAAGTGCATCAGAACAGTTATACTCCTAAAAACAGAAGAAAAAACCTTTAAGGGTTAAATCCTCAGTTGTGATTCTTTCAAAAATGATTGTATGCCCTTTGATCTATCAAACACTCTAGTAGTCGGAGTTTCTGCCACTGCCTTATTTGATTTGAGTGCTGAAGATGCACTATTTCAAGAGCAATTTGCTCAGGATCGGGAAAATGCCATGTTGGTTTATCGAAAAACCATGCAGGAAAAAGAAAATGATCCTTTGGCACCTGGCACGGGTTATCACCTTGTAGAAGCCTTACTCAATCTCAATCGCTTTCAAGATCCAGATAAGCCTCCATTGGTTGAAGTGGTTGTCATGTCTCGAAATAGCCCAGAAACTGGGTTAAGGGTTCTCAACAATATTCGTATATGAACGAGCTAACATTTTTTTCCGTCGAGTTTTGACAAGTGCTGGAATATATTGGTTCTTATCTGCTTGTCCGTCAAACCCTAATCGCTCATAAACCATACCGCCAATACCAGGAATCACTTCACCTGATTTTTCACGCTCATCATCACGGGCAAAGTAAAAAAACTGAAATTTGCGATGGATGTCTTCTTCAAATTCGGCTTTGAGCTTTTCTTCTGCACCTTCATAGATAACAGGGGCGACAACAAAAATTTGTTCCGGTTCAATTTTTTGAATCAGATTAGTTAAATTAGTTTTGACAACACAAGCCCCAGAAATAATGGATTTAACAATAATTAAATAGTTAACCTTTGCTTGAGTCGGTTCTTGGTATTTTTTGAGAATGGGTGCGACTTGTAAATCTGGAATGTCGAAGGGAGAGAAGCGTTGATTCCAAAAGCAAGCAAAGGAAATGTCGTGATAACGAGTTTCTAAGCCAGAGAGAACACCTTGTGCTAAATAGTCAGCGTCTTCTACAGTAGAAGCTAAATAAATCTTGGGCTGATTGTCTGGGATTTTGGAAAGGAAAATGTCGCCAAAAGATTCACCGAGAGATGTCATTGCTTGACGGTACTCAGTATGGGACACTTGTTTATCAGCGCTCCTGGGAGCACAGCTAATTGGTAAATTCGTTCAAACCACTCATCAGTAATAACTGATGGGTCATACACAACTGAGTTCAAGAACCAAGCTACACTTGCTCGGTTGGGACGAAAAACTCTACTCAATTTGTCAATAAAAGGGAGGGTTCCTAACCGTGAAAAGATCTCTATCTGCTTGCCTAACCCAAAACTATTGACCAATACTAGTTTTTCCAGTCTATCAGGAAACATGAGGGCAAACTGTAAAGCGACGCCACCTCCCATTGAGTTTCCAACCAAACTAGCGCAGCAGATATTGCGCGTATCCATAAAGTCTTTATCAAAGTTTTTACGGCTCTTCTAGAGTGAGTATGGCAAATTAGTAGCAAAAGCTCCAATGTAAAAGTACTCTTCTTCTAAAATGATCGAAATTATTTAAACCAAAGGCTCTCCTTTTAATCAGCTTAATTTTTGGGTTGATCCCTTCCACAACTCCTTGGGTCGTGCGATGGTCGAAGTAACCTAAAATTGGCTCAAACCAGCGACGTATTGTTTGACAACTTTTTGGGAAATTTTTGTACGCTGATTCCAGCCATTCTAAGAGTCTCCAACAAGCTTCATCAGCGGTTATTTTTCTGTCAAATAAATCTCTTAACTCTTCTTTAAGTTGATACATTTGTTTGAGTTCAGGAGCGACTTTTCCTACGTCTTCTAATTTCTCTTTTTCCTTCTCATTTAAAGTTTCCTTTTTCTTCAGTAAAGGATACTTACTATGTTTGATTCCTTCAATTTTTGTTGCTCTCTCTTGTTTATTTTTTAACTTTTCTGCTTGTTTTTTCTCAGCTTTTCTTCTGGAATCCAGCTCTTCATTAACTTGTTTCATGACGTAAAATCGGTCAGCTACGACTTTGGCATTTGGCAGTAATTTCTCCACAACACTTTGATAGGGTTTCCATAGGTCAATGCTCACTTCTTCAATTTGATTCAATATCTCAGACCCCAATCCCAGCCAGTATTCTGCTATTACTTCTTGATTCCTCCTTTCTAAAAAAGCAATGGGTTTTCTTTTGTCTAAATCGACTAAAACGGCGGCATAATTTTTCCCTCCCTTTAAATGAGTAATTTCATCAATTGCCAGGGGCTACGCATCTTAACAACAAGCAGAAATGAGGTAAGATTATGGATTTAAACGATGCCATCTCTATTCAATAACGAAGTTCTCAAAGCCAGTATTTATAAGCACTTTGGAGAAATAGAAGACCCAAGAGTAGAACGGACACGGGCACATTACTTGGTCGATATAATTGTTATCGCTCTGTTTGCCACCCTATCGGGAGCCGATAGTTGGGTTGGGATAGAAACTTATGGCAATTCAAAAGAGGCATGGCTCAAGCAATTTCTAGAGTTGCCAAACGGAATCCCTTCCCATGATACTTTGGCCAGGGTATTTTCCAGATTAGACCCAGAAGCATTAGAAGCAGAATTTCGGAACTGGGTACAGACCATAGCTGGAAAGCTCTCAGCTCAGGTCATTGCCATAGACGGAAAAACTTCACGAGGCTCCTATGATCGGGAAAAAGGCCTTAAAGATCTACAACTGGTCAGTGCCTGGGCAACGTCATCCCGTCTGGTGTTAGGACAAGAGGCTGTAGATCAAAAATCCAATGAAATTACAGCCATTCCTAAACTACTCGAACAACTAGAGCTAAAAGGATGCATTGTTACCATCGATGCGATGGGAACTCAAAAGAACATTGCCCAACACATCTGTCAGGCTGGAGCAGACTATATTCTTGCTCTCAAGGGCAACCAGGGTAAATTGTCTAAAACGATAAAAACGTGGTTTGAGGAACAAAACGAATCTTCGGCAGCATGGCTAAAAACCGGATGGCATCACATGGAGAAAGGACATCATCGTCTAGAAACCAGAACAATTTGGCAAATTCCAGCGTCTCAAATTCTTCCTCAAGAATTACGAGAGCCTTGGCCGAAACTGTGCACCATCGTCATTGTGGAAGGAACTCGTCAACTTTGGAATCAGACCACTCACGAATGCCGCTTCTTTATTAGCTCTTTAGAAGCGACCAATCAGCAATTCGGCGATTACATTCGCAGTCACTGGGGAATTGAAAATCAGGTTCATTGGTGTCTTGACGTGGTCTTTGGAGAAGATGACTCTAGAATTCGCCAAGGCTATTCTGCTCGTAACATAAGCGTGATGAGACGGTTCACTTTAAATTTGCTTCGTCAGGAGACTTCTAAAACCAGCCTCACCATGAAGCGTTACAAGGCTGCCATGGATAATGATTTTTTACTTAAAATCCTGGCTGACTCTGGTTTCATTTAGATGCGTAGCCCCTGCAAATCTAACTGTTTTTCTTGCACCATTTCCACATCACCTAAAATTACCGCAATCTCCATCAAATATTCATGGCGACTGGGTAATAAATCAGCTTTTTCAAGGGGCCAAAACCAGAGGGCGCACCAATAGTCCATGACTAATTTTAACCGCCGAT
>CAZBPR010000175.1:0-5597 GCA_964493825.1 uncultured Dactylococcopsis sp.
CTTGGCTTTGAAGTCATTCCCAAGCCTTCAACTGATTCAGTTTCTTAGGAGAGGGTTATTCTTTAAGTTGGTAATGCTGGCAAAGTAATTTCAGTAAGGGCAAATGATTGTTCGCCCTCCATGTTTGATTAACAAAAATGAGAAAAGTCATGGCAACTGCACTGATCTTTCATCTTAATTCTTCAACAGCACTCACCTGATATTGTTGAACCACTGCTTGATAAGGAGGAAAACCTGATTCACCGGCAGTGGTTAGTTTGCCAGTCGTTTCGATGCTGACTTCATAAATGCCCTGGTCTGTTCCATCAGGAGAAGAATAATGAATGCGAACTTTTGCCCATTCTTTATTCGTTTCATCCGCTTCTACCACTTCTCCTGTTTTTAAGTAATGAAACCACTCCCAACCGTGCTTTAAGCAAAGTTCTTGTTCAGCAATTTGTGTCCATTGGTCTAATCCCGTCCAACCGCGATAATACAGTTTGAGATCGCTCAGATTGCCTTCCTGTTTCGTAATTAAATTCAGTGCTTCTGGGGTTAAACGTCCCCAGTAATGTCCGTCGGGAAGGCTAATGGCAGTCGGTGCAAAACGATGTCCGCCAAAGTGACTACACCGCCACACCCTAATCTGAGAATTGGCTTGTTGTCGCCAATTTTTATAGAGAGGATAGCCATAGCGAGAACAAGCTGCATCAACATTCCCATGCGTGCAGACAAGTAGATCATACTGGTGCTTATTATCTTGCTTGTAGTCACTGAAGTGAGGGAGTTTTTCCGGTTTTAAGAGCAGTGCAGAGGCTAAGTTTCCCAGTTCAGGGTTAGGAATGAGATATTCTTCTCGGGTGTAGTGAGAAAATAACTTAGTAGGACGACGGTAGAAGAGAATCCGAGTATAGCCGGTTTGAGAATAGTCTGGATCGGGCGCGATCGCGAGTGGACGCAGTTTGATTCCTTTTTCGTAAACTAGGGATTTAATGGCAGGTAAATAGGGCTTTAACGCCTCGTTTTGATCCAGGGCTATTTCTGACCAAGGTTGCGATAGTTCCACCACTAACCAGTAATCATAATGTCCTGCTGTCCCAATGGGGACTTCTCCCACCGCTTGGGAAATATCAGAACAGAATTGGCATTGAGCGAGTTGGTTGGGTAAAGATGACATCTGTTATCAATAGCGTTCGATAATTAATGACATCATATTACGTTTTTGCGCGATCGTTTTCTCGCAGGAACGGACTTTTTTGGCGAGATTGATTTCATGCTGATTAATGGGTAATGCTAGGATTGGATTATCACTTGCTCCTCAATGATTTAGATTACTGCTAACTGATGAATCCAATTATTTTCCCAATTCGCTGGACAATCCACGATTTAGACGCATTGCCTGAAAGCGAGGGGATTCGTCGTGAAATTATCGCAGGAGAATTATTTGTGACTCGTACCCCTCATTGGAAACATCAAGACATTATCGCTAACTTGACTACGGAACTAAAAATTTGGTCAAGAAGCCATTTTGGTAGAGTTTTTTCATCACCTGGTATCATCTCATCAGAAGAAGATAATGTTATCCCTGATTTAGTTTGGGTGAGTGACCAACGATTAGCTGAAATTGAAGACGAGGCAGGGCATTTTACAGACTTTCCAGAATTAATTGTAGAAGTGCTTTCTGCTGGAGAAAAAAATATTTATCGGGATAAACAAGCTAAATTAAAACTCTATTCTCAAGGTGGGGTGCAAGAATATTGGATTGTTGATCGATTTAGCAGGGAATTAGAAATTTATCGTCTAGCAAATGGGCAGTTAAAGTTAATTGAAACCTTAACGGAGCAGGATCCCCTAAGGGAGGGAGCGAAAGTGAGGATGGCTTCGCCACATCGCGCAACTTCCCCATTATTACCAGATTTCTCTTTATCGATTTCCGAAATTTTTAAATAAAACAGATGTTATTAGTTAGAGGAATCTAGAATATGGTACAAATCCCAGAAAAAACAATTACATTAGAGGAGTTTCTGAACCAACCAGAGACTAAGCCAGCCAGCGAATACATTAACGGACAGATTATTCAAAAGTCTATGCCCCAAGGAAAGCATAGTATTCTTCAAGGTGAGTTAGTAAATACAATTAATACAGTTGTCAAAAAACAACGCATTGCTCATGCTTTTCCTGAGTTGCGCTGTACTTTTGGCGGAAGTTCCGTTGTCCCTGATGTTACGGTCTTTGCTTGGGAACGTATTCCCGTTGATGAAAGTGGCGATATTGCCAATGTCTTTCCCCTTGCGCCGGATTGGATTGTTGAAATCCTTTCTCCAGACCAAAGTTCAACCAAGGTCACGGGAATCATTTTACACTGCCTGAACTATGGCGCTCAAATGGGTTGGTTGATTGATCCCAAAGCGCGATCAGTTCTTATTTTTCCTCAAGGGGGACAACCCCAACTGCTCGAAGACCCAGAAGAGAGATTATCGGTTCCTGATTTAGTGGCTGATTTAAGTTTAAGCGTAGGCGATCTCTTTAGCTGGCTGAAACTATAGCATTCATTATTTACCACTAAGGAATTTCTCCGCGCGATGTTCGCTCTTGCAACCGGCAAAGCCATCGCACTACCGATGTTGCATTTGATACGTTTTCGGCGTAAGGTTAAAGGTACGGCGAAAAGCAACACTAAAGGCTTCAGGGTTTCTATACCTCACTGCTTGAGCAACACCCGCGATCGCAGCCTTGCAATTATTTTCTCATCAGAGTCCGTTATGCCATTGGTAAAGTTCGTACAGTTCTTCAGGCAGTTGAAATGGAAGTTCTTTAGTTTTTTTGTTCAATTGCACTCCGACTTAATCCAGGTTCTAATTGTGACCGAATTGGAACCCCTTGGCTTTCAATTAATTGGATTAGCGTATCTAATTTTTCCGTAATGATTGACATATTAATGGCAGCTTATTTTTACAAATGATATAGGATTGCTTGCTATAGTACCAAGTTTTGTACTTATTTCCCGTCTAAGTCCCGTTATCTGCATGATTAGTGTCTTAAACCAGTAATCATAATGTCCTGCTGTCCCAATGGGGACTTCTCCCACTGCTTCGGAAATATCAGAACAGAATTGGCATTGCGCAAGATGCTGGGGTAAAGATGACATAAGTTATTAATAGTGTTCGATAATTAATGACATCATAGTACGTCTTGGCGCGATCGTTGCGTTTATCTGTGTCTGGTATTCGATTGACTTAATCATAAAAATACTGAGCGAGTTCTGAACGTGAAATATATTGACCAACGGTCATCCGCAGGCTCCGTCGTCTCACGGCGGAGTACGGATGACTCGCTTGCTTTAGAATTGCTCGACAAGTTCCTGTATCGAGTTGCTTATGTTTGGGAATTGTTAGTGTTTCTTTTCCTGTTTCAGTAATGCGACGCATTTTGACATGATCCCCACGCTGACTATGTACCTCAAAACCAAACTTTTCAAGAATTTTGATCACTTCGACACCAGATAATCGCTTGAGTCTAGGCATATTCTGGTTGAAGTTCAAAGGTTACATTAAGAGAGGGCTTGGCGATTAAACCAAACTCAGTCGGATCTTCACCATCGAGATGAAGACTAACCGCTTCAACGAGGTTTTGTGACACTTCATCTAAAGTTTGACCTTGAGTTACCACTGAAATTTCCATACATTCAGCGAAATAGCCCCCTTCCTCTCCTGGTCTGATAATGGCGTGTATGTTTTGCTGTAGATGATTCATCTTTGAATGGTTTCCATTTGCAGATAACCTTGATTATCTAGACATCCTGCGAAGTGATTGACTTGAGCTTGGTCTCTTTTGATCTTAATATTTTTATAGTATAGTTGAGACTAACCGTGATCAAGATTTATGGTTTCTCTTCTAACAAATGAATCGATAAATCATCTAACACTTTGTTAGCAGCGATGGGACCGCGCCCAATCCAATATCCAGGAACCGGATAAACGTTTCCCGCTTGTACGGCACCCAATTGTGACCAGAGAGGATCATCTTGCAAGCGTTTATAGGCAGTTTCAGCGTCGTTGCCTAAACTCCAAACAAAGATGACATCCCCATCGGCTGCATCAAATCGTTCCCGAGAAATGTTAATCCATAAATTATCTTTATCCTGACTCGGGGGACGAGATAGCCCCACATCTTGGAGAATACCGCCAACAAAGGTATCGTTTTGATAAAGACGTAATCTATCAGGGAACACACGCACGACGGAAACTTCGATTTCCGAAGGGTTCTCAAGGCGCAACCCGAGGTCTTTTGCCCGTTCATGGTACTGATCGAGTAAGGCTTGTCCTTCCTCAGGTTTTCCCACAGCTTCTGCGGTGAGAAGAAGTTTCTTTTTCCAAGCACTGGTGCCACTTTTTCCTAACAAAATGGTCGGTGCAATCTGATTGAGTTGGTTGTAAACGGGTTCGACATTTTTCCCACCAATAATCAGGTCAGGGTTGAGTTGGGTAATGGTTTCTAGGTTTTGTTGGTCGGGAGAGAGTTTTCTTGTCCTCTCAGTAATTCGATCGCGCAGATGGACGGGAAATTGCCCTGTATTTTCATTAATTAATGCAGCGATCGGTTCTATATCCAAAGCGAGAACACTGTCTAAGGCAATATTATCTAAAGCAATGACTCGCTCAGGATTGATAGGAACTGCCGTTTCTCCTTTCGTATGAGTAACCATCCGTGCCGGATCAGGGATGGGTCGATTGAGGGTTTGGTTATTTTGGCATCCTGTGAGACTCAAAAGTCCCAGCAGGAAAAGCGATACGGTCAAAGGTCGAAGCATGATTTACCAGCTGAGTTGATATTGCAGGCTAATGGTACGTCCTAAAGCAGCAGCGTATTCTCTGTTTCCGTCTTGGGTTTGGGAGTCAACTGGGAAGTATTGGTTATCTAAAAGATTTTGTACGGCTAAGGTAAGGGTTCCGTTACCAAGTTGCAAACTGCTAATCCAATCAAGGGTAGCGTAACTGTCGATAGGAAAGGGATCAATGGGATCACCCTCAATGTCTTCTTCAAAGGCGCGATCGCGCGAACCCACAATTAATAACTGCAACCGATTCGACCAGGTCGGCGTGGTTTGATTCTGCACATATAAGCCAATTTTAATGGGTTGAATATTTTCTGTACTCAAAGGAACAAAGCCATCAACGCCATCGGGACTGCTGTCTCCTTCCACCCAAGTGAAATTCCCACCGAATTGCCATTGATCATTGACTTGATAATCCGCTGTCGCTTCAATGCCATAAGTCCGGGTCGGTTCCCGATTAGACGTTAAAAAGGAACCATCCTCGCTTGATCGTTCATTTTGTCCCAATTCTGAATAGGTGAAGAAACCGGCTAAGGAAAACTGCACTTGTTCCCAATTGCCACGAACCCCAATCTCGTAATTATCAACAATGATTGGCTGAGTAACATCAATACTTTCATCCACAACTACGGGTCGTGTATTCACAGAAAACGGTAGGAAGCGCAGAAAACGGCGAAAATCTGGAGCAGAAAAGCCTTGAGCAAAATTCGCAAAGACACTGATTTCCTCAGTGACATCATAAATGGCTCCCACATTAAAGACCACATCATCGAAACTAACGTCA
>CAZBPR010000176.1:0-5544 GCA_964493825.1 uncultured Dactylococcopsis sp.
TTCCGTTATTAGGCAGAAATGGCTTAGTCAATAATTTTCTGTTGTCGATTGGCTTAATTAATGATCCTTTAGAAAATTTACTCTTTTCTGATTTTGCGGTTGTCTTAGCACTGGTGCATCTTTATACCTTATTCATGGTAATTCCCATTTTTAATAGTTTGATGCGAATTGATCGGAATTTAATTACCGCTGCGTTGGATTTAGGTGCTTCTCGTTTTCAAATTCTGAAAGAGGTTATCTTTCCTTTATCGGCTTCTGGTATTGCTATTGGCTCGATTTTTGTTGTGACTTTAGTGATGGGAGAGTTTCTGACTGTGCGCTGGATGGGAGGCGGACAATCTTCTTCTGTCGGTTACATGATTAGTAATCAAATTGGCAGTTTGCAATACCCTCTTGCCTCGGCGAATGCTGTCATTTTATTAATGATTACGTTGCTTTTTGTCTTTGCCATTATTAGAACCGTTAATATTCGCCAGCAATTATAGTCATGAAATTGAAAAAACGACCATTATCTTTTTACGTTTTAGCTGCTTTTTTAGGCTTATTTATTTTGTTTCTCTATGGTCCTTTGTTGACGATTATTACCTTATCGTTGCAGGGACCAGAAGGGTCACTCACTTTTCCCATGCGGGGATTTAGTTTCTATTGGCTGCAACAAGTCTTTCAAGAACAAGCCATTGGCAGTTTTGGGGAACCTTTTCAGCGATCGCTGCTGTTAGGATTTATGGTCATGGCAATCTCGCTAGTCGTCGGCGTTTCCGGAGGATTAGCGTTCCGACAACCGTTTAAAGGGTCAACCCCCATTTTTTATCTCACCATTGCCAGTTTGATTGTTCCTAGTATCCTGGTTTCTATTGGCATTGCCCTCTTATTTGAAGTCATGGGGTGGGATATTACTTGGTATAGTTCTGCATTAGCCGGACATCTGACTTGGACGTTACCCTTTGCGTTTTTAATTATGATTGGGGTGTTTAATCGCTTTAATCCTTCCTATGAAGAAGCAGCAAAGGATTTAGGGGCAGGAGAAGTGCAAACCTTTTGGCGAGTGGTTTTCCCGTTAATTGCACCCACCTTAATTGGAGTAGGAATGATTAGTTTTACCCTTTCTTATGATGAGTTTACCCGCACCGCCTTGATTGCAGGAGAAGATAATACCCTCCCCCTCGAAATTTTTGGCATGACCACCAATGTCACTTCACCAGCCATTTACGGCTTAGGAACGGTTACCACTTTATTTTCCTTTGCTCTGATTATCAGCGCAATTATCATCTTTATGACGTTTTCTAAAAAACAAACCAAGGAAAGTCCTTGAAAATCAAAGTTATTAATCCCAATACCACTGCCAGCATGACAGAAAAAATCGGGATAGTTGCTAGTAGTGTGGCAAGTTCTGAAACTGAAATTATTGCTTGTAACCCGACTTCGGGACCGGCTGCTTTAGAATGTCATTATGATGAAGCGATCGCGCTGCCCCATCTCCTCGCAGAAATCGGCGATCCTGAGATGGATGGTTATATCATTGCCTGTTTTGGCGATCCCGGTTTAATGGCAGCCCGAGAACTCACCACGGCACCGGTTTTAGGCATTGCAGAAGCAGCGATGCACACGGCAAGTTTTCTCGCTACGGGTTTTTCTGTTGTCACCACGCTTTCTCGCACTAAAATCATCGCTGAACAGTTGGTGATGAACTATGGGATGGAACGCCACTGTCGCAACATTCGCGCCATTGATCTCCCCGTCTTAGAGTTAGAAATTAAAGACTCGCCCGCGCAAAAAATAATTCGCCAAGAATGCCAAACGGCGATCCAAGAAGATGGTTGTGGCGCGATCGTTTTAGGCTGTGCGGGAATGGCAGATTTAGCCCAGCAACTCTCAGCAGAGTTGGGAGTTCCTGTAATTGACGGTGTGAGTGCAGCCGTAAAATTAATCGAAGGATTAGTGGCTCTAGGTTTGAAAACCAGTAAAGTGGGCGATTTAGCTTTTCCGCCCCAAAAATAAGACTCAACCAGCAATGGTGACAGTGATTGTACGCAGAAACGTAATCTCTAATACAGTAAAATTATTTTTTTATGTATACAGTATACAGCTAGTGCCAAAATTTGGGAACAACACATGGCAACGGATCAGCTTGGGATTTTGATGCGACATCGTTTTGCTCGTTTACTTAAAGCCCACGGCGAAACCGAAGCCACTCATCGAACGATAACTAATGATCAAACAACCAAAATGCTGGTTTAATTTGCAATGATGCTGCTATGTCATATAACGAAGAAATCGCACTAGAAACGGAAACAACGGAAACGACGGATGAAAATCAACCGTTATCCGGCGACTTGATTTATGGATTGGAAGATCGTCCGCCCGTGGCAAAAGCAACTTTTGCTGCGATTCAGCACGTCTTAGCCAGTGTCGTGGGCATTGTGACGCCGTCTCTGATTATTTCGGATGCGTTGGGGTTAAGCACGACGAATGCTAGTTTTTTAATTAGTATGTCCCTTTTTGTTTCGGGAATTGCCACGTTTATCCAAGCCAGACGCTTTGGTCCCATTGGATCGGGTTTATTGAGTATTCAAGGCACCAGTTTTACCTTTATCGGACCGATCTTAGCTGCTGGGGGAGCAGTTGTTGCTGCGGATAATCCCCCAACCGATGCTTTAGCCCTGATTTTTGGCTTGTGTTTAGCGGGCTCTTTCATTCAAATTCTTGTCAGTCGGTTTCTGAAATTTACCCAAAAAATTGTCACCCCCCTTGTCACGGGAACGGTCGTTACCCTAATTGGTTTAACCTTAGTGCGGGTGGGAATTACCGATATGGGCGGTGGTTTTGCAGCCAAATCAGCAGGAACCTTTGGTAGTCTGCAAAATCTGGGGGTGGCTGGTTTGGTTTTACTGACTGTTTTAATTCTCAACAGTTTGAGTAGTCCAGTCCTTCGCATGGGGTCGATTGTCATTGGTTTAGTTGTCGGCTACCTGGTGGCGATTCCCTTAGGAATGGTCAGTTTTGAAGGGTTGGGCGAGTTACCGCCGTTTACGGTTCCCCTTCCTTTTCGCTACGGGTTGAATTTCGATTTTGCTGCTTTTGTCCCCTTTATTTTTTTATATGTCATTACCACCATTGAATCGATTGGCGATTTAACGGCAACGTCGGTAATTTCAGGACAGCCCATTCGCGGCGATCGTTATTTTCAACGCTTACAAGGGGGGGTCTTGGCAGATGGACTCAATTCTTTACTGGCAGCTTGTTTTAATACTTTTCCCAATACAACCTTTAGCCAAAATAATGGCGTAATCCAATTAACAGGAATTGGCAGTCGGTATGTGGGTTATTTTATTTCTGGCATTTTTGTCTTACTGGGGTTAATTCCGATTTTTGCCGGGATTATTCAAGCCGTTCCCAAACCTGTTTTAGGAGGGGCAACCATTTTAATGTTTGGTACGGTTGCAGCTGCCGGAATTAAATTATTGTCTTGTGTGAATCTGACACGCCGTAACTCGCTGATTATCGCCATGTCTCTAGGCTTAGGATTAGGGGTTACTTTCTCCCCCGATATCCTTGAGCAATTACCCCCACTACTTAAAAATATTTTCTCTTCTGGTATTGCTACCGGTGGGATTACAGCTTTAGTTTTAAATCTTTTTATTCCGGGAGAACGTGAGTAACGATGTATAACTTGAAAGTCACCATTATCGGTGCAGGAATTGGCGGATTAACCACAGGGATAGCGTTGAAAAATATCGGCTACGATGTGGATATTTATGACCGCACCCGCGAGTTGCGCCCTGCCGGCGCAGGCATTTCCTTATGGTCCAATGGCATTAAAGTCCTCAATCGCTTGGGATTGGGCGAGAAGGTGGCAAACATTGGCGGACAGATGAATCGGATGGAGTATCGCAGCCATAAAGATGAACGACTCTCGGCAGTGGATTTACGTCCTTTAGTGGAGCGCGTCGGAGAACGTCCTTATCCGGTAGCGCGTACTGATGTCCAACAAATGTTACTGGAGGCATTTGGGTCAGAGAAGGTGCATTTAGGCTGGAAGTGTGTGGCGGTTGAGCAAGATGAAACCGCTGCCACTGCCATTTTTGAGAGCGGCGATCGCGTCACCAGTGATTTAATTATTGGCGCTGATGGTATCCACTCCACAGTCCGCGAATATGTCACCGGTCAACCCATTACTCCCCGCTATGCGGATTATGTCAATTGGAATGGCTTAGTTCCGGCCAGTGACGACCTCTGCGAACCCGATAACTGGGTGATTTATGTCGGAGAAGGCAAACGCGCGTCGATGATGCCGGTGGGCGATAATCGCTTTTACTTCTTCTTTGGTTGTCCGATGGCAAAGGGAACGACTGTGGAACCGAAAGACCGCCAAGCTGAACTGAAAGAAATTTTTGCGGGCTGGCCAAAAGCCGTACAAACTCTAATTGAACGCCTGAACCCTCTCGAAACCAATCGTCTAGAAATTTCGGATTTGGATCCCCTAGAAACCCTCGCCAAAGGTCGTATTGCCCTCTTAGGAGATGCGGGACACGCCACCACCCCCACCTTAGGACAAGGGGGGTGTCAAGCGATTGAGGATGCGGAAATGCTCAGTCGTTTCTTGGTCAGTACCAATATTAGTGTTGCCGATGCACTCAAAAGGTATGAAATGGCTCGAAAAGATCGAGTGAGTCAGATTGTACTCAAAGCCCGCCAACGAACAGCCACTATCTACGGCAAAGATGAAAGTACCACTGCGGCTTGGTATGAACAACTCTCCCAAGAACCGGAAAGCAACGTGATTGATTCCCTCGCCAAAGTGATTGTGGGGGGACCCTTGCAATGAATTCTGACACCTATACCGATGCTGCCCTCTCGGAAACGAACCCAACTGAAAATCCCCTGACTGTAAAACTGCTGGGGATGCTAGCCCTCGTTTCTGCCTTAATTGCCATTGGCTTTGCCTCGATTTGGTTAGTGGTAGCAGAAAAAGAACTGACTCCCCTGACCACAATTTTTTACCGGTTATCTGGGGCAGGAATCACGCTTGCACTTTGGCAAGGCGTACAACGCTTATGGCAAAAAAGAGAGCAACCGCAATATGATCGCGCAACAATTGTCTTACTGGTCTTTGCTGCCGCTAGTTTTTCCACGTCTCTCGTCTTGCTGGGATGGTCACTCACTCAAACCAGTGTCGCCAACGGAACATTGCTTTATAACAATATGCCAGTGTTTACGGCGCTATTTGCTTGGGTGTTTCTCGGGCAAAGGTTTTCCCTCAAGTTTCTGTTGGGATTGGTGATTGCCTTAGCTGGAGTGATTGCCATTGGACTCAGCGATTTTCAACTGGCCGATGTGGATGTAAAAGGGGATTTAGCGGCGATTCTTGCCTCGATGCTAGCGGCGACGAGTTTACTCTGTTTTGAAAAACTCCGGCAAACGCTTACTTCTGGGATGATTATGCTTTGGGTGAGCGTGGTTGGTGGCATTCTCTTATTACCGTTGGTGATCTGGCAAGGAGGGCAATTCTTTCCCACTTCTTTACAGACGTGGTTGGCAGTGTTG
>CAZBPR010000177.1:0-5449 GCA_964493825.1 uncultured Dactylococcopsis sp.
TACCGACTAATTGCTTTGCCATGTAGTCGTAGGATTCTCAGCCCTCATGCTAAAACTTTACCTTTTGCCCTAGAATTCAAAACTGAAGGAACAAACGCTGATAACTAAGGTAATAAACAGTGTTCTTCTTTTCCCGCTATCTCCTGACAGGAATAAGCTTGAGTCTTTTCATTAACGGTTCTTCCTCAGCCGTATCTGCGAACCCCAACGTGCTTCTCTTTCCTCAGGTTCTAACACAATCATCGCTGGCTCAAGCCACAGATTTTTCCGTGATTCTAGTGGGTTTAATCTCTGGCTCGCATCGTGAAATTACCTCAGTTCTGGTACGAGGTAAAATTGAAGATCTCGAGACAGCTCATTTTCAGCAGTGGCAGGTTCCCTATGAGGCATTAGTAGAAGTGTTAGACTTTCAAAGTCACTCTGTTGGCGATGGGAAGGTACAACTCGATGCTTCTGGTTGGATCACACGTCTAGATTTGAATCAACTCTCTCGAGATCCCGAATTAGGTTTAATGCTTTCGATTCAGGAAATCGAGGAGAAATTTAAGGTTGACGCTCACTTTGATATTAATGAATATGCCATTGTTTTATCAGCCCCTTGGCTTGGCGAGCGCAGGCGTTCTTCTGTGCGATTAGAACCGCAACCTGAAACACCGTTGGCAGGGTTAGCGCCCGTCAAACCTTCTCGTTTTAATGTCACAACAGTTGAGCAAATCACAACTTTTACTCCAGATACGCTTTTTCCACTAGAAGGTAACTTACTGACCATTGGCACCTTCTTAGGAGGGGTTTGGCAAATAGAAATTGACCAAAGAAACCTTAACGACACAGAAAGTTGGCGTCTTGATCGCTTTCAGTATTTTCGACCGACCCCTCAAACCGACTTGATTATCGGTGAACAAACACCTTTCTGGATTGAGCAAGGACAGGGAGAATATTGGGGGATTACTTACCTGCAAAGAGAAGGAGGGGAAGCACCGTCATTAACGTTTAGTAATATTGCTGATCCAGAGCAACGCTTGCAAACGGATCGCTTTCAGCGGGATATTACGGGAGAAGCAGAACCCGGAACATTAGTGCAATTAACGCGTAATCGCGGTCAAAAAATTTTAGATGAGGTCCTTGTCGATGGGGATGGAATCTATCGCTTTGAAGATGTTCCTTTTCGAGGGAGAGGATTTCAAAATGAGTATGATGTCCTTTTATTTCCTGAAGGACAACTGACCTTTGACCCGGAAGTGCGTACTGTGTCTTTTCGTCCTCTTCCGGAACAATTACCAACGGGTCGTGTACATTGGTTAGTTTCTGCCGGTGGACGCCGAAATAACGATGATTTTTTCGGAAAATTTTCTGAGTTTGCCGGTGGTGCTACTGTACGCTGGGGAGTTGCAGAAAGCTTGACTCTGGGAATAGGAGCACTTCATGATCGCGGTTGGCAGGGCTGGGGAGAGTTATTTTTTCGTGCCATGAATATTCCTTTAGATGTGGCAATTTCTGGGGTAACCGGTCAAGATTTGGAAACCCGAATTAACTATGAACCCTCTTCTACTTTTAATATCAACTTTAGCAGCGATCGCGTTGCCAGTAATTTACGTACCAATTGGCAAATCCTTCCTGGGATAAGGATTTTGAGTCGTTGGGATAGTCAACAAGGGACAGAATTAAGATTGCGAGGACGCATAGCGAGCGGTGTCAATCATTCTACTCAGATCGAGGTCATCTGGGATGAAGTGAATCAGATCCAGTGGCAACTGCAACAACACTTAGGCAAATTAGAATTTTCCCATGAGCAGGAGAATAACCGTACCCGTACTGAACTCAGTTATCAATTGATTCAGGATCTCAGCTCTAATCGTGAAAGTCGACTCAGCCTCAATTACGAAACCCGTGAATTTAATAAAAGTGAGCAACTAGCCACTGTCAGTTGGGACTATCGTTCGGGAAAACGGGATGCCAGTGGTGAACCCCTCTGGGATCTTCAGATCGGATATGGTATTGGTTCACAAGGACAAGGGATCATCGCGGATGTTCAAACTACTATCTTACCAGGGTTACGGTTGCGCGGTCGTTATGAAGCATTGACGCTCACCTCTGATGCCAATCAGTTGAGTCTCGAATTGACGACGCGGATGAATTTGCAAAAAGTGGTTTCCCCCGCTGATCGCCGCCTCGACGCTTTACCAACCCAAGGTGGATTACTCGTACAACCGTTTTTTGACGAAAATGCCAATGGTAATGTAAATCCGGCAGACAAGTCTACACCAATGCCAAAACTTTACTGATTCACACTAAAAAATTTAACCACTTTTGTTCATCAAGCGCTACATTCATTCCTATTATGTATTAAAAAATAATACATAAATTAGAATAAAAATAGTCAGTCAAATTACTGAAATACATTTTTATATACGACTGATTGTCTGTGTTTTTCTTGTCATTTCTGAATAAATCTTCAATAATTAATAGCAAATCAGTTAATGAATCAACATTGTCTTCTCTAGTTATATGTTCAACAAAAATACAATATTTTTAATTTTGCTTCTGTTTGTTCCCATTTCCTTATTGGGTCGTTGGTTTCATTGGGATGAAGTCAGTATTTTTATTACTGCCTGCTTAGCGATTATTCCTCTCGCTGCTTTTATGGGGGAAGCGACAGAGGAAATTGCTGTTGTTGTTGGGCCGACACTCGGAGGACTGCTTAATGCAACATTTGGCAATGCAACAGAACTGATTTTGGCTTTTATTGCTTTAAGAAGTGGCTTAATTAGTGTTGTTAAAGCAACCATTACTGGATCAATTATTAGTAACCTCTTATTAGTGATGGGCTTTGCCATGCTTTTAGGCGGTTTACGGTATAAAGAACAAATTTTCCAGTCAGAAGTTGCCCGGGTGAATGCGTCTTCAATGAATTTAGCGGTGATTGCCATTTTACTTCCCACGGCAGTGGAACATACCTCAGATGGGATTGGCGAAGCAACCTTACAAACTCTATCTGTTGCGGTTGCCATTGTCCTCATTATTGTGTATGGACTAACGTTATTGTTTTCGATGAAAACTCACGCTTACCTCTGCGAAGTTGGAGAAGTAGATCAACAAACATCATCTTCAATTGATTCTGGGTCAACAAAACCTGCAAAAAAACCGGAAGAGGTTAATCTTTGGTTTTGGCTTGCAATTTTATTGATTGTCACAATCACCGTTGCAATTGAATCAGAATTACTCGTGAGTTCCTTAGAGTCAGCAACTGAACGTTTAGGACTCACTGCCCTCTTTACCGGCGTGATCCTTCTACCGGTAATTGGTAATGCAGCTGAACACTTTACAGCGGTCACCGTTGCGATGAAAAATAAAATGGATTTATCTTTATCGGTGGCAGTGGGTTCAACCTTACAAATTGCTTTATTTGTTGCCCCTGTCTTAGTGATTACAGGTTGGATTATTGGTCAGCCGATGGATTTAGACTTTAATCCCTTTGAGTTAGTTGCGGTGGCAGTTTCAGTTTTAATTGCCAACTCGATTAGTTCTGATGGCAAATCTAACTGGTTAGAAGGAAGTCTGCTCTTAGCAACTTATATTGTCATTGGGTTGGCGTTTTTCTTTCATCCAGTTGTCCCCGGAATTGGTTAACGTTTAATCATGATTCGTCATAGCCAGACTATCCTGTGACAAAAGGAAGGCTCAATCTTTCATCTTGATAAAAACGATACAGTAACCCTTCATCTTTAAACTCGTGTTTATCCCCAGTGTGGTGTAGCCAACCTTGTTCAATTAGCGACTGTCCAACTTTTACCGCATCTTTGCGAGAACACTTGAGATAATCACATAACCAATTGACCAGTTCAGATCCGATAATAGATTTCGGATAAACTCTGAGTTTATGACGATTATTTTTGATTAAGCCCGATGCTTGACGGATAGCATCCACAAGGGCTGCTGAATTTTCATTGATTGTAACAGCAGAAGCCTTTTCCTCAAGGGCTTCCAGTTGCGGATCTTGGTAGCACACCACATATTTTTGTTTTCTCTGATCGATGACTAAAATACACATTTGACCAGAGTCCAATTTTTCTCGAGTTTGTTTAATCGCGACTTCTCGTTCCTCGGCAGAATAAGATTCTCCTTGAATAAATAACCATTGCTGATAGGCAATTGCGACTAGTTTTTCGACTTGTGAGTGATGACGACGCAGGGCTTGCTGGGGATTGATTTGATCGGCAGTGAGAATGAACATAGCATCAATGAACAGAGAACAGAATTACATTTATTATTGATTTCAATCATAGCTTCTGATGGCGGAAAGTAAAGATTGCGATCCAAAATGCTTAAAAATCCCTGACAATTCTTCCTCATTTTGCCCCAATCAACGCCAAAATAGAAAAGGACTTTGGAGAATTACGAATGTCAGATAATTTAAGAAGTAAAGCCGTTACTCAAGGGACACAACGCGCTCCCAACCGGGCCATGTTAAGGGCAGTCGGATTTGGGGATGACGATTTTACGAAGCCGATTGTGGGACTCGCTAATGGATATAGTACGATTACTCCCTGTAATGTGGGGATTAATGATTTAGCCCTCCGGGCGGAAGCGGCTTTTAAAGAAGCGGGAGCGATGCCCCAAATGTTTGGAACCATTACTATTTCCGATGGTATTTCCATGGGCACGGAGGGAATGAAATATTCTCTCGTTTCCCGTGATGTCATTGCCGATTCCATTGAAACGGTGTGTAATGGACAGAGTATGGATGGGGTGCTAGCGATTGGCGGCTGCGATAAAAATATGCCGGGGGCAATGATTGCCATGGCACGCCTCAATATTCCCTCGATTTTTGTTTATGGCGGAACAACCAAACCGGGACATTATGAGGGCAAAGATTTAACCATTGTCAGTGCTTTTGAAGCGGTAGGAGAGTATAGTGCGGGCAATATTGATCAAGCCCATCTCACTGAAATTGAACGCCATGCTTGTCCGGGGGCTGGTTCATGTGGGGGAATGTTTACTGCCAATACCATGTCCTCGGCGTTTGAGGTGATGGGGATTAGTTTGCCCTATTCTTCCACTATGGCAGCGGAAGATACAGAAAAAGCCGATAGTGCTGAGAAATCGGCGTTTGCTTTAGTCGAGGCGATTCGTAAGCAAATTTTGCCCAGTCAACTTTTAACACGGAAGGCCTTTGAAAATGCGATTTCTGTGATTATGGCAGTGGGTGGCTCGACGAACGCAGTTCTGCATTTACTGGCGATTGCGAATACCATTGGTGTGGATCTGACCTTAGAAGATTTTGCGACAATTCGCGATCGCGTTCCGGTTTTATGTGACCTCAAACCGTCCGGTCGGTTTGTGATTACAAACCTCCATGATGTGGGTGGCATTCCACTCGTGATGAAAATGCTCCTGGAACATGGTTTACTTCACGGTGATACCCTCACAATTACCGGAGAAACCACTGCAG
>CAZBPR010000178.1:0-5422 GCA_964493825.1 uncultured Dactylococcopsis sp.
CCGAGTCTTGAAGCCTTCGATCTAGCGGCAGAAAACTGGCAAACGATCCAAGGAGAAGGGATGAGTTTATCGCTTCCCGAGAGTTATCAGGGTGGGAATCCAGTGCGGGATTTGAATGAAATTGAAACGGCATTTACTCGTCTTGATGAGGGCTATAGTAAACGATTGCAACCAATTAAGCAAAATCTTGAGCAAACCGCTTTCATTGCCTTTGATGCGCGATCGCTGACCCCCGATGCTCTCACCAACGTTAATGTCGTTCAACACCCACTCCCTCAGGAAACCTCTCTAGAAGACTATCTTGGACAAGTCGCGCAGCAACTGAGACAAACACACCAAATCGAAGAAGAAACCCTCATCACACAAAATCAATCTCCTCTCGGACGCATTGTCGCTAATGTAACCACAGAAGAAGGGGTCAGCATGAAACAATTATTTTATGTCCAATCGCAAGGGAAAACCATTTGGATTACCACTTATACGACTCCCACCAGTGAATTTCAGGGAAGATTGGCGAACTTTGAACAAAGCATTGCTAGTTTGAAAGTTCAAACGTAAGAGTAACAGGCGGTTTGTTTAAAATTAAAAAAAGTAGAGCAAAAAACAAAGAACCAATAACGAATCACTCATCACAAAATCGTGCAACTAAACCAAGTAATCATCGCCTACAAAACAGGTGACAAAGAAAGTAAAAAGTGGGCAGAAACTTGCGCGAAAGCCTTAGAAAAACGGGGTTGTAAGGTGCTAGTTGGTCCGAGTGGAATCAAAGACAACCCCTATCCAGTCTTTTTATCCTCGGTGGGCAATGAAATTGACTTAGCAATTGTTTTAGGAGGCGATGGTACAGCCTTAGCAGCAGCACGACAATTAGCCCCAGAGGGAGTCCAGATTTTAGCGGTCAATGTTGGCGGACATTTAGGCTTTTTAACCGAACCCTTTGAATTATTTCAAGATATTGAAAACCTCCTCGACCGCTTGGAATCGGATCGTTATGCCATACAACGGCGAATGATGCTGCAAGCACAAGTATTGGAAGGAGGGAGAATTAAGCCCGAACCCATGAGTGACCGCTTCTTTTGCTTGAATGAAATGTGTGTCAAACCTGCCAGTGTGGATCGCATGATCACTTCTATTTTAGAAATGGAAGTGGATGGAGAAATAGTGGAACAATTTCAAGGGGATGGTTTAATCATTGCGACACCAACCGGTTCCACCTGTTACACCGCCTCAGCCAATGGTCCCATTGTTCATCCGGGCATGGAAGCGATGGTAGTCACGCCGATTTGCCCCCTCAGTCTTTCCAGTCGCCCTTTAGTGCTTCCTCCGGGTTCAGTGGTCAATGTTTGGCCTCTAGAAGAAACTGAACCTTCTACCAAACTCTGGACTGATGGCTCACTGGGAACAACCATTTGGCCGGGACAACGGGTATCTGTGACCATGGCGAATTGCTTAGCGAAATATATTATTCTACGGGAAGATCATTCTTTTTATCACACCTTACGAGAAAAACTAATGTGGGCCGGAACCCGCATTCACTACACCAATGATCATCGCAATGGACATCCCTAGCTAACTTGTTGCGCGGATTCAGCCGATTGCGCTAGTTCTCGCACCACTCGCGAAGCATAAGGACGAATCATCCACCACAAAAATGGTGATAACCAGCCCCGTAGCGTAATAGAACAAGAAACATAAGTGCCAATCAGAGTTGATTCTACCTGATAAGTCACGCGATTTTCTAATCCCGGAATGGCTAGAACTCGTAAACTCAAGAATTCACCGGGATTGACTTTTTCCACAAAGACGCGGATCGGAATTGGCATCAGTCGCGTTACCGCTTGATAAATCAAACCGGGTTTCGCTCGCAAACCCTGAGGAGCATTGGTATGATCGAGCAGGGGATTCCAAGATACATCTCCAAGGTTAATCAGTTTTTCCCACAAAACGTCCACCGGTGCATTGCTGAGTACCCGATACGTTTTGTAAAGGGAAAACTGACAGCAAATTCGTTCCTTTCTTGCGATGAACTTAAACGAAAAATTAAGAATCACAACATATCTCCTGATCCATTACGCCCAGGCAAGTATCCTATTTTAGGAAAATTAGCTTGTTTTGAGTACATCGCTCAAGAATAGTTTGTAAAAATTTATTAGTCATTAAAGTCATGAGTGTCAAAGATACTGAAGTTAGCGCTGCTAAAAATCAATGTGTGCCGCCCGAAGATGCGAAAGCTCGCGTGAGAAAATTTATGATGACGCTACAAGATGACATTTGTAGTAGCTTAGAAACTCTCGATGGCAGCGGTCAAACCTTCCGAGAAGATACTTGGGAACGGGAAGAAGGCGGTGGCGGTCGATCGCGCGTGATTAAGGAAGGCGATTTATTTGAACAAGGTGGAGTTAACTTTTCCGAGGTTTTTGGCACTCAACTTCCCTCCTCTATTTTGAAGCAACGTCCCGAAGCAGAAGGACATGAATTTTTTGCCACGGGAACCTCAATGGTGTTACACCCCCGCCATCCCTATGTCCCGACTGTTCACCTTAATTATCGCTATTTTGAAGCGGGTCCGGTTTGGTGGTTTGGTGGGGGCGCTGATTTAACCCCTTATTATCCCTTTGCCGAAGATGCCGTTCATTTTCACCAGACCTTCAAAGACAGCTGCGATCGCCATCATCAAGAATATTACCCGGTCTTTAAACGCTGGTGCGATGAGTATTTCTACATCAAACATCGTCAAGAAAATCGCGGGATTGGCGGCGTCTTTTTTGATTATCAAGATGGTCAAGGAGAACTCTATCGCGGACCTGATTCAGAAGGAAAAGCAGGGCAATACAGTAAGCAATTAGGGGCAATTGAACCGCGCACATGGGAAGACTTATTTGCCTTTGTTCAAGACTGTGGTAATGCCTTTTTACCTGCTTATACACCGATTGCCAAAGCACGTCGTACCATTGACTATGGCGAACGGGAACGGAATTTCCAACTCTATCGCCGCGGACGCTATGTGGAATTTAATTTAGTCTATGACCGCGGCACAATTTTTGGTTTACAAACCCAAGGGCGTATCGAGTCCATTTTAATGTCTTTACCGCCACTAGTACGCTGGGAATACTGTTATCATCCTGAACCGAATACACCGGAAGCGGAATTGTATGATGTTTTTCTCAAACCGCAAGACTGGGTGAATTGGAACCAGAAAGGATAAGTAGGGAACAATCAATACACTCCGGACAAAAGGAAGGTCAGGATTTCATTGCGATCATTGCGATAAGCCTCCATTAGTGGGGGTTTATTTGCTTTGGCAGTTCTTCGCGCGATCGCCCCTTACTTGTTACCAACTGCCATCGCACTATAGAAAGCGTTTTCTTGATCATGCTCATTGCTTTATTGGTGAGTTAGTAATACAATAATTTCTGTTTCAATTTCACTAAACTGAGTAATTAGATTAAATTAGTTTCTGAGAACTTGAATAATTTTAGAAGTTGGACTGTTACCAATGCGAAGATAAACAAACTTAGGAGGATGACCATAAAGTAAGCTCCGTTGGTAGAAGTCGGAATCTTTGGAAACAATTACAAAATCATTTGCTTTTGCATAGTCCCAAATAACAGCATCATCAGTATTAGTTAAACCCAGAGTCTTGACATGACTAGAATCAGGATAAAGATCAATAATCCTGTTAATCATTCGATCAGAAAGATTTTCGTCTAGGAGTAGTTTCACACCGAAGTTACAAATAACTTTTTCTCACGATCGGCGGCAAAGGAAAGACAGGCTTTAATATCTTCGGAAGTCAATTCAGAAAAATCTGCTAAAATTTCTTCTTCAGTCATGCCACTTGCTAGATATTCTAGAATATCAGATACTGTAATTCGCATTCCTCGAATACAAGGTTTGCCACTTCGTTTTCCTGGTTCAATTGTAATAATATCTTGATAGTCCATAGGTGATTAATTTTAGTAGGTAGATTAAGGGGGATAGTATTGAGTATTGAGGAATAAAAATCTTTTGCTTTCTGTTTAGATTCAAAATACTGTTGTTGAGGTAGATATTTAGTCTTGTTTCGTTGTCGGCTCCTTACTGAATCTATAACCAACGAGCAGTACCTTGAACATAGCACAGTTAATAGGCAGGTTCCGATACCTTTGAAGATCTTGTGGATTTCCGTAGTCTTCTTGGTAAGCGATGCATTAACAGAAGATACATTGCTGGGGCAAAATAGAGTGCCATCACCGAAGATCCGGCAATTCCCCCCGCGATCGCGATGGCTAGAGGTTGCCAAAAGGGATCGCCTGCAGCGAGTAGCGGAACAAAGCCCATCATGGTGGTTACTGTCGTGGTCAGGACGTGGCGCGTTGCTTTCATCACCACTTCCCGAATCGCTTTGGGATCCCCTTGTTTTGCCCGTTGGTCTTCGTTAAAGGCAGAGAGAACCACAATTGAGTCGTTAATGGCAATTCCCACTAAGCCCATTGATCCGATAATTGCCATAAACCCTAAAATGGAATCGGTCATCCAGAGGGCAAATAATGCCATGCCAACCGAGGCAATGGCAATCATGGCGATAATCGCTGCTTGACGGAAGGAATTGAGAGACAACACTAAGGCAATACTCATGCCTATGACGAGTAGCGGCACATAGAGGAGTAAATTGCCGACCGCTTGGTTACTTTCTTCTTGTTCGCCTCCCCATTCATAGGAATAGCCAGGGGGGAGTTCAAAGTTTTGCGCATCTAGTTTTTGTTGGAAGGTTTCCAGTACTGTTGAGGGCAGAACACCAGCTTTGATGAAGGCTTGCACCGTGTTCACCCGCTGTTCGTTACGGCGAGAAATGGTTGCCCGTTGCGGGACTAAATTAAATTCGCCAAAAGCAGAATTCGGGCGGAAGTTGCGGTCATTACTATTTTGTGGACGTAAGTCTAGGGAAGCAATTTCACCAATGTCAGACCGTTCGGTTTCTGTCAGTCGCACACGCACCGGGAGATTTTCCGTTGCTTCTAAAATCGAACCCCCGATAGCCCCTTCTAAATAGGCTGCTAATTGTTGCGCGATCGCGCTGTTATCGAGTCCAGCTTGCTGCGCTTGTTCCTCATCAACGGTGAAGCCCAGTTTGGGACGATATTCACTTAAATCATCACGAGCATGAGTAACTTCGGGAATAGAAGCTAAAATGGCTCTTGCTTCCTGTCCTAAACGCCGTAATTCCTCTAAATTAGGTCCGTAAATTCGCATTTCTACGGGGGCGTCATAAGGAGGTCCTTGTCCTAACTGTTGGACAATAAATCGGGCATCAGGAAAGGCTTGATCGAGTTCGTTTTGCACCGTTTGTACTAGTTTTTGCACCCCTTCTCCCGATTGCAGTTGCACCATCGCTTCGGCGTAATGGGATTGATTTTGTCGTTGTCCGGTAATGTTGTAGTAA
>CAZBPR010000179.1:0-5420 GCA_964493825.1 uncultured Dactylococcopsis sp.
TCTTCTTGAGCAATATTCATGTCATCTTCAACACCTGCGAAAACGGTGGGTTCAATAAAATAGCCATGATCGCCGTAGCGATGACCGCCAGTCAAGAGTTTTGCCCCTTGTCGCATCCCTGACTCGATGTAGCTCATGACCTGATCAAACTGCTCTTGGTCCACCTGTGCCCCTTGTTCGGTATCCGGTGCAAAGGGATCTCCAACTTTGCGTTTTTTTGCTCTTTCGACCGACTTTTCAACAAATTCGTCGTAACATTTTTCTTCTACAAACAGGCGCGAACCCGCATTACAGCATTCCCCTTGGTTAAAGAAGAGACCATTGTGCGCGCCTTCAATGGCAGCATCAAAATTAGCATCGGCAAAAACAATATTGGGACTCTTGCCCCCTAACTCCAGCGTGACTCGCTTCAAATTGCTCTTAGCGGAGGCTTCGAGAATGGAGTGTCCCACTTCCGTCGAACCGGTAAAGGCAACTTTATCGATGCCTGGATGGTGCGCGATCGCGCTACCTGCGGTCGGTCCATAACCGGAGAGAATATTCACCACGCCCGGTGGAAATCCCACTTCTAGGATCAATTCCCCCACACGAAAGGCCGATAACGGCGTCTGTTCGGCTGTTTTCAGAACGACAGTATTTCCGGCAGCTAAGGCAGGTCCTAACTTCCAGGCTTGCATCAGCATCGGGAAATTCCAAGGAATAATTTGACCCACAATCCCCACCGGTTCATGGCGCGTGTAGCAGAATTGGGACCCGCTCACGGGAATGGTTTTGCCTTGAATTTTATCCGCCCAGCCGGCGTAGTAGCGGTAAGTTTCAATGACGAAAGGCAAATCGATATTGAACACTTCTGAGAAGGGCTTGCCATTATCCAACGTTTCCAGTCGGGCTAATTCTTCTTTATGTTGTTCGATGAGATCCGCGAGCTTATACAGTAACTCGCCCCGCTTTCTCGCTGACATTTTTGACCAATCGCCACGGTAAAACGCATTTTGGGCTGCTTCGACAGCGCGATCGACATCTGGGGCATCTGCCTCAGCAACCTCACAAATGGCTTCTCCCGTAGCCGGATTAATTGTCTCAAACCGTTTGCCTGAGATACTGTTCACCCATTCATTATTAATTAAGAGCTGAGTGGGTCCAAGTTTGACCTTTTGTTCGGGTTGGGTAGCTGTGACCATGGTTGTGCTCCTTTATACCCTTTGCCAAAAGTAGCTGGAGACTGAACCGATTATTCAAATTATTTTTGCCACAGATAACTTAAGTTGGTGCCTCTTTAACCACCTTTGGAAACTGGTATTTACTTCAAAAAAACTATTTTATTGCCATTATAAACTTGCCCAAATTTTTTATTCCGAATTCAGGATCAATTCTTAACACTTTTAAAGAGATTAGTTAAGCATCATTGATGATCAATTCAGTCTATAGAGTCTGAGTCAAGGCATTCAGGTAATTCCTCAGTCTCTACCCTTCATTTACTCAGGCAAGTTATGTCATGTCTTACAATTAAATTAAGGTGATCATCGCTCAAACCAATTGTTTATACAAGAGATTTGCTCCCATTCAAATTTGTTTTAATTCAAAGTGAGAAAGGCATTTAAGACTGATCCGGTTTAGGGAAAATTTAATCATATTAAGTATGATTACTCATCAAAATTATCGTCTTCTTCATTTCTCATCACTCGTAATTGCATGTTATTTGTGTCACGCTAGTTGAAACATTTGGCTGTAAAACAATTAAGATCAAATTAAAGAGGTCAAACCAATGGAAACTCATAATGCAATCGGTAACTATTTAATTCAACGGCTCTTAGAATTGGGCGTTAATCATGTTTTTGGGGTTCCTGGAGACTTTGTTTTAGGCTTTAATAAACTCTTAGAAGATAGTGATATTCAATTCATTAATACTTGTGATGAACAAGGCGCAGGGTTTGCTGCTGATGCCTATGCTCGTTTAAATGGATTAGGCGCTGTTTGTGTTACTTATTGTGTTGGAGGCTTAAAAATTGCCAACACCACGGCTCAAGCGTTTGCAGAAAAATCGCCCGTGGTGGTGATTAGTGGGTCTCCTGGTCTCAATGAAAGACAAAAAAATCCCTTACTCCATCATAAAGTTAGAGAATTCGATACCCAATATAAAGTCTTCCAAGAGTTAACCGTCGCTTCAACGGTATTAGATAATCCGCAAACCGCTTTAGAAGAAATTGAGCGAACCTTAGAAGCAGCGTTAAAGTACAAAAGACCCGTTTATATTGAATTACCAAGAGACATTATGCAGCTAACAGGGAATCCTCCGCATAGTGTTTTACAATTAGCGACGACTTCTAATCCGAATGCTCTCGATGAAGCCTTAGCAGAAGCAACAAATTTAATTAATGAAGCGAAACAACCGGTCATCTTAGCGGGCGTAGAAATTCATCGGTTTCAGTTACAAAATCTTCTCTTAAAACTTGTAGAAAAAACTAATATTCCAGTAGCAGAGACGCTTCTGGGTAAATCAGTCATTAATGAAATGCATCCCAATTATTTGGGCATTTATGAGGGGGCAATGGGGAATGAATTTGCTCGTCAATATGTAGAAGCAAGTGATTGTGTAATCTTATTAGGAACGTTCTTGTCTGACATTAATTTAGGAATGTTTACGGCTCATTTAGATCCCAAATCTTTTATTTACATCACAAGTGAAAAAGCAGTGATTCGTTTTCATAATTATGAAGAAATTGCTCTACCCGATTTTCTTGAGGGACTATTAAAGGCTAATCTTAAAAAACATTTGCTTAATGTAGATTATCCTTCTTCAGAGACTACAACATTTGCCATCAAAAAAGGGCAAGAAATTAGTGTGCAAAGGCTATTTGATTATTTGAACTTCTGGATCAACCATAATCAAAATATGATTGTCATTGCCGATGTAGGAGATGCCTTATTTGCGGGTTCTCGTTTAGTGGTTCATGACAACAGTTACTTTATTGCTCCTGCTTATTATGCCTCGGTTGGATTTGCGATTCCCGCTAGTATCGGAGCACAATTTGCGAATGCCCAACTTCGCCCGATTGTTTTAGTGGGCGATGGGGCTTTTCAAATGACAGGAATGGAGCTGTCAACGATTGTTCGGTATGGCTTAAATCCCATTATTATTGTTTTGAATAATTTAGGATACGGAACCGAGCGACCGATGCAAGATGGAAAGTTTAATGATATTTTATTGTGGAACTATAGCCAATTTCCTCAGCTACTCAATAGTGGTAAAGGTTTTGATATTTGGACAGAGTATGATTTAAAACTAGCTTTAGAAGAAGCTAAAACATATGAAAAAAGCTTTTGTTTACTGGATGTTCACTTAGATCCTCAAGAGAGCTCTTTGGCTTTGCAACGCTTAACCAAAGCTTTGAAAGATAAGATTTGATGATCTCAAGTTGACAATGGGAATCGAAGCGCGATCGCGTAACGACCTGTAAAATTGAAAGGTCTCTGATCAAGAATGATTAGAACTACCTAAACTATACCCCGTCAGTGACTTTAATACACCGGTACAGTAAAGTGAAAGCAACTCCCCCGATTGGCATCACTATCCACCCAAATTTGTCCATAATGAGCGCGCACTACTTGCCGACAAAGTGAAAGCCCTAAGCCATACCCTTCCTTGGCTTCATCGCGTTTTAAACGCACATGACCTTCAAAAATTTGTTCTCGTTTTTCGGGGGGAATACCCGGTCCATCATCGCAAACAGTCACCTGAATTTTCTGGGAAGTGCGATGGAGAATCGAAACCTTAATTGTTCCTTCATCGGGGGTATATTTAACTGCATTATCCAGTAAGTTGACCCAAACTTGTCGAATTAACTCTTGATCAGCATGGGCGTCCGGAACATCTTGGGGTAAATCGGTTTTCAGGTGGAGTGATTTACGGGCAAAGGTCTCTTGGAATTGTTCTAAAATTTCATTGCCTAGGGCTTGCAGATTCAGCTTTTGCGGATGAATTTGTAACTCGGCATTTTTCCCCCGCGCCGTTTGCAAGATATCGGTAATCATCCGATTCATGATCCGAAACTGGGTTTGGGCTTGCTTGAAAATCTGTTTTTTAATTTTCTCTACCCGGTGGGGATCCGGGTTTTGGTCGGTCAGTTCCAAAGTTTCCAGCGCAATTGAGGCGGCTGTAAGGGGATTACGTAGATCATGGGCTAGCATTGCCAGCACTTGGTCTTTAAACTTAATTTGTTCGTTCAGTTCTTGGTTTTCTTGCTTGAGACGAAAAATTTCATCGGAGAGGCGAATTAATTCTGTGGAATAGGTAACCGACTCATTGGTTGATGAAGGGTCTGCTGCTGCTTCAGATGTTTCTTCTTGCTGCGCACCTTCAACCCAATAAGGCCATGATTGCTCGAGTTGAGCGACTAAATTGGTTCCTGCAATGGTTTGGCGAGGGGTGGGCGTAATTTTGACTAATGCTGGTGTTGCGACTAAGCGAAAGTGTTCGGCTAAGTGGGGCTGTTCCGCAACATTAATCATCTCTAGTTCAAAGGGATAGTCGTCTTTGAGGGTTGTGAGGTAGTTTTTAATTCCTTGGATATGCTCTTGAGAGCTTGAGCGCTCATCAATGAACAAGAGTAGCTGGAGTGGCACTATCTTATCTCTATCCTCATTTGTGCTGATTTGAAGTCAATTGATCTTGACGACCTAGCCCTAAGATATCAACTTTGACCAACAGTTAGCGCAAGTGATACGCCGAATCACCCAGAAAACGATTTTAAGAAATGGTAACTGTAATGAATAACAAGCCACCAATCAATAAAAGCGAAAGCCCACCCATAATGATGTAGTTCCGTTTTTGCTTTTTATTGGGGGAATCAGCAACATACATTTTGGGCTGTACGGCAAAGTTATTGAGACGACCTCCATCTTCTTCGGTGTATGGCATACTAAATCCTTACTTACTAACTATACTTTTTTGAGATATCTTAGTAAACTACGCTGCAGTAGTTAAGTATTTTTGCTTTTTTTTAACATTTCTTTGCATTATTCTTCTCTAGTCAACAATCGAAAGCCCCGTCTTCCCGTTACGACCGAAGACTTAACGGGAGTCCTCTCGCGCTATTAAGATAGAAACAGTAGTTATTAATGATTTGTACTCGCCTCTTTACAATTATGATTAGCCTAGAGCAAGTGGAAACAATGATCAAAAACCAACTCCCCGATGCCAAAGTAAAAGTGCAAGATTTGACAGGTGGCGGTGATCATTTAGAAGCGATCGTTATTTCCTCAGAATTTGAGGGAAAAACTCGAGTTAAACAACATCAAATGGTTTATGGGGCGTTACAAGATGCGATGGCATCAGAAGCGATTCATGCCCTTGCCTTAAAAACCTATACCCCTACGGCGTGGGAAAAAGCAGATCAAACCGTTTAAAAGTTATTGTGGAA
>CAZBPR010000180.1:0-5375 GCA_964493825.1 uncultured Dactylococcopsis sp.
TACAAGTTAGTCACGGCTGGAAAGTCTTTCAGACCCACCAGCCTCCTTGAAATGGATTGCACTGGAATGAATAGCAGTGCCGTGCAAGCACCGCACAAATAGATCGGAATGAGGCAAATGAAAAAGTTGGCGTAGAGCTTTGCTCGTGTCGTAGGGCGTGAGCCCGCGCCGAAGGCAGACATCCCGCCAACCCAAACCCTTCAAGGTGACTTCCAGTTCGACCCCTAACTAGTTTTTCCCCTCTACCCAAGGGTTAAGCAGCCGGATATTCAGTTTGAACCCCTAGCACCCAGCCCACAGAATCGACAGCGTTACCAGCAATCAATTCTTGAGGAGGATTGAGAGTAATCGTTATTGATTGATTGGAAGCATCCACTGAGACATCATGGGAATAAGTCGATTCCGACCCTTGAATCCCTAAAGGAATTCCTAGGAAAGATAATCCCACACGGGCAGTTTGCTGAAAAGTTTGCTCAATGCTTGCAAATTCAGAAGAGCGGACGGTAATCCTGACCGAAGGATAATTGGCAATTGCCACTCCTGTGAGGTACCCAAATGGCCCTGATTCACTCAAATCAACCTGCGGCTGAGGAGAAAATTTAAATCCTGAGACATCGCTGTCCCCATTTCTGATGGCATCTACAATTGGCTTTGTCCAATACCAGTACTGGTTGGGATTGGAGAGGTCATACGCCACTGGACCATAATTAACTAAGGTCACTCCGGTATAGGTCATCTCAACTTCAGTCTGATTGGAACGGGTTGCAATCTGATCCGAAAAATAACTCGCTTCTCCTCCAATGGAGAGAGTAAACAAATCAAGAATCGGGACAACAAAGCCGGCGCCGCCATTGACAGAAACTGAAAATTCGCTTTCAGAAAAACGGCTCACGGACATTTTCAGAGAGATCGCATTGCTCGTTGCTCTCAAGCCATTGAGGATATCTGCCAGCTGCGTCGAGATGCGGTAAGCGGGATGGAATACCCCATCATCGGTTTGTAAGCCGCCATTTTCGGCTGTGGGCGTTTGTGCGGCAGTTAGAGCCCGTCCGAGATAGGCTTGATTGAGCGTGGCATTATTCTCAAGAGAAATGGCACTGCCTAGCGCGTTCAGATAATTGGCTAAGAGAGGAAGGATCGGTTGTCCGCTGGCTGGAGTTTGATTCAGCAGCTGGTTGAGATTAACGGCAGATTGGATTTTGTTGAGAGTAGTTGGGGGATCGGCCCAGTTGTTAGCGATCACGCCTATAATCCGATCAATGGGCTGTCCCTTTCCTTCAGGAAAGCCACCGTAGGTATTCTTCCAAGCGTTTAACAAGGCAGCCTGCTGATTGACTGCATTTTGACGGGCTCGATTGAGTTGGGCTTGGTCAGCAGCGGATAAAGAATAAGAGATATTGCTGAAGACATCAATATAAATCGAGTTAAAGACCTGATCGAGTTGTGTCGGTGGCTCGCCTGGTGGCTGAGCAAGGACAGCCTGATTTAAAGCCCCAAGATAGCTGGCTAAAACCGGAAGAATCGGTTGTCCGCTGGCGGGTGTCGCCTTGAGTATCTGATTGAGATTGAGAGCGGTTCTCAGATTTTGGGAGGTGGTCGGTGGATCAGCCCAGTGGGTCGAGATGGTGCGAAGGACCCGATCAATCGGCTGTCCTTCTCCTTCTGGAAAGCTGCCATAGACATTCTTCCAGGCATTTAACAAAGCGGATTGTTGTTCGGCAATCATAGGTGGTAAGGTCTGGGAACTGGCTTGCAGCATGGCATCGGAACGCGCTTTCAAAGCTGAACTAATCCAAGCGTAAGTTTTGGCATTAAATTCAAGATTATTGGGATTTTGCCAGTAATAAGGGAAGTTTCCTAATGCTCCCACTAAAAACGGTTCGAGAGGTTTTGAGCCTAAAGCCGATCCTAAAAGACGAGTGGCTTGAGATCTTAATTCTTCGACAATGGATTGAACGGCAGTTGGGTTGACCCCTGTCGAAGCAAAGTCAGTCTTGGGGAAGTAAGCGGGTTGTTGACCCGGAAGATTAACGGGAGGAGCATTGTCTAGTAAACAGCGAACAGTCACAATGTTATTGCCCGTCGCTAACTGCCATTCATTGGGGGTTTGGCTATTGAGCTGCCAAGTTTGAGTGGCGGCAGTATAGGTGAGAGCAGCAGCGGCAAATGTATTGTTGGTATTGACCGCAATTTGATAGATGTGATCGTTGTTGATTGTAATTTGAACAGTTCGGACCTGGTTGGGGAGAAGTTGAAAATTATCTCCATTACTAATTGCCCAATCTTGGGTGGAATTTGAGCGGTTGGCCCAGCGAAGGGTAAAGTTTGGCATGGGTTGAGGATCCTTTATGCTTGATATTTTTGTTAAGAAATTAACGGAGTAATTTTTGCTACTTTGATTTGAGTAACGGTCGCAGCAGACACCTTCTGTGCCGACCCTGCTGGAATTCAATTCCAGCAGGAAAGCGGCACCGCCCAACACCGTGGTTTAGGAAGGTGTAATCTGCAACTAATTCTCTGCAAAATATTGAGAATTAGCCCCTTAATTTCTAAAACTTTAACTAAGGTGAGCGAGAAGTCCCCAATTTCAGCGTCAGCGAATTGGGGATGATAGCGAACTTACGACACAAGCCGACAAGGTGATGCTACAATAAGTTTATCATCAAACGTTTTATTGGTAATGCTAAGAGCAACAAAGATAAGAATCTATCCGACAGTAGAACAAAGACGGCATCTGGCACAGAGTTTCGGGTGTTGTCGGTTCGCTTGGAACTATGCTCTCAATTTAACCAATGAGACTTATCAAGCAACAGGAAAAGGACTCTCTAGGTTCGCTATTCAAAAAGAGATTACTCATCTCAAGAAAGAATATGAATGGATGAAAGAGCCCTATTCTCAGTGCTTACAAGTGGTTGCGCTTAATCTTTCCCGTGCTTTCATCAACTTTTTTGAAGGGCGTGCTTCTCTTCCTAACTTCAAAGCTAAACATAATAAACAGTCTATTAGTTATCCTCAAAATGTTTCAATTACGGATACCGGCTTGAAGTTCCCAAAAATGGGAATTGTTTACGCTAAAATCCATCGTAAAATAGAAGGAACAATTAAAATAGTTACAGTTTCTCAAAACGGTCAAGGACACTATTATGCTTCTATCTTAGTTGATGACGGAAAAGAAACTCCTGAAAAGTCAACAGAAGGGAAAGCAATTGGGATCGATTTAGGTATCAATCATTTTGCTATTACCAGTGATGCTTCTAAATTCGGCAATCCTAAGTGGATTGATAAACACGAAAAGAATCTCAAAGCTAAACAGAAGCGTTTATCTAGAAGACAAAAAGGTTCTAATAACCGGAACAAAACTAGAAAACAAGTGGCTAGAGTTCACCAGAAAATAGCAGACTGTCGATTAGATTTTCATCACAAGCTATCACGCAGGATAGTCAACGAAAACCAAGTTATTTGTGTTGAGAATTTAGCCGTCAAAAACATGGTCAAAAACCACAATTTAGCAAAGGCAATTAGTCAAGTAGGTTGGGGTCAATTCTGTACCATGTTGAAATATAAATGTGAATGGGAAGGGAAAGTCTATCAAGAAATCAATCGCTTCTTCCCAAGTTCTAAAACTTGTAATGTTTGCCTAAGTCAAGTAAGAAGCCTTCCACTTGATATTAGACATTGGCAGTGTGAAAGATGTGGAACTAAGCATGATCGTGACATCAATGCTGCCAAAAATATAAGAGATGAAGGACTGCGGATTTTATCCTCTGGAACGGGGGAGATCGCCTATCGCCCAGATGTAAGTCGAGATAGCAGAGGTCGAAAGACTTCTACTGTTTCGCAGTTTGTTGGGTAGGAAGCTCACATCTCAGCGTAAGCGGATGTGAGTAGTTCACTTTTGACAACTCTAGTTATAAAAGATTATTTAACCCGGGTAAATATAGAAAAAACGGATAAAAATTAAGGAGTTTATTTGACTATAGTTGATAGATTAATTAAGTTTCTTAAGCAGATTTTACAAAGGAATCCCCACTTTGAGCATTTGGTCTCTGAGATCTTGAGTTCGTCCAGGAGGTAACTGGCCATGCAAGAAAGAGCGCACTTCGGCGGCCCGGACATTCAATAACTCCGCTAGCACCTTGGCATTATAGCCATGCCGTGTTAACCGAGGTTCCAAATCATCTAATCCTTGAGCCAGAACATTTTCAATCACTTCGGCAGTAATCGGTTTCTGTCCCAACGGGAAGACGGAACTTGGGTCTGGCTTTGTACTGATGATGATAGAAAAGGAAGTAACCGGACGAACGATTTCTGAACAAGAGTTTTTGACTCTCTCTAAACTACTTTGGGAAGATTAGGCAGAACGGATTTTAGTTCTTGAATGGTAATGCTCGATCGCGCTAATAATCGTTTGGAAAAAATGCTAGGAGGAATCCCCCCAAAAAAATTGATCAATCCCTCAAATTCTGATCCCGTCTCAGTTGAATTCAATAAGTACAAACTGATTAATCCAAGGGGAACTAGATTGATGGATATGGTATCAATTTAAGGTAAGCCAAGTCTAAGCCCGTTCGCCTCACCCCGACAAAAATCATGGAACACTCCTTAACCCAACCGTTTTCTTGGTATGATGCGGAACCAGAAGTGAAGCAGTTATTGCTCCTAGCCAGCGAAAACCGAGAAGATGCTAGTCTTTCCGAAAATTATGTTAGAAAAGCTCTCTTCAAAGCTGGAGATAATCTTTCAGTTCTTGTTGGGGCGTATCGTTTCTTTTTCTATCAACATCAGCCGACGGTTGCCCTAGCAATTGCTCGACAAGTTCTACAATCGATCACAGCTAGAGAAAATTTACCTGCCCAGTGGTCGCAACTTAAACCCATTCTGGAAGCTCGTCAACAGAACGCCAATATTCGGCTCTACCTTAATACTTATGCAGCCATCAGTTTGGTTCTTGCCCAGCTTGGCGAAATTGAAGAAGCTAAACTGATCAGCCAAAGAGTGAGAGGAATAGATGACACTCGCCAGTTCTGCGCCACAACTGTCTTTGACATTCTATCTCACTCACCTGATGAAGATGAATAACCTTTGCGGTGTGGTTTCTTCAACGGGGGTGCAACGGAATTTCGGTAAACTGATCAGAGTAGTTGTATCACTTGATCTACCGAATTAACTCTAATCATCATAACTAAACTTCAAGGCGACCCACTGATCACTAGAACCGGAGCGCTGACAAAAGACTTCTTGTGAGCGTTCGCGTTTATCTTTTCCACAACTCACCATCCGTTTAAATTGTTCGAGATTGTTTTTATACTGTCCTGGATTGATGCGGAGTTTTTGGCGGAATTGTCCCCAAGTAACATCAACAATATCATCTCCAC
>CAZBPR010000181.1:0-5337 GCA_964493825.1 uncultured Dactylococcopsis sp.
ATAAGTAATGCCCCGATACGTCAGATTGGCACGCGGTTGGAGATGGAGTTGTTTTTTCAAACCGTGAAAGCGCCAGTCTAAACCACGATATTTACCGGCTACTTCGCCTTCAGTTGTTTCAACAACGGGAGTATTATTTTCGTATTGGACACCGCGATAGGTTAGTTTCATGGATTCGCCTCCGAGATTTCTGTTGTGATCGTTTGAGGCGCGTTCCTTCGGGGGTTGCCCTACTTCCGTCTCTCTAGAATCATTTGAATTAGAGAGATGAACGATTTCTTTTATTTCTGTATATATTGTTACAGTTTGCCAGAAAGATTGTCAAGCGCGATCGGTTTTTCGGCGACAGTTTTTAATATTTCTTCAAAAATCAAGGTCGTCCTCCTCCTAGATCAGGGGGCAGAACCGAACTGGCTAAGATAAAATATTATTTGCTTTTTCTCAAAGTCGGAATCATGAAACTCGTTTGTAGCCAGAGTGATCTCAAAACGAATCTTTCCCTTGTTAGTCGAGCTGTCCCCTCTCGTCCCACTCATCCTGTCCTAGGTAATGTCCTCTTTCAAACTGATGCGGAAACACAGCGAATCACGCTCACTGCCTTTGACTTAAGTTTGGGGCTACAAACGAGCTTTCCGGCCCAAGTGAGCGATAACCATACCTTTACACTACCGGCGAAACTCCTCAACGATATTGTCACCCGTCTCCCCGAAGGTGAACTGACCTTGGTGGGAATGGAAGAGGAAGAAGGAGAAGATCGCTTTAGTGCTACCCTCATTTCAGCTTCAGGACGTTTTCGGCTACGGGGGATGAGTCCGGAAGAATATCCGAATTTACCGGAAATTACAACGGGAGAAGCCTTACAAGTGCCAGTGTCAGCCTTAGCGGATGGTTTGAGTTCCACCCTGTTTGCGGCGAGTCCAGAAGAAGCCAAACAAGTTTTAACCGGAGTTCACTTAACTCGTCAAGAAGAGAGTTTGGAATTTGCAGCAACCGATGGACATCGTTTAGCGGTTCTTGATGCGACAACCGAAGGCATTGCAGGAGCAACAGAAGGGTTTGCGGTTACCATTCCGGCTCGTGCCCTGCGAGAGTTAGAACGGATGGTGAAAATGCAAAAAGATTTTCCTGAGCGAAGTCGAAGGGAAGATGCAGTGGTCAGTTTACGTTGCGATGAGGTGCAGGTTGCTTTTGAACTCGACTCACAGCGGTTAACCACTCGTAAACTCGATGGTAATTATCCGGCTTATGATCAACTGATTCCGAAACAGTTTTCTAAGCAAGTCACTTTAGAAAGAAAACGCTTGTTGAATAGTTTAGATTTAGTCGCTGTTTTGGCAGACCAGAAAAATAATGTCGTGAAGTTCAGTATTGATAGCGAAAATCAACAGTTATCTATATCTGTGGATGCTCAGGAAGTGGGGAGCGCTCAAGAGTCAATTCCAGCCCAAATTACTGGAGAGAGTATCGATATCGCTTTTAATGTGAAGTATTTAATGGATGGGCTCAAAGCATTTAAGGGAAATGAAATCCAAATGCAACTCAACGAAGCGACGCAACCCGTAATTTTTACTCCTTTAGGAGAATTGAAAATGACTTATTTAGTAATGCCAGTGCAGTTACGAGATTAACGGTTAACTATAGCGCTACATGACTTAGAGCGTTGTAATTGTTGGCTTAATAGGCAGCATCAGCCCATTAATAGGACATTATCAATCACATGAATAACCCCATTGTCTGCTTCAATATCAGGTGCAATCACGGAGGCATTTTTAACTTCAAACCCATCAGCGCAATCAATGGGAATGGGCGATCCTTCTATGGAATTAACCATGCCTAAATCAGCTAACTCCCCCTTGTTATAGCGACCCGATAAAACATGATAGGTTAAGATGCGCGCCAGTTGGGGTGGATTTTGGACAAGGGTTTGAATGGTTCCCGGTGGTAATTTAGCAAATGCGTCATCAGTGGGTGCAAAAACGGTGAAGGGTCCCTCACTGGCAAGAGTCTCTACTAAATCAGCCGCTTGCACCGCTTGTACTAACGTTTTAAAGGAGTCATTTTCAACAGCGATATCGACAATGGTTGGCATTGTTAATTCCCTAAGTTGATATCAATACTAATAAAGATTTTCATAGATTTATGTCTAATTGTAGCCAATTTTATCTTTTTGTTGTTGATCAAGTTCTAATCAATCGTATAGAAAAAAGTAATTTGTGATTTTACCGGAAGCGAAATAGTGTATTGCTGTCTTCAGTGACGATTCTACTTTGGGGAGTATCTTAAACAAAGGCAATTTTCTCCAGTTGTAGTCGCAATTGCTTCTGAACACCGAATCGAAGAGTGCCATTGAGCAAAGCTCAGCGATGCGAAGTATTGATCGCGCTATATTCTAACTAGGATGAAGTTACGGACTCACAGCAAGACAAGAAACCCATTGCCATCAATTGGCTTCATCCACTGCAAGCCAATTCAGCGCAAAAATACAGTAATCAAAGATGAACTTAACCACTTCGCGTCAAATCAGTCTAGAGGAATTTCTTAATCGACCAGAAGACCGCTGCGAACTGCTTGAAGGAGAGTTGAAACCGAAAGTGTCGCCAAAATATAAACACTCGAAAACTCAAGGTCGCTTATACCGACGACTCGATGAGTGGTGTGAACAACAGCAGACAGGTCGCGTTTTGACTGAGTGGGGTGTGATATTGAAGCGACAAGAGAGAGATTGGGTACCGGTTCCAGATTTAACCTACCTTTCTTACGAACGCTTACCCCAAACCTGGGAAGAAGATGCCCTCTGTCCTGTCAAACCGGAACTCGTCATTGAAATTATTTCTCCGGGTCAGACCTTTGGCGGATTAACGAAAAAAGCGGAAGATTATCTCAAGGCTGGGGTTAATCGAGTCTGGATGATTGATCCACAAGCGCAAACCGTTAGCATTTTTCGGCAAGAGGGAGGGTTCGAGACCAGACAAAGGAATGAACATATCGTTGATGCTCTCTTACCAGAATTATCATTACCCGTTGCTGACTTGTTTGAAAAACCGAATTAAAGCTGAGAAGACGGGATTGATTGATCTAAATCATGACCTTTCATCAATAACCTAAATGTGCCATGGCTCTTTCTGTGATCATTCTGCCTCGGGGGGTGCGTTGGACAAAGCCAATTTGGAGGAGATAGGGTTCGTAAACATCTTCGATGGTAAGGCGATCTTCTCCGGTTGCAGCAGCGATCGCGTCAAGTCCGACCGGTCCACCATGAAATTGCTCGACCATGGTATTCAAAATCAAGCGATCTGTCCAATCTAAGCCCATTTGATCCACTTGAAAAAGTTCTAGGGCTTCTTCGGCAACACTTTGGCTAATGGTCCCAAGTTCTTTCACTTGTGCATAATCTCGGACTCGCTTCAAGAGGCGATTGGCAATACGAGGGGTACCGCGCGATCGCGCAGCAATTTCTTGAGCCCCCCCTAAGATAACTTCTGTTTCTAACACCTGTGCAGTACGGGTAACAATCTCAGTCAACTCATCCAACTTATAAAACTGTAATCGCTGCACCATTCCAAACCGATCGCGCAAGGGAGAGGTTAAGGATCCAACACGGGTAGTTGCCCCGACTAAGGTAAATGGCGACAGCGGAATACTCCGGGTTTTGGCACTTTGTCCTTTTCCCACAGTAATGTCTAGCCGTCCATCTTCCATCGCGGGATACAACAGTTCTTCTGTAATCCGATTCAAACGATGGATTTCATCGATAAACAAGACATCTCCTGGATTTAAATTGACGAGTAAGCCCGTAATATCTCGGGGTCGTTCTAAGGCTGGGGCAGCAGTAATTTTGCAAGCGACATTCATTTCTGTTGCTAAAATAAGAGAAATTGTCGTTTTCCCTAAGCCGGGTGGTCCATACAGCAGCAGATGATCCATTGCTTCGCCGCGTTGTTTTGCTGCCTGAATTGCAATAGTAAGGACTGCTTTTAAGTCTTTTTGTCCGATATAATCAGCAAGGCGTTGGGGACGAAGGGAATCTTCGTTACCACTCGTTTCCTCTGTCGTGGGATGACTTTGTAATAACTCATTGCGTGGCTTCCGTTCTGGGGAAGAGGATTGAGTTGGTTTTCCTTGTTCAGAGGAGCGTTTAATCGCCATAATGATTGAACAATAATTGAGAAAGAACTGTAATGGTTTTAGCTAAACGCATTTTACCTTGTCTGGATGTGAACGCTGGGCGCGTTGTCAAAGGAGTTAATTTTGTTAATTTACAAGATGCAGGCGATCCCGTGGAACTCGCCCGGAGATATGATGCAGCCGGTGCAGATGAATTAGTTTTTTTGGATATTACGGCAACGCATGAGGAACGGGATACCATTCTCGACGTTGTGCAGCGCACAGCGGAACAAGTGTTTATTCCCCTCACGGTTGGCGGTGGGATTCAATCCTTAGAACATATTAAAAATTTGTTAAGAGCAGGGGCTGATAAAGTGAGTATTAATTCGGGGGCTGTCCGGAATCCGGATTTAATCAATCAAGCCAGCGATCGCGTGGGGAAACAATCGATTGTGGTCGCTATTGATGCCCGTCGTCGTCAAGATCCAAACAATCCGGGTTGGGAGGTTTATGTCCGTGGGGGACGAGAAAATACGGGTCTGGACGCGATCGCGTGGGCCAAAGAAATGGAAAAACGAGGGGCTGGGGAATTATTAGTAACGAGTATGGATGCCGATGGCACACAAGCAGGATATGATCTGCCGTTGACGCGTCAAATCAGTGAAGCAGTAACCATTCCCATTGTCGCTTCCGGTGGGGCAGGCAATGTTCGTCACATTTGTGAAGCTTTCACTAAGGGTAAAGCAGAAGCAGCTCTCCTCGCTTCCTTACTCCATTATGGTCAATTAACCGTGACTGAGATTAAACAATATCTGAGACAACAAGGGGTTCAAGTTCGTATAAGTTAATATTCCTCAATATAAAGTTAGATAACTGAGGGCAAAATCAGAAATTTATGTATTAAGATAGAAATCAATTGTTACATTTTGTTAAATATGTTGTTATTTATTCTCATTTTTGATGTTGCCCTCGTTGCCTGGTCATTGCACCTGATGCAATCGGCATTTCAATACCAAGAATTTTCTTTGATGCTCGCTGGCACACTCGTTGCTCTTGCTGCGGCTGCGATCATGATTTCTTATTTTATGATGGGGAGTTGCTTGGGTTATCTGGGTTAATTTTCTCCTAATTAATCAACAAACCCTTGACAAAATTTATCGAAGCAAGGGATGATGATATATGCACTCGGGGCTATAGCTCAGCTGGTAGAGCACCTCAATGGCATTGAGGGGG
>CAZBPR010000182.1:0-5261 GCA_964493825.1 uncultured Dactylococcopsis sp.
AGCGCTCCGCCTCGCGTTACAGACACGAGAGCAGCACATTCGGCGCGATCGCGCAACCAGTAATATTTGCACGGCGCAAGTGTTACTCGCTGTGATTGCTTCTATGTATGGGGTCTATCATGGTCCCGAGGGCATCAAACGCATTGCAGAGAAAGTGCATCGTCTGACCGTCACCTTAGCCGAAGGTTTAAAACGCATTGGTTACACCATTGCCTCTGAACCGTACTTTGACACCTTAAAAATTGAAACCAATAACGCACCACAAACTCAGCAAGCCCTTCTGCAAGCAGCAGAAGAACAACAAATTAACTTGCGCAGCTATCCTGATGGTGCAGTGGGTATCAGTCTTGATGAAGCGACAACCGTAGAAGAAGTAACCAGTCTTTTACAGTTATTTGCTGGGAAAGAAACCCTTCCTTTCTCTCTAGAGGAATTAGTGCCGGAACTGACCTTTGAGTTTCCCGAAGCCTTTAGTCGGACTAGCAGCTATCTGACAGAATCGGTCTTTAACCGTTATCACTCGGAAACGAAACTCGTCCGGTATCTCAACCATCTCCAAAGCAAAGATTTATCGTTAACTACATCTATGATTCCCTTGGGATCCTGTACGATGAAGCTCAATGCGGCTGCAGAGATGTATCCGGTAACCTGGGCAGAATTTGGCAAAATTCATCCTTTTGCCCCGAAATCTCAAACCAAAGGGTATCAAACCCTATTTGAGCAGCTCGAAACGTGGTTATCTGAAATTACAGGCTTTGCTGATATTTCTCTACAACCCAATGCAGGCGCACAAGGAGAATATACAGGACTACTGGTGATCCGTCAGTACCATCAAACCCGTGGAGAAGGTCATCGCAATATTTGCTTAATTCCTGAATCCGCGCACGGAACGAACCCGGCTAGTGCGGTTATGTGTGGGATGAAAGTCGTTCCCATTCAGTGTAATGAACGGGGAGACATCGACCTCGATGACTTACGCACGAAAGCGGAAAAACACAGTGAAAATCTCGCGGCGTTAATGGTTACCTATCCCTCCACACACGGGGTATTTGAAACCGAAATTCAAACCATCTGCGAGACGGTTCACCAACACGGCGGACAAGTTTATCTCGATGGGGCAAATATGAACGCGCAACTCGGACTCTGTCGTCCTGGGGATTATGGTGCAGATGTTTGTCACCTCAACCTCCATAAAACGTTCTGTATCCCTCATGGTGGCGGCGGTCCTGGTATGGGTCCCATTGGGGTTCAAGACCACTTAAAACCTTTCCTCCCGCGTCATCCCGTGATTGAAACCGGCGGGGAACAAGCCATTGGTGCGGTTGCTGCTGCGCCTTGGGGAAGCCCAAGTATTTTACCCATTTCTTGGATGTTTATTGCCATGATGGGTGGAAGTGGACTCACCCACGCCAGCAAAGTTGCGATTCTCAACGCGAACTATATGGCGCACCGTTTGGATGAACATTATCCGGTGTTATACAAAGGGAATGCGGATTTAGTCGCGCACGAATGTATTATTGACTTGCGTTTAGTTAAGAAGAGCGCGAATATTGGTGTCGATGACATTGCCAAACGGTTAATGGACTTTGGTTTTCACGCCCCAACGGTATCTTGGCCCGTTGCGGGAACGATGATGATTGAACCGACAGAAAGTGAGTCGAAAGAAGAGTTAGACCGCTTCTGTGATGCGATGATTGCCATCCGCAAAGAAATTGCTGCCATTGAAACGGGAGAAGTAGATGCTGAGGATAATGTCCTCAAACACGCGCCTCATACCCATGAAATGCTAATTGGGGATGATTGGCAACGTCCTTACTCTCGGGAAAAAGCAGCCTATCCCAGTGACTGGTTACGGGATTATAAGTTCTGGCCCAGTGTGGGACGGATTGACAATGCCTTCGGCGATCGTAATTTAGTCTGTTCTTGTGTGGGAATGGAAGCCTATACTGAGTAACGCTTAACTGGTAAGCAGTTATTAACACACTATAAGGTGGGTATTGCCCACCTTTTTTTATCGGTTCAGTTTAAGCGCGATGGCTTTGATGTCATCGTGTGCTTTGTCGAGATTCCAGTTCCTTTTAGGAATAGTCTCTTAGATTTAACCTACTTTCAAGATTTCACTCACAAACAAAAATTATCAAAAAAAAATATATTTGTTGTAAATCATATTTATTTGCTGATATAAAACCTTAACCAGGGTAAACTTGTGAGTTAAGTAGAATAGTAAGAGTGTCATACAGCTGCATGGAATATCTAAATTATATGCAATCACAGGTTGTTTATGAGAGTAGACTTAGTGAACAATCTATAAGCTTGATTGCAGGGGCACTCCTCAATCGACTTTATCTCGATCAACCTGTACCTGCGGATAAGCTGGCAAGTGTTACATATACCAAATCTGTCCCTCTATATCTTGCACCTGATAAACCCATAATTAAGATGACTAAACGCAAATATGTAGAGTCATTTCGTCAAGAAGGAACGATTCGTCTTGGCACATTTCATGAATATAGTAAATATGACCATGAAGAGATCGGTGACAATACTGAAGGTTCATTTCTGTTAGTTGGACAAAATGATTCAATGACAACGTTTTTTCAAGGAGGGGGAGGATTTAATAGTTACATTTTTTGCTGCTTTACTGGGGATCCTGATCAGAATTGCATTGAAAGATTTGGTTATGATTCGTACTATAAGATAGTAAATCCTTTGGGCTTTGCTCAAGCTCTTTGTAGAGGACTTCAAGCCTATAACTACTGCTTTTCCCAGTGCGTGTATAGTAATAGTCGTGAGAAAGTTATTGTTGGTGAAGCATCGGAATTTTATAACCCTAGGCAGATCAGTAACCAAACAATGTTATTAGTAAATCTATCAAAGTATTTTGTGAAGCCCAATCAATATGCACATCAATCGGAATATAGATTTATTTTCCTAATGAAGAGTGTTGTTGATGAGCCCATAATAATAAAATGCCCAGATGCTGTGAAATTTTGTGATTTTGGAGATAGCTAATTTTATTGTCTAGTATGGAGACCGCAATAGCATTTTATGTATTAGCCAATGCATTGAAACAATAATTTTTTCTACTCCAATAATAATTAAAGTGTGATTAATTTCTTATCTAAAAGCACGGGCTTGACTAATTCATAAATACTGACTACTATATATATTGGGGGCTATGCCCAGGGGTAGTCGTATGACTGCCGAATTAAACCGCGCCAAATAAGGGGGTAGCGGTTTTAATTTTTTAAATTTGGATGATCAAAGCAATAGTATTTTATTCCCATTACTCCTAAATCCCTGAACTCTAAAACTGTATCAACTAACTTTTGATGCTGTTTTAGTGCCTGAAAGGCTAGGTTGTCAGGTTGTTCTTTTGACTTGGCTACTGGATACAAGCATAAGTCAGCAATTTGTAGAATAGGGTTACTTTTCGATTTACCATCGATCCCGGTTAAGACTTGCTGAAGTTGGTTAGATGTTAGAGGTTGGTATTTACCAGAAGTTTCTGGATTGAAGGGTGCTCCCTGATACCTCACATTATTGAAGTAACTACTGATCAGCCTGTCTTCCTTTTTACCTGCTTTTTCAAAGTAAACCATCACTTTCCCGTCTTGAAGACTGACATATTTGCTAACTCGCTCTAACAAGATGGAAAAAGCACTTTTCATCATTTCCCAAGTATCGCTGCCATAGCGACTCAGGTAACGGTTAAGATAACCTTGTCGAGAAATCACACATCCATGTACGATAATTGGACATTGAGTAATCATATCTGTCAAATCTTGCAAAAATTGATTTTGCTCTTCTTGTGATCTACGCCCTAGCCATGCAAACTTTTTCTTTCGGCTTCTAATCTCATTTCCATGAAGAGGAGTGCTTTCGTCTATCTCCCAGCGTTCTTTAAATTTAGCAACTTTTCGGCGAATCCTATCTCCATCCTCATGCTTAATCAATATTCCCCAAACAGCAAAGTATGGAGCTCTGTCTTTTGGATTAGGTTTTGGACTTCCACTTTCATCGATATAAAGAGCAAATTTTTGGCTCATTAAAGATTGACTTAAGTTACAAACTTCAAGCATCATACAATATTGGAGCGCGCCCCAAAACAAATTCAATTTCAAATTAGGAGCGAACCAGTATTCGCCCCTATCAAATCCTGAATGCAAGAAGTGACAAATTCCCGTTAAACTCATCACGATTCCTAACTCACTGGCTGCATTAATCGAATCTTCGTCACCACGAGAACCGCCGAATTGAATAATCGTCGTAATTCCCACTTTGACAACAGTCTGAGCGGAGTCATCAAAGGGGAAGAAATCATCACTTGCTAGTTGTTGCGCCTTTGGTTTTATTTCCGCTTGTTTGAGAGCAATTTTCACTGCACCTGCGCCTACGGCAATGGGAGGGCGATCAGTGGATAAATCTTGGCTGGCAACAGTTTCATCAAATTTATCGTTGTATGGTTTATTTTGATATTAAAGATGAAAAAATTTAGCTTCAACAAAATCTAACTGACCAAAATCCTGCGGATGATTTAGTTGTAATGGGAGTTCCAAAAGAAGATATTGTGTTAGGGTTACAACCTCCTCTTAAACGCAAGTACACTGATTATGGTACAGCTTGATGAAGCGTGCGCGATCGCGCTTCCCTTTTCTTAATTGTAGAGTGCGATGATCCCAAGAAAGCGACATTGAAGGTGGTTCAGCACAACAGTTTGTTTTCAAGGAAGTAAAATCTTAACTGTTGTGGCTACTTGCTCGATCATGATAGAAGGTGCTAATGGGAGGGACATCGGTCATCGCGATTAGGTCAAAAGTACCGAGTCATTTATAAAATTTTACTAGAGGAGCTCGTTGTAAAAGTAGTTGATTTAACTGCCCACGACTATAGACGCAAATGAGTGAATATCAACCTGCTAAACCTAACATTAAAGTATCGCCTGGGGAATCTGTTCGTATTTTGCGAGAGTTGCAAGAACTAAGCCAAAATGAGCTAGCAGACTTAACAGGAATTCCAGAGTCCACTCTTTCCACGATCGAGGATGATAGCGTTGAGTTAGATGTAGAACGTGCCAAAGTCATTGCTCGTGCTTTGAAATGTCATCCCGCAGTTCTAGTTTTTCCGGGATGGGATGTGAATGCGGAATCTGTCGCCTAAGAATTGATCAATCACCGCGCTTTTCGTTCTTTGTTCTATTTTAGAGCGCGATCGCGCTTTCGTATGATTCCGTTGGACTAAACTGTTTTTTATTCAATATA
>CAZBPR010000183.1:0-5210 GCA_964493825.1 uncultured Dactylococcopsis sp.
TTTAGCCGGTCCCAATCATACCTTACCCACGTCTGGCGCAGCCCGTTATGCCTCTGCTTTAGGGGTGGAAACGTTTATGAAGCATTCGAGTTTAATTGAATATTCACATACTGCCTTAGATAGGGTATCGCAAGCCATTCAGACCTTAGCCCAAGCTGAGGGATTGCATTCTCATAGCGAATCAGTGCGCTTACGTCGAGAAAACAATCAAGAACAGTCGTAATTAATGACTAGTGGCCAGTCAGCGGTATATCATCTAGGAAAAAGGGTAAAGGTGCAAGGGCAATTTTGGCTCTACCTTTCCCCTTTCTTTCCTTTAAACTGACGGAAAAGGCTTAAGATGCTCCCAAATTGGGAGGGCAAACGGTCAATCTGAGCCATGATTGAGTCATTTGATAGCAATGATTCATTGTTAATGATTACTTATTAATTTTATATTATTATGCCAGTAGAAACTGATTTTTTAGCTTCACTCAATGCGTCGCAGCGTCAAGCCGTTCAGCATTTTTGTGGTCCCTTATTAGTGGTTGCTGGGGCAGGATCTGGGAAAACTCGGGCGCTGACGTATCGGATTGCTCATTTAATTTTAAACCATCGGGTTAACCCAGAAAATATTTTAGCAGTTACCTTTACGAACAAAGCGGCTAAAGAAATGAAAGAGCGGATTGAGCTTATTTTTGCCCAACGCTTAGCCCAAGAACGAGAAGGACAACGCTTAGAATTACTGCCGGAACATCAGCAAGTGAAGCTGCGATCGCGCGTTTATAAAGATATTACCAAACACTTGTGGATTGGCACGTTTCACAGTTTGTTTGCTCGCATTTTAAGGGACGATATTAATAAATACCAAGATCCCAAAGGCTATCAATGGACGAAAAATTTTACGATTTATGATGAATCGGATGCCCAAAGTTTAGTAAAAAATATTGTTACGAAGCAACTTGATTTAGACGATAAAAAATTTAATCCGCGCTCTCTTCGCTACAGTATTAGTAATGCCAAAAACCAAGGCTTGTATCCTGAAGATGTGCTGGCGCAACAGCCGAATTATCGAGGCAGAGTAATTTCGGAAGTTTATCAAGCGTATCAAGGGCAACTGGCTGCCAACAATGCCCTCGATTTTGATGATTTAATCTTAATTCCCACGCGACTTTTCTCTCAAAATGAATCAGTTTTAGGATACTGGCATCAACAATTTCAACATATTTTAGTGGATGAATATCAAGATACCAACCGCATTCAATATCAAATTATTAATCTTTTAACCACGAATGGGGAACCGAAGAAACAGGAAATGAGTTGGAATAATCGGTCAATTTTTGTCGTTGGCGATGCCGATCAATCCATCTATTCCTTCCGCATGGCAGACTTTACCATCTTACTGGAATTTCAAGAAGATTTTGGCGATGGTTTGCCCGATGATGATACCCGCACCATGGTGAAGTTGGAAGAAAATTATCGATCGCGTGAAAATATTTTAGAAGCAGCGAATATTCTCATTGAAAAGAATAGCGAACGCATTGATAAAGTTCTCAAACCGACACGCGGGTATGGAGAAGAAATTTATTGTTATAAAGCGGAAAATGAAATTGAAGAAGCCCGCTTCATTCGCAATCAAATCCTGAATTTAACGCGCGAAAATCCCGAATTGGGATGGGGGAGTTTTGCCATTTTATATCGGACGAATGCCCAATCTCGAGTGTTAGAAGAAGCCCTTTGTGCTGATATTCCCTACCATATTGTTGGTGGCTTAAAGTTCTATGATCGTAAAGAAATTAAGGATGCACTGGCTTATTTACGGTTACTCACTAATCCCAATGATACGGTTAGCTTACTGCGCATTATTAACACACCACGGCGGGGAATTGGACAAAAAACCCTGGATCAACTCATTAGTGCATCGCAAGAACTGAATGTTCCCTTATGGGAAATTATTAGCGATGAAACCTCTGTCAATACCTTAGCCGGACGCGCCGCCAAAAATGTCAATGAATTTGCTCAATTGATCCAATTTTATCAAGCGAGCGTTGAACATCTCCCCGCAGCAGAACTTTTAGATGGAATATTGGAGGCTTCCAAGTATCGGGAAGACTTACAAAACCAAGGAACAGAAGAAGCAGAGAATCGGCTGGAAAACTTGAAAGAGTTAGACAGTGCAATGATGCAGTTTGCCGAGGAAAATGAGGATAGTAGTTTAGAAGGCTTCCTGGCAAATGCGTCTTTGGCGTCTGATTTAGATAACTTGAATGAAGGAGAAGAAAAAGTTTCCTTAATGACCCTCCATTCGGCGAAAGGGTTAGAATTCCCTGTGGTTTTCCTAGTTGGATTAGAACAAGGCTTATTTCCCAACCGACGCACCTTAGATGACCCTGCAGCCTTAGAAGAAGAACGACGGTTGTGTTATGTGGGGATTACCCGCGCCCAAGAACAACTCTTTTTATCTTATGCCCAAGAACGCCGTTTGTGGGGATATCGAGAACCGGCGATTCCTTCCCAGTTTCTGGGCGAACTTCCCGATGAATTGGTAAGTCATAGTTCTCCGCCGCTTAAAGCCCGTCGTCAGCAGCAACCACAAGCGAAACAGAAAAAACAACCGCAAGCCACTTCTCATAGTTGGCAAGTGGGCGATCGCGTTTTTCATGATACCTTTGGCGAAGGCAACGTGACTCATGTTCTTGGCAGTGGGAAGAAAACGAATCTTGCGATTGAATTTCCCGGCTTAGGGCGCAAAATCATTGATCCCAATATTGCACCCTTACAACCGCTTTGAATTTATAGCAATTTGTAACAATTCATATCGTTTTTTGCCCAAAATACTGCACAGTAGTGAGAGAGTATTCTCTATTGAGAGGAGATTATCAATCATGCCATTATCAGAAACCCAAGTTTTAATTGCTTTAGTTGTTGCTTTAGTTCCGGGTGTACTTGCCTTTCGTTTGGCAACAGAACTTTACAAATAACATGACATGAGGGTTGGCTGAATCCACTAGTCAACCTTTGATCCCGCCTGCAGCATCGTTCTGTGGGCGGATTTTTGATCGTCAATTATGATCGCTGATGAAAGAAAACGGGTAGCATAGGGCTAAAAAGTTACTTTCTTTATCGTATTATGCCTGCTGTACAAGTCACTCCCACTCCTCCTGTTCCCAAAGACATTTCTTATCGTTCAAAAAATCGTTCTAAAAAAGCCCCCTCTTCTCGGAAAAAGGCAAAGCGTCGTCAGTTACCACGTCATCGCGGTTTAACCCTCGAACTCAGTAGCAAGATTATTGTCAATTGTGTCATGATTGCTGCGGCAATCACGGCGATTAGTAAACTGGTTCCGAATTACCAAACTCAGCGTTTGCGCCTCGAAGAAGTGCAAGAAGAGGTAGCACAAACGCAAGCGCGGGTGGATGAATTAAACCGCGAATTTACCCGTAATTTTGATCCTCACCAAAGTGAGATCATTATGCAGGAACAAACCAATCAAATTAAACCGAATCAGCGTCATATTGTTTGGTTAGAACCGAATAATGAATAATGAATAATGTACAATGGATAATTGGTCTATCTCTGAGCTTCGATTCGCCCTTAATCTCAGTTCATATTAGTGAATGGAGCAGCCGCACTTCTTGAGTGAAATGGAGCAAATGATTAGACAAACTGAAATCCTCAATCAATTGTTAATTGTACATTATTAATTGTTAACTCTTCATGTCTGATGCTGCCCCTGTCTTGCTATTAGTTGACGGTCACTCGCTGGCGTTTCGTGCCTATTATGCCTTTGCGAAAAGTCGAGATGGGGGATTAAAAGCCTCAGATGGCACGCCGACAAGTATCTGCTTTGGCTTTCTCAAATCTTTGCTACTGGTGTTAGAAGCGGAAAAACCAGAAGCGGTCGCGATCGCGTTTGATTTGGGGTTACCCACCTTTCGCCATGAAGCGGATGCCACCTATAAAGCCGATCGCGCTGAGACACCAGATGACTTTATCCCTGATTTAGCCAATTTACAAGAAATTCTCGCTGCCCTAAACTTGCCAGTGGTAACCGCGCAAGGGTACGAAGCCGATGATGTGTTGGGCACCCTTGCTAGACAAGGAAAGGGGCAAGGATACATTACTAAAATTATAAGCGGCGATCGCGATTTATTTCAACTCATTGATGAAACGCAACAAATTAGCGTTCTTTATTTAGATAAATCGGTTTTAAAGGGAGCGAAAACCATCCGTGAATATCACAGCACAGATGTGGAAGAAACCCTAGGCATTCAACCGCAGCAAGTGATTGATTATAAAGCCCTTTGTGGGGATAAATCGGATAATATTCCGGGGGTGAATGGCATTGGGGAAAAAACTGCCGTTAAACTCCTCCAGCAATATGGAACCCTCGATCAAATTTATGAGCATATTGCTGAAATTAAAGGGGCAATGCAAAAGCGATTAACTACGGGAAAAGAAGATGCAGAACATTCCCGTTATCTGGCGACAATTAAAGATGATGTGCCTTTAGAGATTCATTTTGATCAGTTTAAACTGAAAGGAATTAACGTCGCGGAACTTAAACCGCTACTGGCAAAACTGGAACTCAAACAGTTTTTAAAGCAACTGGATTATCTCCAACAGCAACTGGGGGGAAATAGTAGTTTAGAAAGTGACGCAGAAGAAGAAATAGAAGATGAAAGTCTCTGGTTTTTCAGCGCAGAAGAAACAAAACAGCAACAAAAAAACTTAGTAACCGTCCAACCGGAAATTATTGATACGCGAGAAAAACTGGACAAGTTAATTGCTATCTTAGAACAACATCAAGATGCTGCTTTTCCGGTCAGTTGGGATACTGAAACCACCGCTTTAAAACCGCGCAATGCAGAACTGGTTGGGATTGGTTGTTGTTGGGGAAATGCGGTTAATGAAACCGCTTATATTCCGATTAATCATAAGCAAGGAACCGCTTTAGACGCAGCAGAGATTACGGCCGCTTTATCTCCTATTTTAGAAAGCGAAGACTATCCCAAGACGCTACAAAATGTCAAATTTGATCGCTTGATGTTGCGTCATTTTGGAATCAAATTAAAGGGTGTGGTCTTCGATACAATGTTAGCGAGTTATGTCTTACATCCCGAACGGAATCATAATTTAAGCGATTTAGCCGCCCGATATTTACCGGATTTATCAACGCAAAGTTATCAAGAATTAGCGATTCCTAAAGAGGGTACGATTGCTGATTTAGA
>CAZBPR010000184.1:0-5202 GCA_964493825.1 uncultured Dactylococcopsis sp.
TTGTCCATTAAAAGGTCTAAGTTCGCATCTTCGTCATAGTACATCCGCGCCATAACACCAATGTCTCCTTATCCTTTGTCTATCCTTGGTTGTAAGTCTTCTATCGTATCCTATAAGCGCGATCCACTACAAGGAACAACAATTGATAATTAATAATTAACAATTAATCATGAAGTTTAAACCGATTGCCAATCATTCATATGTTTTTCAGCATTATTATTCCAACTTATAATCGGAAACCAATTTTAGAAAAGTGTATTTCTGCCCTGGAAAAACAAGTGATCACTGATTCCAACTTAGTCAGTGGATATGAAATTATTATTGTTGATGACGGGTCAACAGATGACACAATTCCTTGGTTAAAAGTATCCTCCTTTCCTCATGTCCGTTGGTTTGAACAAGCCCATCAAGGTCCCGCGATCGCGCGAAATTTAGGTATAAAAAAAGCTAAAGGTGAGTTCATTATTTTTATCGATAGTGATTTAGTCGTCACAGAAAACTTTATTCAAGCCCATGCCAATTGCTTAAACCAAAGTGACGAATCTAGTTTTACTTATGGACGAGTGATTAACACCGCAAACTTTGATCATCCCACGGCTGAACCCTATAAAATAACCGACTTTTCTGCTGCTTATTTTGCCACCGGTAATGTTGCGATTGATCGTCAATGGTTAGAAAAAGCCGGTTTATTTGATCCCCAATTTCAACTGTATGGTTGGGAAGATTTAGAACTGGGAGTGCGGCTGAAAAAACTCGGTTTAAAACTGGTCAAATGTCCTGAGGCTGTTGGATATCATTGGCATCCGCCCTTCAATTTAGACCAAATCCCTCAGTTGATTGATCAAGAAATTCAACGGGGAAAAATGGGCGTTTTATTTTACCAAAAACATCCTACTTGGGAAGTCAAAATGATGATCCAGATGACATTATTTCATCGTTTGCTGTGGGGCATTCTCTCGTTTGGCGGAAACTTAAATGAAAAAACAATGCGCCCCCTCTTACAATGGTTAGTTGATCATGGTAAATCACAATTAGCCTTGGAAATCGCACGCATTTTTCTGAATTGGTATAACGTGCAAGCAGTATATCAACAAAAACAAGTGATAGATAGTCATTAAATTTGACTTGCTTTATCACTCAAAATTCCTTCATTTTTAGATTAGAAAACTTAAATAAAAAACAAAAAATAATTAGTTATCCTGATTAAAAATCCTTGACTTTTAAGCAAATATCAATAGTATTGAGAGTGAAAGCCAGACTGAGCTTATGTGAGGATTAAATAATGATTCTAAGAACGATTAAACAAATTGGACTGATCATTTTCTGCTGCGGAGTTATTGCATTTTCTAGCGGATTTGGACTAATTCCGAGCGCGATCGCTGCACCGGGACCCCTAGCAGCAATGGAGGATATGGCAGATGAAGCAGCGACCCAAATGGAAGAAACTGCAGAAGATGCTCAAAAATCGGTAGAAGAAGGTGTTGAAGACGCTACAGAAAAAGCGAAAGACGCCAAAGAAACGATCGAGAACAAAGCTCAAGAAGGAATGGAAAAAACGAAAGAAGCAGCAGACAAAGCAGCTTCTGAAGCCAAAGAAGGTGGCGAAGGTATTATCGATAAAGTGAAAAGTTTATTTACGGGTGAATAAACGAATCGGTTACTCTAATCTCTAAGAGAACTTAACTCCCCCCAAGCCTGAGGGGGGAATTTTTTTGCTCAAAAATCAGGACTTAAACGGTACTCGGTTGTTGAGCAATATTTTTTTCCATTTCTTTGAATTTTTGGAAAAGATGATCGCCCCAATAGCCCACATCATACTGAGTAACTGTCTTATACATTTTCTCCATCCGTTGCTCTTGTTCAGCTTGCGGCATATCTAATGCCTTATCAATAGCATCGTCCATCCGATCCATAGAATAGGGATTAGTTAAAATCGCTTCCGGCAATTCCACTGCCGCACCGACAAACTCAGACAAAATCAAGGTTCCGCCTTTTCTTTCTCGGGCAATTACATATTCTTTGGCAACCAGGTTGAGACCATCCCGCAAGGGCGTTGTCCAACACACATCTGCTGCTCGGTAGTAGCACATCAAATCATCAAATGGAATCGGCCGAGTAAAGAGCATAATCGGAATCCACTCAAACGTGGCAAAGCGCCCATTAATTTCACCCACCAACTGCTCAATCAAGTTTTGGGCTTCTTCATACACTCGCATCCCACTCGCTGGTGCAACGCAAGTGACCATCATATTGACCTTCCCTTGTAATTCAGGACGACGTTCCAACAGACGACCATAGGCTTCTAGCATTTCGCGCACGCCCTTGACATAATCCACCCGCCCTGCGGACATAATTAACTTTCGTCCTTGGAGGCGTTCTAAAATTTCTTGATATCGTTGTTCCGTTTCTGGCTTATGTAAAGTATTGAGAATATGTTGGGGATTTGTTCCTACCGGAAAGGCATCAACGTTAACTAATCGATCGCGCCACCGCAATTGAGTGGTCATCTCTGGTTCGGCTAACGCCGTTCCCACAGGAGTAATATGTTGGGGAACCGGACCTTTATGAACGACTTCCACTGAGCGTAAACTCCGCGCCACATTCACAAAGTTTTCCGAATAGCGAGGAATGTGGAAACCGACAATATTACAGCACAGCAGGCTATCAATAATTTCTTCGCGCCAGGGCAGAATATTAAACACATCGACCGACGGAAAGGGGGTATGGTGGAAAAAGGCAATTTTCGCGTTGGGTTTAATCTGGCGGATGTAATGGGGGACTAGCCAGAGATTATAGTCATGCACCCAAATTAACGCATCATCGGCTGCTTCCTCGCAAGCCGCTTCCGCAAATAACCGATTCACTTCATGGAAATTTTCCCAATCGGAAGTTTCATAAGTAAAATGATAAGGAAAAGAGTGTAAAATTGGCCAAAATGCTTCTTTAGAAGTAATGTGGTAAAAGTCTTTAACTTGATCAGGAGTTAAAGCAATGCGACGCACATTGTAGTTCCCCCCATCTTCAATTTCTTCGACTGGAATTCGTGCTTTAAACTCAGCATTATCTTTTGATTTTACTTCTTTCCAAGCGACCCAAGTGCCTTGATTGACATTAGAAAAGAAGCCCTTTAAAGTTGGAACAATTCCATTGGGACTTTGCTTGGCTTTGTAATGAATGACGCCATCTTCATCCATTACTTCATCATAGGGTTGACGATGATAGAGAATTACTAAAGAAGATTTCATAATGTTACCTCCCCCTTAAAGGGTAAATTTATATAGTCTTTGTATTTTGATTCCGTTCTGATCCAGATTAAAATAACAAAGATAAAGATTAGCATAAACCATAACATAAACTGAGCCTATTCTCACCGTCCTAACGATAGAATGTGACAAAGATCAAAAAATAGCTAATCGTTCTTTGATCGTGACAGTAGAGACAATGTAAACTCAATAATGACCTTTTTGGGAATCTCTATACTCCTGGAGAAACTCACTGGAGAGAGTCAGCAAACTTTGTATGATGAAGAGAGAAGATTAAATCGTGACGATCAAAGACAATTGTCTCTTATTGTATGCAAACCCTAGCCTTTCCCAGTGAAAAAACCAATACAATTCAAACCCAAGCCCTATTTATTGGTGAAGCAATCGATTGTCGTTCTCTAGAGAAAGATTATGATTGTATTGCCACTTTGCCTTTTGTGGTGAAAGTAGGGGCAACGGGGGTTGCTGTCCTTTTCCCCTATGGCGTTGTTGTTTTATTTGGTTTAAGTCAAGACGAAGAAACAGAATTCCTCAAAAGATTAACGGCGTATGTCAGTGAACCTTTTCCGAATCCGGAAATGGAAAGTGTGGAAATTAAACTCAACCCGGAAAAAAGTGAGCGGGTTAAAAATGGCATTCTTTACTTAAATAAATACAGTGTCGAACACTTACAAATGGTTGCTGATATTTTAGGGAAAACGGTTGTTTTAGCCCATTATGAAACGAAACTTGCTTCTGTTTTTGACCAAGTCGAACCCTTTACCGCAAGTTTGCAAAAAAATTACCAACTAACCCGTCCGGGAAAAGAATTGCTTCATGAATTAGGGAGTACCTTTCTCTTTCAATATAAGATGGTTGCACGAGTGGAAATCATTGATAAACCGGAACTTTTGTGGGAAGTCCCAGAACTGGAAAATCTTTATTTGCGCCTCGAAGATGAATATGAAATCAAAGAACGTCATCATGCTTTAGAACGGAAATTGGATTTAATCTATCGCACCTCGCAAACGGTTCTAGAGTTGATGGAACATAAGACGAGTTTAAGAGTGGAATGGTATATTGTCATTCTCATTGTGGTGGAAATTGTATTATCAGTTTATGAACTGTTTATTCGGGATTTATTGTTGAATTAGTCATTGGTAACCGATTTATAAAAAATAAATCAAGAATCATGCGTGTAATCGTCATTGGTGGGGGTGCAGCGGGTTTTTTTGCTGCGATTACTTGTGCCAGCATCACCCCGGAAACGGAAGTTATTTTACTCGAAGCCGGGAAACAGCCCTTAGGGAAAGTACGGATTTCTGGCGGCGGGAGATGCAATGTTACCCATCATTGTTTTGATCCCAGATTGCTGGTTCCAGCTTATCCTCGTGGGGGAAAAGCCTTGCGAGGGGCATTCACCCGCTTTCAACCTCAAGATACGGTCAGTTGGTTTGAAAGCCGAGGGGTTCCTTTAAAAACAGAAGCTGATGGACGGATGTTTCCTGTTAGCGATAACTCTGAAACGATTATTAATTGTTTGCTGAAAGAGGCAAAAACCCAAGGGGTGAAGGTGAAAACTGGGGTGAAAGTGCAGTGGGTCAGTTATGAAAAAGGACGATTTATAATTGAGTTAAAAAATGGCGATTATTTGAGCAGCGATCGCGCTCTTTTAGCAACAGGAAGTCAACGTCTTGCTTATCAATGGCTGACCCAATTCGGTCACAAAATAATCCCGCCCATCCCTTCTCTATTTACCTTTAATATTCAAGATGAACGATTCGCTGATTTAGCCGGGATTAGTGTGGAAAATGTCGCGGTACAATTAGCAGTTAAAGGAAAAGAAAGCTATCGACAAACCGGACAACTTTTAATCACCCATTGGGGATTAAGCGGACCAGCTGTTTTGAAGTTATCCGCTTATGGGGCAAGAGTTTTACATGACCATCGTTACCAAATG
>CAZBPR010000185.1:0-5170 GCA_964493825.1 uncultured Dactylococcopsis sp.
AATGACCAATGACTAATGACCAATGACTAATGACCAATGACTAATGACTAATGACTAACCAGCGATGTCACTTTTCCTTCCTAGCAGGAGGACTCTTTTTCCTCCTGGTTGGATGCAATCCAACGCCAACCGAATCATCTCTTACCCCGAATCAGGAGAGGGAAGAATGTGTTGCAGAATATGACCCAAACCGAGACTATTTTCCCGATAAAACTAACTTAGATTATGCGGAAGGATTTGCCGTTGAATACTTCAATCACTATAAAGTCGTTTCTGTGCTGAATCCTTGGCGCAATGCAGAGGTAACATTTCAATATGTTTTAGTCCAATGTGGCACACCCATTCCTGATGGCTTTGAGGAAGCGCAAGTGGTGGAAATTCCTGTTGAGAGTGTGGTCAGTCTTTCTACTACGAATATTCCCCATTTAGAAAAGCTAGGAATGCTCGATCGCCTTGTGGGTGTCGGTCGTCCCCAGCTTGTCAATACTCCTGCTGTGCGTGAGAAAATTGAACAGGGAGAAATGCCAGGAGTAAGAAAGGGATCAAGTTTGAACTTTGAATTGCTACTCAGTCTTGATCCTGATTTAGTGATGACATTTGGCACAGGAAACCCAAAATTTGATACCTTTCCCAAACTGATGGAATTGGGGATTCCTACAGGAATTATCGCTGAATATATGGAATCTTCTCCCCTTGGACAAGCAGAGTGGATTAAATTTACGGCTTTATTTTTCAATCAGGAAGGGAAAGCAGAATCGGTGTTTGCAGAGATTGCAACGCGGTACGAAAAGATGAAAAAGATCGCGCAAAACACCTTAAATCGTCCCACTGTCTTGACGGGATTTAATCGCAGTGGGACATGGCATATTTCAGGAGGAAACAGCTATGTGGCGCAATATTTAGCAGATGCTGGAGCAAATTATATCTGGAAAGAGAATAAGTCCGCAGGGAGTGTGCCTCTTGATTTTGAAGCAGTGTATGCAAAGGGGAGACGTGCTGATTATTGGCTTCATGTCAGCCAAGATTGGAAGGGTTTAGAAGATGCCATTGCACAAGACCAACGTTATGCCAATTTCCAAGCTGTGCAACAAAACCAAGTTTATAACAATGATGCTCGTCTCAATGCAGCAGGAGGAAACGATTATTGGGAAAGCGGAATGGTTAATCCTGATGTTGTCCTCGCCGACTTAATTAAAATTCTACATCCTGAATTACTACCCTCACACGAACTGGTTTACTATCGCCAACTGGAGTAATTTTATGACGATTTCGATCGCGCAACTGACCGATACCCATCTCCTTGAATCCCCAGAAGACGAACTGCGGGGAGTAAAGACATGGCATTCCCTAAAAGCCGTGTTAGCAGAAGTGGCAAAACAACAACCCGATCATTTACTTCTCACAGGGGATTTAGCGGATGTGGGGAGTGCAAAAGCCTATCAAAATCTGATCAATTTAGTGAGTCCTCTCAATCTTCCCGCTTCTTGGCTACCTGGAAACCATGATTGTCCTGAAACCATGAAACGCCACTTGCATCATCCTTTATTTTGTCCTCCTGAATCGGTCAGTGTCGGGAATTGGCAATTAATTACTCTGACCACAACCACTGTTTTGGGAGGATATGGCGAAGGGAAATTACCAGAAGCCAGTCTAACTTGGTTGCATTCAGAATTAGAAGCAAAGCAGGATTATTCCACAATGATTGCCCTTCATCAGCATCCCGTTAGGATTGGCATCGATTGGCTGGATCAGATGGGTGTGGTGAATGATCAAGCCTTACTCAACATTATCGATCAGTTTCCGCAAGTAAAAATTGTTCTATTCGGACATATTCATCACGCCTTCCATCATCACCGCAACGGCGTTGATTATTATGGCTGTCCTTCCACTTGTACGCAAGTGGTTTCTGATGACACCATTGATCCGACCTTACATCAACCCGGGTTTCGACAATTGCATCTTTATCCCAACGGCGACCATGAAACGGCGATTTATCGTGTTGCAAACGTGCTTTCAAGAAGGTAAACACTGTGACAACACAACGACTTTCAACTCGTAAAACCAAGACTCGGTGGAAAAAGACGGTTCAGCAACTCCGTTCGTTGGGATTAATGGGGTTACTCTCCCTTCTCTTAATGACTTCCCTCCTACTGAGTTTAGCCCTCGGTTCAGTGGAAATTCCGATCACAGAAGTCGTGAAAATTTTGCTCGGCGGAGAAGTCGCCCAATCAACTTGGCAAGAGATTATTTTCCAGTTTCGCTTACCGAAAGCCCTCACTGGGGCATTTGCTGGCGGAGGATTAGCGGTCAGTGGTTTTTTAATTCAAACGCTATTCCGTAATCCTTTGGCGGGTCCCTCTCTTCTGGGAATTAATGCGGGGGCGAGTCTTGGGGTTGCTGTGGTTGTCTTAACTCTGGGAACAACTGGTTCTTCTACCCTCTTAGCGGGATTAGGCTTTAGTGAAGACATTGGAATTGTCATGGCAGCGAGTTTAGGCGCAGCAGCAGCGATGGGACTGGTGATGATTGTTGCGCAACGAGTGCGGAGTAACCTCGCGCTGCTGATTTTTGGCTTAATGTTTGGTTACACCACAACGGCTTTAGTGACCATTCTCTTGCACTTTAGCTTAGTGGAACGATTACAGGCTTATCTCAGTTGGACATTTGGCAGTTTTAGCGGTGTCACTTGGACGCAGATGCAAATTTTTATTCCTGTATTGCTGCTAGGTTTAGTCATTGCCCAAAGTCTTGCCAGTCCGCTTAATCTCTTGTTATTAGGAGAAGAACACGCCCTCAGTCTGGGGTTAGCGGTGCGTCCCACTCGCGCTTTAATTATTATTAGTGTTGCGCTTTTGGCAGGAACTGTCACTGCGTTTTGTGGCCCGATCGCGTTTTTAGGCATTGCAGTTCCCCATTTGTGTCGCAGTTTGTTTCGCACCTTAGATCACCAGTTATTAATTCCAGCAAATGCCCTGATGGGAGCGACTTTAGCCCTCTTTGCCGATTCTCTCGCGCAAATGCCCGGTCAGGATGTTGTCTTGCCTCTAAATGCAGTGACGGCACTGTTAGGCGCACCGATCATTACTTGGTTAATTTTGCGACGACAACGACGTTGAATTTGAAAATTCTTAGTAATGAAAGCACCTTTACTGTCGGTGCCAGTGGGCTTCTCCGTTCCGCTGATCCACTACGACCACCCCTACCCTTGCTAGCTGATCGCGGATTTGATCGGCAGTGGCAAAGTCTCGGGCTTGTCGGGCAACTTGACGTTCCTGAATTAGGCGGCTTACCGTCACGTCATCTAGAGGCTGATTAGTCTGCATATTATCCTCTGGTGAAGTCTCTAGACCCAGAACTTGGGCTAGATGCACTAGAGTCTGCCACTGCTGACGGAGTTGAGTTGGATTCACTTCGGTGTGACCGGCATGGATCAGACGATTGCTCTCCCTCTGGAGAGTTTTAGCTAGATCAAACATCACCGCCAGCGCCACGGGAGTATTCAGATCATCATTCATTGCAGTTTGGAACTGTTCCACTTTCGTCGCATCCAGATTGGGCTGAGAAGTAGTGGACCAGCCTAGTTGAGAGCCGTAGTGGTAGCCAAAGTTCAGCCCAGCGCGGAGGGTTTGCCAACTGCTGGAAGCTGCTGTCATCGCGTCTTTGGAAAAATCAAGGGACTTACGGTAGTGCCCTTGCAGTATAAACAGTCGCACTGCCATTGGGTCTATCGGCTGTGGGAACTCAGCCCACTGTCCTGCCAGCAGATTGCGGATGGTAGTAAAATTACCTAGGGATTTCGACATTTTTTCCCCGTTCACCGTCACCATGCCATTATGTAGCCAGTAGTGGGCTAAAGGCTTGCTGTTGGCGGCTTGAGACTGAGCAATCTCATTTTCGTGGTGGGGAAACACTAGATCGCCTCCCCCACCGTGAATATCGATGGTAGTCCCCAGTCGCGCCCGAATCATTGCCGAACACTCGATGTGCCAGCCCGGTCGCCCCGGTCCCCAGGGTGAGTCCCAAGCCGGTTCATCGGGTTTAGCTCCCTTCCACAGGGTAAAGTCAACCGAGTCGGCTTTGGCGGTAGCAGCTAGATCGCGATTGCTGGTTCCAGTGTGTATCGTTTCCAATGAGCGACCCGAGAGCTTGCCATAATCTTCAAACTGCCTCACTCGATAATACACATCACCACCAACTGCATAGGCATAGCCCTTAGCTTCTAGCTGGCTAATTAGCTCGTGAATTGCTCCTATATGCTCGGTTACTCTTGGATATTCGTCGGCATCAAGCACATTAAGGTGACGCATATCCTGGAAATAACGCTGGATGTAGCGTTCAGATACCGCTGCCATAGTAGTCCCTTCAGACTTGGCTCGGTTGAGAATTTTGTCATCAATGTCAGTAAAGTTCTGTACATAGTGTACGCTGTAGCCCAGCCACTGCAAGTACCGCCGTAGTACGTCCCACCCTACATAAGACCGAGCATGACCCAAGTGGCAATCGTCATAAACCGTCACTCCGCAACAGTACAGGGTCACCTGACCCGGAGTAATGGGGAGAAAGGGTTGCTGACGCTTAGTGAGGGTGTTGTAGAGGTTGAGAGACATGAACAAACTTGATAATGATTATCATTTTTATTTTAACGTAAAGTATGTTAGCGTAATCTGTACTGGTAACTGGACTTCTTCAGGGGTGAGAATCTTGGCTTGCCCGTATCTGTCGATATGAACGAATAGAAAATATTTCCCAATCAATAATATCCTCCGGGTATGACCAGCTCAACAAACCTAATTCCTAATTCCAACTTTTCAGTTTTGATTCAAAATCAAGATGAACAGCTATAGTGCGACACGCCACCAACGTTAGAAAACGCGCTAGGTCTTAGACAATAGTATTTATCTTCTACTTCTTGCGATTGCTCATCATAGGGATAGCTGAGTACTTCTTGCAACTCTCTAATTAAAGTGTAGTCACCCTGCATAGCTTGTTGGTAGGCGGGAACAATCAACCACTCTCGCCATGTATATTTTGGGTTAGTCTGTTTCATCTTTTTTGATATCTCAGCCAAATTGCCGTCGTTAATGACGAGGTCACGCCAGCTTTTTAGCCAGGATTGCCACTGTTCATCAAGTTGCTGTGAAGTTTCAACATAGAAGCTCTTTTTCAATGC
>CAZBPR010000186.1:0-5164 GCA_964493825.1 uncultured Dactylococcopsis sp.
AGTTATGATCAGGGTTAGCAGGTAAAAGTTTAGTAGTAGAAGGGGGCAAGTGGTGAGTGTTCAGCAGTTGCCAGCATTGAGCCAAATGATAGAAACCCAATAGTCATCAGTTCCGAAATCAACGGATCAGTTGCAAGGATGGCGACAATGGTACGGCGCGATCGCGGCATTAGAGTCTTTACTCGAACCGATCGCGCAAGGGTTAATTTTGTCTAGCCCAGCACCCGTGACGAAAGCCAATGCACCGGAACAAGATTTAACCACTGTTGTGTTTACCCCTGAAATTGCGTTTCCGGGGGTAAATTCCTCACGCTTACTAACTTTTGCACCGGTTCGTGGAGAGCAAACTGCACAATCTTCTTCTACCATTCAAGCTGTGCCTTTAGCCGCTGATGATCCGCTACAAAATGAGCAGTTTTGCTTAGTGTTTACGCCGGAATTTTCTCTTTTACTGGTACTCACTCTGGATCGAGAAGGTAACTCTCACTTTGATTTTTCATTTGATCCGGAAGTGACGCAACGGGCTTGGTTGACGCTGCGATCGCGCTTGCACAGTCATTCTCCTGAACAACTTGCTTTTATTGAAAACAAACGAGAACAGTTTCCTTTCTGTGCCCCTCATTATCGCCTAGTCAGCGATTTCAGCCGACAATTATTAAATCATCTGCCAGCAGAAAAACACATTACTCAGCACAGCACTGTCCATCCAAACAACACACCGGATGTGGAATTATTGCAAGCCCTCACGCACGAAGTGAGAACCCCTTTAACGACCATTCGGATGTTGACCCGTTTATTACTAAAGCGTAAAGATTTAGGGGCAGATGTCTTAAAGCGGTTACGGATCATTGATCAAGAATGTACCGAACAAATTAACCGCATGGAACTCATTTTCCAAGCGACAGAACTCGAAGGGAAAGCCAAGCAAGGCGTCAATCTAAGCCCCATTCCTCTAGAAGATTTATTTGCCAAAAGCATTCCCTATTGGAAAAAACAGGCGAAACGACGCAATGTGGAATTAGATGTCATCCTTCCTGAACAATTGCCAACAGTCATTAGTAGTCCAGAATTACTCACGCAAGTTTTAACCGGATTGATGGAAAACTTTACCTCGCGCTTACCCAGCGGTGGCAAAATGAAAGTGCAAGTGACTACTGCTGGCAGTCAAATTAAACTCCAATTGTTGTCTCAAACTTCAAATGCGCCCAACCTTGGTCAAGATATTGTTCAACCGCAAGGGAAATCGATTGGTCAGCTGCTAACTTTACAACCGGAAACCGGCAGTCTGAGTTTGAATTTAAATGTGACGAAAAATCTGTTTGAAGCCCTCGGTGGAAAATTAACCGTTCGTCAACGTGCTGAAATGGGAGAAGTGTTAACGGTCTTTCTCCCGGCAAGTATCATCAATCAGTGACCAATGACTAATGACTAATGACTAATGACTAATTAGATAATTTACCAATTCGCAGAAGCCTTTTCCTTCGGCTGCTTCTGTAATGTATTGGGGCGTATGCATTAATTGTTCGGTGTAATGTTGAATATTTGCCACCCCAACTGAAAGCGGAAATAACTGAGGATTAAATAAAGACTCATCATTGGGACTGTCACCAATCGTTAAAATTTCTGCTGGAGTTAAATTGGGGAAATAGTTGGCGATCACTGTTTTTAAACCGGTTGCTTTATCTTGCCCTTGGGGTTTGATATGACATTGGACGCTGCTATAGGTAAAGCTATATCCCTGTTGCTGACATTGTTGTTTCAGTTGCATTAAATCAGCATCTGATAATCCCGCGACATCAAATGTCCAGTCGGTAAAACGAAATGGATTGTCTGTTGCTTCTTGCAGATTAGGAAACGTCATCTGTAAAGTTTGGAAGACTTGGGCAAGATTCTGCCGATGTTGTGTTAGGGATGGTAGAGAAACCAGACAATCAGGGGGGGTATCCGGTTGAGAATGATATACCCCACCATTTTCCGCGATCGCGCCGGCAACGGGCAAATAGTGGCGCAACCCATTAACCCAACCGGCAGACCGTCCGGTAACAATCACAACGGCGATACCAACTTTCTGCAACTGGCAGAATGCCTCAATTGCATTCCCAGTCAACTGACCCTTTTCCGTAACGGTGCCATCAAAATCCGTGGCAATGAGTCGGACATTCTGGCTAACTTTATTGCTGAGATTAGTAAGTTTATCCATTTTAGATTAGCTATAAATCGTAATTAAAAATAATTGCGCAATTGATTTAAATTTACGCAACAAAATCTGTGAAATCGTAGATAATAGAGAAAAAGAGTAAATTGAAACCACTCTTGGTGTAGAAAAATCTTAGTTCTACCACCCAAAAATCGTTTCTGCAATTGCCGACAACTCAACACGAAAACCCATGACTGGAAAAGTAATTGACAGTGGTGCAACTGGCTTTTTAGTTCTGATTATCCCGATTGCGCTTGTTGCAGTGGTCGTTGCAACCGCATGGCCGGTCTTGCTTGCGCTACTTTTAATCATTATCGTTTGGCAAGTTGTTCAACAATGGCAATGGCAAAGATTTGTTGGCAAAGTCAATCCTGCCTTTAATCGACTGATTCGAGAAAACAATGGATGCGTTACCCCTGTCGATCTTGCCATGAAAGCCAATATTGAAGGCAACAAAGCCAGTAAATTTTTAGAATATAAAGCAACAGAATTTAGTGCAAAACGTCGAGAACTAGAAAATCAAGGGCACGTTTACTACTTCCTAACCGCTAGTGCCGTGGAAAACTTTTTTGAAGAACCGGAATCTTTGGCAACCTTAGAAGGTGAGGAAGCAGAAGAGGAAGGCAACGGAATTGCAACGGCTTCGTCTTCGACTGCAACTGAGCAATCAACCGTTCCTTCTCAAACTGAAAAAAATGCTCACGCTGTTGCAACTGCACCACCGCAATCTGCAACAGCCGAAGAGGATATTTCTCTAATTCAAGCTGAACTTGCCAAACGACTGAGTGTTCATTCCAGTACCCTTGGCAGAAGAAAATCTGATCCTGATTTTGCCGAGTGGACACAAAACCGTGACCCAGAAAACATTCGCTGGCAATACTCTGATGAAACCAAGCTTTTTTATCCGTTAGATCAGTGAGTTTTGCTTCTCGTTTTCCATGACAATCCCCTTCATTCTGGTGAGGGGGATATTTTTGTTGATTTAGATGTAGGGTTAATGCAATGGCAGGGACGCTTTATTTAGTGGGAACACCGATTGGTAACTTAGAAGACATGACCTTCAGAGCAATCAATACCCTCAAAACAGTTGATTTGATTGCGGCTGAAGATACCCGCCACACGGGGAAATTGTTACAATATTATGACATTGTAACGCCACAGATTAGCTATCACGAACATAATCGCAAGCAACGAGAACCAGAATTGATCCAGCAACTAGAAAAAGGAACCAGCATTGCTCTTGTTACCGATGCGGGAATGCCAGGCATTTCTGATCCAGGATATGATTTGGTCAAAGTCTGTGTCGGAGCAAAGATCGCAGTTGTTCCCATTCCTGGCGTAACTGCTGCCATTACTGCCCTTGCTGTTTCGGGACTGCCAACGAACCGTTTTGTATTTGAGGGGTTTTTACCGGTAAAAGGGAAAGCCAGACAAGAGCGTCTCGCTACGCTTCAGCAGGAAACACGAACGATTGTTTTATATGAATCCCCCCATAAACTCAAACAAACCTTGCAAGATTTAGCTCAATCTTGGGGGCGCGATCGCGCTATTATGCTGGGACGGGAGTTAACGAAATTCTATGAAGATTTTCACCATACCACGCTAGAAGAGGCGCTTGACTTCTACAGCAAGCAAGTTCCAAAAGGAGAATATACGCTTGTGATTGCGGGTAAAGAAGAAACAGCGGCAATGAATCTGTCTGTGGAGGAAATTAAAACCGAATTAAAGCAAATTTTAGCGCAAGGAGTGACGCGATCGCAGGCGAGTCGGCAATTAGCTGCAATCACGTCTTTATCTCGCCAAGAAATTTATCAGCTTTCCCTTGACTTAGAGTGAAATGCTTTTCCTCCCCCTCTCTCTAGAGAGGGTCAATTCGTTAAAATTCTATTACCAGCTTGATTTAACGACACCAGGCAAATAGCCTTTGTGCGCCCATTCCCGGAAAACATTACGAGAGAGCCCAAAATCACGATAATAACCGCGCGGACGACCCGTAACATTACAACGATTATGGAGACGAGTACGGGAACTACTGCGAGGAAGACGTTGCAGTTCGCGTTGCAATTGAAATCGTTCTCTAGGAGACTCAGACGTTCTAATTTTCTCTTTTAATTCCGCTCGTTTTTCAGCGTACTTATCCACTAATTTTTGGCGCTTTTTCTCGCGCTCAATCATTCCTTTTTTTGCCATAAAAAATTTATGCCTTAAAAATACTGCTTCACTATCTTATCGAATTTAATTGCTATTGCCACTGGGAAAGGGACAAAGGTCGGCGAGGGAACAGCTTTCACATAAGGGTTGCCTTGCCTTACAGACCGCGCGACCATGATAAATTAAGCGAATTGACCAATTTTCCCAGTCCGGTTGCGGTAGTAATGCCATCAAATCTTTCTCAATCCGTTTGGGATCAGTATGTTCGGTTAATCCCAACCGCAAAGAAAGCCGTTTAACATGGGTATCAACCGTCACCCCTGCATTGACCCCATAAACATGGGCTAACACGACATTCCCCGTTTTCCTGGCGACTCCCGGTAGCTTGAGAATCTCTTGCATCGTGTCTGGAACCTTCCCCTCGAAATCAGACACAATCATTTCACAAGCCGCTTGGATATTTTTGGCTTTGTTGCGATAAAAACCAGTCGAACGAATCAGACTTTCAATTTCGCTGCGAGGGGCTTGCGCGATCGCGCGGGCATCGGGAAAACGGGCAAACAACTCTGGCGTCACTTTATTCACCCGTTCATCCGTACACTGCGCCGATAAGATAGTTGCCACTAGCAACTGCACTGGCGTTTCATAATCAAGGGTACAAGTTGCATCCGGATACAACTTTGTGAGACGGGCGAGCAATGCTAACGCCCGTTCCTGCTGCGACAATCCCATTATTGGAACAGTTCCTGAACCACAGCTAAGTTGGCGGTATCACGAATAACAAGGAAAATTGCTAAACCGAGTAAAACGACGACA
>CAZBPR010000187.1:0-4383 GCA_964493825.1 uncultured Dactylococcopsis sp.
TCACCTCCGGTGATGGGAGCGTCAATAATATTAGGAGCAAGAAACATGGAAGAACAGCAAACCCAAACCACTAACATCGCTGTCGAGAGTAACGAACCGGTGATTACAGTGAAAGATGTTGAAAAGTGGTATAGTAATGGCTTTCATGCGCTACGAGGCGTGAGTCTCAATGTTGATCGCGGTGAAGTGGTAGTGGTTATGGGACCGTCTGGTTCCGGAAAATCCACGTTTATTCGCACCTTTAATGCCCTGGAACCCTATCAAAAAGGACGGATTATTATTGATGGCATTGAACTAACCCCCAAGATGAAAAATGTTGATGCCATTCGTCGGGAAGTGGGCATGGTCTTTCAGCAATTTAATCTCTTTCCGCATCTAAGTGTGGTTGATAATGTCATGCTGGCACCGCGGAAAGTCCGTGGTTGGCAGAAAGGAAAAGCGCAAGACGTGGCATTTGAATTGCTCGATCGCGTTGGTATTCTCAATCAGGCTAATAAATATCCCGGACAGCTTTCCGGGGGTCAACAACAACGGGTCGCGATCGCGCGAGCGTTAGCCATGCAACCGAAAGTGATGCTCTTTGATGAACCCACCTCTGCCCTTGACCCAGAAATGGTAAGAGAAGTGCTTGATGTCATGCGCTCTTTAGCAAAAACTGGAATGACAATGGTGTGTGTCACCCACGAAGTCGGTTTTGCCCGAGAAGTTGCCGATCGCGTGGTCTTGATGGCAGATGGTCAGATTATGGAAACGGCAACCCCAGAAGTTTTTTTCCAAAATCCACAGCATGAACGCAGTCGCCAATTTCTCTCCCAAATTCTCCATTAAGGCATCAGCCTTCTCTCAAGCCTTTTCCTCACTTTTCGGAAGCATATTTTTCTCCTGACTCTTCTCCGCTAATTGATGATTGGATCCTTCCCAGACATCAATGGTTTGCGGGGGCGATGATTGGGAATAGCGAGGTTGCAGTTGTTTCCAGAGGAAGTAGAATAACCCGAAGAGCAGCATCATCATTGCCGGTTCCACCAGTGCCACATTTTTCCACCAATTTTTACCATTCTCCGCTTGTTGTCTAGCCACGCTTAAGGTCTCGACTTCTGCCTTCAGTTCAGTTTTTCGCTCCACCAATTCTGGAAGCCGACCTTCTATTTCACCAATTTTTCGCTGATATTCACCGAGTTCATCGCGCTGAGTCTGCAGTTCATCTTCTTTGACTCGTAATCTTTCTTCTCTCTCATTAAGCACTTCTTCACGCTGATTCAATCGGTTTTCTATGACATCAAGACTCTTTTTTTCTTCTGAAACTGCTAACCCATCTTCTTGCTGACTTTTTAAGGCTTTGATTCTTTCTTCAAGGCGTGCTTTTTCCTCTTTAAGCTGACTATTTTCTTCGCGATATGATCGTAATTGTTCCTGCGTTGCCTCTGTTTTCTCCACTTGAGATTGATACATCTCTTTGTAATTAGAACCAAACTCAAATCCGCAGAGAAGGAAAAAGGCAAAAACAAGCGTAATTAATTTGGAAATACGAATAAAATTCATTTCTATTGGTCGGTGTAAAATAGCTAAGCAGCAGGAAATTAAAGCGCTGCAATCAGGTATTTATTGACTTTCTTTAGGATCGGGTACGATTTCAAGTTCTAAACCATATTCTTCACATAAAATTTCTAGTGCCTGGAGTGGTTTTTGTTCTGCTGAAGCGTGTACTTTTTTCAAGATCTGTCGTTTCTTTCCTCCTTCTCCTAAAACAGTAAAGCCAGTACCCGCACTAATTAAAAGGATAATCACATCATCAAATGTCCCTGCTGTGGGAATAAAATCGGGCAAAACATCCACAGGCATCAAAGTATAAATAACACCAAACAAAATGACTGTGAGACCAGAAATCACATATTTTGCCTCATCCCATCGTAAAACCAGCCAACAGAAAATGATTGAAAGCAGCAAATAACCAACTGCCCAAGCCTGATTCCACCCAATTTGTTGTTGAACCATGTAATCAGGAGTAATCTGTTGCCAAAACAATCCATAAAACTGATCAATCCATCGATGCAGAAACCCTCTTTCCTCTAGTTCTCTTATCGCTTTGTCTAAAAAGTGATCGTAACGCAAGAGAGGAAGCGCGATCATAATGATCAAATGCAATGTGGAGACACTCAGCGGCGTAAAAGCAATTAAACGTCTCAACCCACTGCTGGAATTTGTTTTAACTTGAGCAACGCGCAGAGAAACTTGACTCATTTTTAACTTTCATGACCATCAGCTAACAACTGATTATCCGTCACAACCCATTTCTCACACTAATACCAAGGCATCATTACCAAAGAGATAAATCCCCGGCATCAGTGCTCTCTCTAAATCTTACCAAAGGTTGTATTAGCCTTTGCTGCTTCTGAGGTTGAAACGTTTATCCCAGACTTTCCTCCTGTCAACTCAAGAGATGCTGCTTGATGGCTCTCAATTTGCTTTTTCCTTTAACCTGATCGCATTGAGCAAGAATGAAGACATTTAGTATAAAATACAACATTGCAAATGGGGAGACAGTAACTTAGAACCTCACCTTATTTCCTACTCATTCAATCAGACAAGAGGTAACTCTCAATATATTGATTCAAATTTCCTAGACGAATCAGCCACTTATCTCTGTTCAAACGTTCTGCCGCTGAATCTAATATTATTTGTTGTCCAGAAATATGTAGATATTATTTCATAAATAGTGGTGTATTAGTCTGCAGAAGTAGATTGCACAGCAACCTCACCATTACGGCTGCTAACATTACTCACTTCTTCTGTAGAGTTTTTGATCCAGTTCATCACTAAAGCAGGGAAAACATAACCTAATCCTAAAACACTAATAATCATTACAATCACTAAGCTTTTCATGACGCTCACTCCTCCACTATTTATTTCAATATATTTGTTAATTTACAGGGTGAATAAGTAAGTGTCAATCAATAATATTACGTAACAAAAGTGACCTTAATATTGCCTTAAATACTTAAAATACAAGTAAAATGTAATAAAGATCAAATTTATTATTGACTAGACACAATCATGAAAAATCAAGTCCATGAGTAGTGTTTTCAAGCTATTGCGAGTCTGTCACTTGGCTTTTTTTTTCTGAAGCGATAATGACTTTGAACGCTAAGGTAATCTGAGAATATCGTTTCGCTGCTCAAAGCTGATTATTTATGAATTATCTTCCTCTTTTTGGTCGCATTTGTCTGTGCTTAATTTTCTTTAATGGTGCAATCGGGAATTTCACTACTTTTAGTGAAACTCAAGCTGGAATGGCAGAAATGGGCTTACCCATTCCTGGTTTGTTACTAGCAGGAAATATTATTTTTCAATTGGTTGGGGCTATCTCACTTTTGATTGGCTTTAAAGTACAATTAGGAGCTGTAATTTTAATCATTTTTTTGATTCCCACAACTCTGATCTTTCATGATTTTTGGGTTAATCCGGATGAAACCATTGCCTTTTTCAAAAACTTAGGCTTAATTGGAGGCTTATTATTGTTAATTGTTACAGGTGCGGGTGCAGTGAGTCTTGATGGAGAATAAGCATCTTCAGCCCTGAAAACTTAAACATTGATGGTTCGGTTAGGTTGCAAAACTTAACCTTCTTCATTTCTTGAGGCCGAATAAAGTTATAAAACTTTAGTGCGATATTAATTTTTATAACGATTAAAGAGATCAAAATCTGATCTTTTTTGCGTTAATAAACACTGCCGTAATCAAAACAGTGATCGATTAAGTAATTTCTGTGCTAATGGTTAAAAGAATTTCAACAGTCGTATCACTTTCTATGAATGAGAAAACTTCAATTTAGCGTTAACTTGATGAATGGATAATGAAGCCAATGCCGAAAGTAAAAATTGATTTGCGAGATTTACAGGTTTTAGCACTCAGTTGGTTTTTAGCGTTAGGAGTGATGAGTCATAGCTTTGATTTTGGAATTGATTATCAAACTGTAATGACTGCCCTTACGGTAGCTGTCAGTATTCAATACTTAGCGAATTTCTTGATTAAAAAACAAGGAAAATTAGAAATTATTTCTCGTAGTGCTTTAATTACTGGCTTGGGGTTATGTTTACTCTTACGAACCAATTCATTAGCAGTTATGGGACTCGCAGGTGGTTGTGCAATCTTAAGCAAATTTTTAATTAAATATCGAGGAAAGCATTTATTTAATCCTGCTAATTTTGGCATTATTGCTGTTTTAGGTTTGACCGATCAAGCATGGATTTCACCAGGACAGTGGGGTGAGTCTTTTGTCTTAGCAGTATTATTTGTTAGTATTGGCGGTTTGATTTTGAGTTGGCTGGGACGTTGGGAAACTACCGCAGTTTTTTTGCTGGTTTATAGCATGGGAATTCTCATT
>CAZBPR010000187.1:4393-5161 GCA_964493825.1 uncultured Dactylococcopsis sp.
GTGGCAGTTTATTATTATTTGCCTTTTTCATGCTCAGTGATCCCCGTTCCATTCCTGATGGAAAATGGGGACGAGTGATTTGGGCAAGCGCGATCGCGCTGTTGACCCTAATCCTAAAGTATCAATTCTTTCTCACGACGGCTCCTTTTGTTGCCCTATTTTTCTGCTCTTTATTAACGCCAATTGTGGATACGATTTGGCAAGGAAAGCGATTTAATTGGAATTGGACAACTTATCAATTGGGAGGGACTAAAAATGAAGCAGTATAGCTTTAAAGTTTTGGCGATTTTAATGAGCGCGATCGCAGCGTTTCTTTTTAATGTTAATGCTGCTTTTGCTTTTTGTGGCTTCTATGTTGCCCAAGCTGACGGCGATTTATATAATCAAGCCTCACAGGTTATTATTGCCCGCGATGGTAAGCGAACAGTCTTAACCATGGCAAACGATTATCAGGGAGAACTTGAAAATTTTGCCCTTGTTGTTCCTGTACCCGTTATTTTAAAAGAGGAACAAGTGCAAGTTCAAGACCCTAAAATTATTGAACGGATCGATAGTTTTAGCGCACCGCGTTTAGTAGAGTATTTTGATGATAATCCCTGTCGCCCGGTCCGTCCCTTTGCTTTAGAATCTCAACAATCAAGTGCTCCGAATGCGATGGGAAGTCCATCGGCAGATGCTTTGGGTGTCACTGTAGAAGAACAGTTTAATGTGGGAGAATACTCCATCGTTATTCTCAGTGCAACCGAATCAAACGGGTTAGAAACCTGG
>CAZBPR010000188.1:0-1299 GCA_964493825.1 uncultured Dactylococcopsis sp.
ACGATTAGCCACGACATAAATTGCCTCTCTCTAAATGGGAGAGGTTTTTTCTGTTGATCATTGTTCAAGTTTTGATAACAACAGAGATCGGTTTGTTCCTCATTTGATGGGCAGCTAATTCTGATACAGTTAAGCACAGAAAAGACGTACTGAGGAAATATCAAATCGTGTTTAGAGAAACGACAAGAATGAATCGTAATCGAGTTGGGCAAGCTTTCATGCCGAAAGTGTTGCTTTGGCAAGTGCGAATCAAGCAATGGGCAAAATTGGCTTGCTGTACGCTTCTCATTAGCTTGTTAAGCATGGGGCTAGTGAGTTGCGGTAGTGGAAAAGAGACGCCCAAACCTGAAGAAACAGAAGCAGTGTCTGCCCCAAAAGCAGTACTCACAGAAGTTGCCCCACCCGCAATTTTTGAGGAATTAAGACAAACCATTGATAATTATCAACCGCAAGTCTCGATCATTAGCCCCCAAAATGGCGAAGTGATTGCAGATACTCGCGTGAGTATCCAAGTTGATGTCAAAGATTATCCTCTTTTCAAAAATGAAGAATTGGGAATGGGACCTCATCTCCATGTCATCTTAGATAACCAACCTTATCGTGCTGTTTATTCTGCGGATGACCCCATTGTTTTTGAAGACCTTTCTCCGGGAACTCATACAATTCGGATGTTTGCTTCTCGTCCGTGGCACGAAAGCTTTAAAAATGAAGGAGCTTACGCGCAAGTCACCTTTCATTTATTTACAGAAACCGGAGAAAATGCTCCCGATCTAGAGCAACCTTTATTAACCTATAGTCGTCCCAAAGGAACTTATGGTGCAGAACCGGTTTTATTGGATTATTATCTTACTAATGCTCCGATACGACTGGGCGAAGAAGAGAGTGGAGCCATTAATCCTGAGTCTCAGAGAGATTGGCGGGTACGCGCCACGATTAATGGCGAAAGTTTTATTATGGATAACTGGCTACCGGTTTACCTTGAAGGGTTTCAAGTGGGACAAAACTGGATTAAGCTAGAACTCCTTGATGGGGATGGTAATCTCATTGAAAATGCTTTTAATACTGCGGCAAGATTGTTTACTTATCAGCCGGAAGGAGAAGATACACTTTCTAAATTAGTCCGAGGAGAATTAACTGCCGAAGAAGCTCGCGTTATTGTTGATGCTGACTATCAGGTTCCGGAACCAGAGGTTGAGGAAGAAGAAGTTGTACCAGAAGAAACTGAGGAAGGAGAAGAAACCGCTCCAGAAGCAGCAACAGAAGAGGAAACACTAGAGGAAGAAACTCCCCCTGAACCGG
>CAZBPR010000188.1:1399-5146 GCA_964493825.1 uncultured Dactylococcopsis sp.
CTGAACCGGAAGCCGTAACCGAAGAGCAAGCCCCAGAAGCAGCAACAGAAGAGGAAACACTAGAGGAAGAAACTCCTACTGAACCGGAAACCGTAACCGAAGAGCAAGCACCGGAAACTCCTTCAGAAACCAAAGAGGGAGAAACGTCTCCTGAAACCGAAACTGTTACAGAAGAAAATAAGACAGAGTCAGAAACAGTTCCTCAACAGTCCTCTGTTGAGGAACCCGAAGCAGTCACTGAATCCAAAGAAGAAGTGAACGCTGAGAGTACGGTAATGGAGGACACAGATCAAGAAACCAATTCTACCTCGGAAACAAAAGAAGCGGAAACAGCTTCTGAAGGTGATGAAACAGTTGTAGAAGAGAAAAAAATAATTGGACAGTAATCGTCCTGAGTTAGGGTGGGTATTCCCCACCCAACCACTCGCACGAATTTGCGACTCTTCCCATTCATATTCTTAGGAACTTCATTGTGTCAGGAAAAAATACCTCTCATCGTTCACTAACGAGTATTGCCAGTATTGTCGCGATCGCGACGCTGATTAGTAAAGTTTTTGGTTTAGTACGAGAGCAAGTTATTGCTGCAGCATTTGGTGTGGGTCCAGTGGTCAATGCCTATGCATATGCTTACATTATTCCAGGATTTTTATTAATTCTTTTAGGCGGAATTAACGGTCCCTTTCATAGTGCCTTAGTCAGTGTTTTATCCCGGCGAGATAAGTCAGAAGCAGCCCCTTTAGTAGAAACGGTTACGACTTTAGTCAGCGGGATTTTACTATTCGTCACTATTTTATTAGTGGTGTTTGCACCGTTCTTAATTGATTTAGTTGCCCCAGGGTTAACTGCAACCCCTGATGGAGAAGCTGTCCGTGCTATTGCCATTCGTCAACTGCAAATTATGGCACCGATGGCAGTTTTAGCGGGACTAATTGGCATTGGTTTTGGCACCCTCAATGCCTCTGATCAATATTGGTTACCGGGAATTAGTCCTTTGTTTTCTAGTCTAGCGGTAATTATGGGGTTAGCGGGGTTAGCTCTTGTTTTAGGCAATGATTTACTGAACGCTGAATATGCCAGATTAGGAGGAATAGTTTTAGCGGGAGGAACATTATTAGGAGCAGCGTTGCAGTGGTTAATTCAGCTGTATGCCCAAGCGCGATCGGGTTTAGGAAAATTTCGCCTGCGTTTCCAGTTTTCCCATCCCGGTGTAAAAGAAGTGTTAAGAGTAATGGCACCGGCAACGCTCTCGTCTGGAATGCTACATATTAATGTTTATACGGACTTATTTTTTGCCTCTTATATTAATAATGCGGCAGCAGCAATGAAATATGCAAATTACATTGCTTTAACTCCATTAGGCATTATTTCTAATATGATTTTAGTGCCAATGTTACCGGTATTTTCCAGATTAGCTGTTCCAGAAAGCTGGGGAGAATTAAAAATTAGAATTCGCCAAGGCTTATTACTCTCTGCCTTAACCATGCTTCCGCTAACTGCTATTTTAGGGACGTTAGCTTTTCCTATTGTTCGATTGATCTATCAACGATATGCTTTTGACCAAGCAGCATTAGAGGTGGTCGCTCCTGCTCTAATTGCTTATGGGGTAGGAATGTTTTTTTATTTAGGAAGAGATGTTTTAGTTCGAGTTTTTTATGCCCTTGGTGATGGAAAAACTCCTTTAAGGATTAGTATTTTTAATATTTTTCTGAATCTCATCTTAGATTATTTGCTTGTTAATCTCTTCCAAACCCCGGGTTTGATTCTTGCTACTGTTGGAGTCAATATTACTTCTATGGGGGTTATGTTATGGATACTTAATCGGAGATTAAATGGCTTACCGTTATTAGAGTGGGGCAAAATCCTGTTCATTTTAATTGGTGGAACAATTTTTGCTGGATTGGGTAGTTGGAGCAGCAGTCAGATTTGGCAAAAATGGCTGGGACATGAAAACCTCTTATTAGAAATTGGGCAAATTATTCTTCCTTCTATGGTTGCGGTTATTATCTTTTTTGTGATCGCAAATTTTTTAAATTTGCCAGAACTGACTATTCTCATAAATCGCATCAGAAAAAAACTTGGCAAATAACCAATGGCTTGCTTTGTTCTCTAGCCTGTAAGACGGTTCAACTGCAATAATTTAGCTTTTGTGTTAATGCTTCTATATTTTTACCTTTCAAGATACCAAATCTAAAGAGCGCGATCGCGCTCCAAGCCTTCAACCGATTCAGCGACTAAGTCGATCAGAGATATGAACAGGTTCTGGAACCTGAGCTAACCTTTGATCGAATTGAATTCCCTCCCAGACTGGGATTTGCTCTCTCATTTAAGTCAGCAGCGAATTGCACTCCTTACAACCAAGTCTTTGATTGACAAGGAGAAAAAAGCAAACATGGGATAATTGCATTGTCATGATTGGTACAAGAGTGGAAATTCAGGCAATGCAGTATCTGTTTAAGCGGGGACGACCTGCTATATTTTTCGAGATTTATCTCCCTAAGAAATCAGGATTCCAGGAACCCTTGTACAATGCATTAACTGAAGGGCGCAAGTCGGAAGCGGTTAGGCAATATTTGCTGGAAAATGCCGATGATATTCAGGCAATGTTATCACGGGACTGGCCAGAATTAAGCGATGCGTTCAGTAAGGATTTTATTGAGCAATGTGCTGCTGATGTTCCCAAGGTTTATGTGGGCTATTCCATGTACGAAGTCGATGGCGTTTACTTCAGCCCTGACAGCCATCTCCCTGTGGAAGAACGATCGCAAGTGATTCGGCTCTTTTTTATTTACGAAATTAACGAAGAATGGCCGGAAGAGTTTATCTCGCAAATTCGGGTGTTTCTGCAATCTCCGAACACTCAGTTTCAACCTTCTGCACATGATTCCCCGGAATTGGAAAATGCCTTTCGAGAAGTGGAAGAATGGAAAAAGCACGTTGCAGTATTTTTAATTGGGTTTGTGTTGCACCGCATTATTGCCGCCATTCGCAAAAAGCCTGAGTTAAGGCAGGACGAAATTTGGCTGACTTCGTTTTGGAACGCGATTGTCAATCGGTTTGTTCCAGTTTAAGAAATCTAATCTAAGTGTTGTCTTGACAGAAACTTGGCTCAAATTTTTCTATAGATTCAAACTTGAACGCAACAAGGAATCAATTTAAATCAGCGTTAAAACTGCATTTCCGGTAATACCCAGTCCCACCAATGTTATCGCGATCGCGCCGAGAAGAGGCAATTTTTGCAGCCCGAACTGCGCTTGGGGAAATTTTTGGAATTGTTGTTTGCCGTAAATAAATAATGCGCCTAAACCAATTAAAGTCACCGCTAAGCCCACACTAAAGACTAAAACTAACATTAAGCCATAGCCAATTTGTCCCAGCGCGATCGTACTTAATAATAAAACTAAAGCGGCTGGACAAGGAACTAACCCACCGGAAATGCCTAAAGCCAAAATATCCCGCCAAGAGGCAATATTATTGACGTCATGATGGTGATGATTGTGATGAGAGTGATGATCAGAAACGTCGTGAGAATGGTCGTGGTGATGATGGTGATGATGATGATGTTTAGTTCGGTGCCACCGTTGGCGAATTAAACGGAAGCCAATGGTGAAAATCACTACTCCTGAAACTAAACTCAACCAAGGGGATAATTGTTCCGGTAAGATGTATTGCGATGCGAACCAAGCAATTAAACCGAATCCAAAAACACCAATGGTGTGAGTAATCGTAGTGGTCAAGCCAAACATGACG
>CAZBPR010000189.1:0-219 GCA_964493825.1 uncultured Dactylococcopsis sp.
GTGGTTTCGCACTCCCTTCAAAGTTGCAAATTGGGGGAAACGACAAAAACCCCAAACCCGTAACTCAATCAAAACTTGTGTTGGATGATTTCATGATTCAATTCGCGCTTGATTGATTCAATTGCCCTTTTTCTTCCTGACGTCGTTCTCCTTCGGAAGAAAATTCTCAGCCCAAACAGCAAAACTGCTGATAGAGGCAATGCTACTGAGTACTCACTA
>CAZBPR010000189.1:229-871 GCA_964493825.1 uncultured Dactylococcopsis sp.
TCACTAAATAACCTTATTTCTAGGATAGATAATTGTTACTGGTTTTGTAAGATAAACTACAAAAAAATTAAACTTTTTCTAAAGTTCTTCCGGATTAATGGTTGTGTTGTTGTCTAAATGATTGCTGTTGGCGGTTAAATTCTTGCTCAGCGGTTGATAAGACAGGAGAAGCAATCGGTTCGCGCATATCCCACTGCACTGCGGATAACAAAGCTAAGCTACTGGCAATGAGAAAACCTGTAAATAAAAATTGCCAGCTGGCAATCAGGGGTAAGAGGAGAATTCCCCCGAGATGTGCTAAGCCAATCAAAAGGAAGAGACGAGAACGCAATCCGAAACCGGTCACGACATACCCAAGACCGCAACTTCCCAGCCAGAGGGGGCACAAATTAAGGAGAATCAATCCCCAACCGCCCAAAATACCTAAATTGGTCAGGCTTAAACTCAGTAGCATTAAACCACTCCAGAAATACATGACCCAAGATAATTGTTCGACTTGTGTCCAGAAGCGAGTGAACAGGATCATGATTGCGATCGCTGCTAAAGTCAGAAGCGATGATAAATAAGCCTGAGTGATCCAGCTAATGGCTAGAAACTGACCACAGGAAAAAATTGCCAGCGCGATCGCGCTCCATAACAGTA
>CAZBPR010000189.1:881-5128 GCA_964493825.1 uncultured Dactylococcopsis sp.
TAAAGTGCAGAAAAGACTTGATTATTCCCAATTTCAATGTTGATTTTAAGCAATCCACACAGATCTTGCACGTCAAGGGCAGTTTGTTTACGACGGAGGACAGGTTCTGTTACGTTAAAAAAGGTCATGAAGGGAAAGCGAAGATAAAATGTTAAGTCACAAGCTTAATAAATCGTAACACATTGTAATGTATCTTGACACGTTTTCTAGAAACTGGATTAATTAAGGAATTCGTCTCGTTATTTATGCCTCTGTTCAACTCGACAACCCACTATGATGAATAGTTGTCGTCCATCACCGGATTATGATCAAGTCTGCTTGGAAACGCCTTTTACTCTTATTGCTTCCCCTTTTTCTCTCCGGTTGTGTTCACTACGATGTGGGCATTAACTTTAATGGTTTACACCGCGGGGAAATTGTCCAACACATAGAATTAGGTCAACAACTAACAAACTTTAGTCAAGCCGATGTTGAAGACTGGTTAGGCAGTTTGCAAACGCGATCGCGACAACTTGGGGGAAAAACTCAGCGCCTTTCACCGCAAGCGGTGGCACTGACCATTCCTTTTGCCAATGCCCAAGAATTAGAAACGAAATTCAATCGTTTTTTTAATCCCACTCGCTCGCAAGTGACGCAACCCCCGAGCGAATTAGTCCAACTAGACTCAGAACTGACCACTGATCAAAATAACTTTGTTCTCTTGCAACGCACTCACTTGCAACTCAACATTGATTTAACCGCTTTGGGAACCATCAAAGGAGAAAATTCGTTGTTAATGGGGACCAGTTCTCTTCTCGATTTAGAATTTCGCTTGCGGACCCCTTGGGGAATGAACATTATCAGCCCCACAACTGAAGAAAATCAATCTTTAGTGAAACAAAGCGGCACAGAAACGGTATGGTATTTACAACCCGGAGCAAACAATCAAATTGAAGTGGTGTTTTGGTTACCCGAACCCCTTGGTTGGGGCGCGATCGCGATTGTTATTCTGGTTGCCCTTGGTGTATGGCTAAAACATCGATCTTCTCCTCACCCCTCTTCCACCCTTTCTCAAAACTAACTTCGTTCCTTACTTGAAACTCCTATGTTTAAGTCTCGTCGAAAACTCTACATTGGTAAAAACCAACCGCGTCAACAACGAGTCTCCCCTGTCTGGCTGCTCGTTTCTATTCCCTTATTGCTCATCATTTTAGAAGTATTTGTTCGACTCTTCTTTAGTTTTACCGGGAAACCACCGCGTCTGGTGAGCCAGGAAGATAATTCTGCTCTCAGCCAAGCCTACCAATTAAAGTTTTTGACCAATGACCAACCGATTCAAGGGTTACCCCAAAGTGGAGATCTCAAAGTAGAACGTCATCCCATTGCGGGATATCAATTGGTGCCACAGCAAGAAAGTCAATTCTGGCAAATTAATGAACAAGGGTGGCGAGAAGACGTGACGATTCCTGAAAAGAAACCGAGTGATGAAATCCGGGTTTTTATCTTAGGGGGATCCAGTGCCTTTGGCTATCGCAATAATAGTAATCAAGATACGATCGCGCAAAAACTAGAACAACGACTCAATCAGCGGGTGGAAGAACAACGCGCCCAACCCGCTCAATATCAACCAGAGGTTTTGCCTTTTTACGAACCGGATCGAATTCGTCTGCTGGAAAAAACCCCTCGCCTCCTGGAAGGGAACTATCAGGTCATTAATGCAGCAGTTCCCGGTTACGCCTCGGGGAATCAACTGGCGCAACTGGCTTTGGAAATTCTCCCTTACGACCCCGACTTAATTATTGTCATTGGCGGCTATAAAGACCTAATGCTCTCTAGTGAACAGCCATTTGCCGATATTCCCCTGGTGGAAACCTATCTCAGTAGCGCTCCTCAACATTTTCGAGCCTACTTGCGTAAACCCCTGAATAACTGGGGACAGAAAAGCGATTTAGTCCAAATTGCCACCACCTGGATGAAAACACCGCCAGTTCCCACCACTGAAACTACCTTAGTTTTAAATCAAAATCCCACTCAACCCCTGGTTTCTTATCTTCCTCAACAACCCAGCGAACTTGTGGAACGCGTGAAACGGTATCGGCAGAATAAGCTGCAAATGGTACGCTTGACAGCAGGTGCTGGAATTCCCCTGATTAGTGCTGTCCAGCCAGAAATTACAGGACGGAATTTAGAGAACCTTCCCCGCCAAGAACAAGAAATTATTAATGAACTGGGGAACGATTATATTCAAGAAGTCCAAAATGCTTATACTGAGTTAGCGAAAGCCAATGCTCAACTCGAACAAATCTTTCCGAATAATGTCGAGAGCATTAATCTGTATCCGATTTATACTGACTTCCCCAACCAAGCCTTTGTCAACCCCATCCATCTCACTTCAGAAGCGAACTCGGTTGCTGCGGAATATCTCTACGAAAGGATTACTCAAATTCCCAAAATGCAAATTGTTCCCAGAGAACCGGGAACGTAAGCATTGGTCAAGCTTGGTCATTTCACAGTTGTATTGACATGATCGCGCTGCCCACAATCATCTGTCAGTTTGGTAAAGATTAACGGGTAAGCTGTAAAGAGCAATCTCTGCTCTCCGCCTCTTAGGGAAACGGACCTCCGTTTAGCATTTACTGAAACTATGCCAAGGCAATCTCATCAACTCCACACCCGCTATACTGCTGAAAGTCGTCTCCGACATCCTTTACAACTCGTTCGTGAGATGTGGCATGATTTATTGGCTTCCCGGGAATTGGCGTGGCAACTCTTAATTCGCGATCTCAAAGCCCAATATCGACAGTCCTTTTTAGGGGTGTTTTGGGCTTTTATTCCTCCCATTGCGACAGCAGTGGGGTTAACTCTTGCTAATAATGCGCAAGTGGTGAGTATCGGGGCAACAGATTTGCCTTATCCGGCTTATGTGATGTTTAGTATGGCGTTGTGGCAAACGTTTGTGGAGGCTTTAAATGGACCGATTCAAGCTGTAACCAAAGCCAAGGCGATGTTGGCAAAGATTAATTTTCCCCGTGAGGCATTGATTTTGTCGCAAATTGGGCAGGTGGGATTTAATTTTGCGATTAAGTTGATTTTGATTGTTGGCTTGTTTCTTTGGTATCAAATTCCGGTCAGTTGGACAGTCATTTTAGCACCTGTGGCGCTGATTCATTTAATTGCTCTGGGAACCTTGTTTGGTCTATTTTTAGCGCCGTTGGGAGCGTTGTATCAAGACATTACCCGTGGATTAACGTTTTTGACCAGTGCTTGGTTATTTTTGACTCCAGTGATTTATCCGCCGCCGAAAACTGGGCTATTCGGCATGGTTGTCGGCTTGAATCCAGTAACACCGTTATTGGTGACTATTCGAGAATTAGCAACGCGAGGTACTGTTTCCGAGCCTTTAGCCTTTTGGTTGGCGAGTGGTTTGGCAATGGGGGGGTTGTTCCTGGCTTGGGTCGTCTATCGCTTAGCGATGCCCTTTATTGTTGAACGAATGAGTGCCTAAGCCCCTAATTTAAAATAAACAGAGAACCTCACCCTGGGAATGAATGATGTATCAAAGCAATCCTCCGCTTCCCCCAAAAGAAACCCTGCCCACCATGTATGATTTACCCAGTGAAGACCCGGAGGAACCCGGTTTGCCCGACGAATTTCATCTTCTCCAGCCTGAATTGCTTCGCCTCACCTTTCGCCCCCCAAGTTACCCCAGTAATCAGGTGTTTACCGCAAGTGATTTGAATTTATACTATGATGTGCATCATACCCAATGGTATAAACGCCCCGACTGGTTTGCGGTTTTAGGGGTATCGCGCCTCTATGAAGAAAAAGACCTCCGTTTAAGTTATGTGACATGGCAAGAAGGGGCAAATCCCTTTGTCGTGGTAGAATTGCTTTCTCCTGGCACCGAGAAAGAAGACTTAGGGCAAAATTTAAGAGAAGTGGGTCAGCCTCCTAATAAATGGACGGTTTACGAGCAAATCTTAAGAGTTCCCTATTATTTTGTCTTTAATCGCTATACGAATGAATTTCGTGCTTTTGGGTTAATGATGAACCGCTATCAACCCTTATCAATAGAAGAGCAAGGAGTCTGGTTGGAAGAAGCAGAACTAGGATTAGGATTATGGGAAGGGGAATATCAGGGAATCTCTAGGCTGTGGTTGCGTTGGTATGACCAAAATCAAAACTGGATTCTCACTCCTGCTGAACAGGAAGCTCAACGCGCTGAACAAGCAACTCAACAAGCTCAACAGGAAGCTCAACGCGCTGAA
>CAZBPR010000190.1:0-5119 GCA_964493825.1 uncultured Dactylococcopsis sp.
TCCAACGCTGATGCAACAACTCGAAGATTATGCGCAAGGAAAGGCCCGTGATCCCTATTTGGATCTAACTTTAACTCCGGAAAAGCATTTAGATCGCGGAAAACGGCAATACATCATTAATCATTTTTTTGATGCCAACTATCGCACGCTCATTGATCCCCATCCCCGCTACCGAGAACTTTATCAGCAACGTAAAGAACATGGTGCCGTTTGGTGCTTACACAATTGGACGCAACAAGACTATAGCGACCTCCTGGCTTGGCATAATTTAGCTTGGATTGACCCTCTATTTTGGGATGATCCTGAGATTGCCGATTGGTTAAAGAAAGGGAAAGGCTTTACGTTAAAAGATCGGCAACAGATCTACGCTAAACAGCAAGAGATTATTCGCCAGATTCTTCCGCAACATAAACGGATGCAAGAAACGGGGCAACTGGAAATTATTACCAGTCCTTATACCCATCCCATTCTTCCTCTACTGGCGGATACTAACGTTGCGAAAGTTGCCATTCCCGATATTATTCTGCCGGAACATCGTTTTCGTTGGCAAGAAGATATCCCGCCTCATTTAGAAAAAGCAAAAGCCATCTATCAATCCCAATTTGATCGCTTACCGCAAGGATTATGGCCCTCAGAACAAGCGATTAGTCCACAGGTTTTGTCTGATATTGCTGCTGCTGGGTTTAAATGGTTTTGTTCCGATGAAGCAATTTTGGGCTGGACGCTCAATCATTTTTTCCATCGCAATGAAGGAGGAACCCTTTATGCCCCAGAGTTACTCTATCAACCCTATCGTCTCCCGACTCCTCAAGGCGATTTAAATGTTGTTTTCCGCGATCATCGGTTATCCGATTTAATTGGCTTTACCTACAGTAAACTGTCGGCAAAAACGGCAGCGAAAGACTTTATTGGTCGTTTAGACGCGATCGCGCAACGTTTGGGTACACCCATTGAATATCCCTGGTTAGTCACCATTGCCTTAGACGGCGAAAATTGTTGGGAAGAGTATCTTCAAGATGGGAAACCTTTTTTAGAAACCCTCTATCAAAGCCTTAGCGATCATCCCGGCATTGAACTGGTGACTGTTTCTGAATTTCTCGAAAAATATCCCCCTACAGCCACCTTACCCAGTCAACAATTACACAGTGGATCTTGGGTCGATGGCGATTTGACCACTTGGATTGGCGATCCAGTAAAAAATCGGGCTTGGGATTTACTCAATGCCGCCCGAGAAACCCTAGCCCAACATCCTGAAGCCAGCGAAGAAGCGTGGGAAGCCCTCTATGCAGCAGAAGGATCCGATTGGTTTTGGTGGTTTGGAGAAGGACATTCCTCAAATCAAGATGCCATTTTTGATCAACTCTTTCGCAATCACCTTGCCAATATTTATCAAGCACTCCACCTCCCAATTCCCGAAGATCTCAAGCACCCCCTAGAGTCTCATCAACGGAAAAAATCCCATCCGCCTCTTAGTTTTATTCATCCCTTTATTGATGGTATTGCTGATGAACAAGACTGGGATAAAGCCGGGCGGATTGATATTGCTACCAGTGGGGCGATGCACCAGAATAGTGATGTCAAGCGCTTATGGTATGGCTTAGATCATCTCAATTTTTATTTCCGGTTTGATTTCAAAAAAGGAGGACAACCGGGTACCAACTTACCGCCAGAGTTACACTTATTTTGGTTCTATCCGGGGGTAACGTTAATTAATAGTCAGCTTCCCTTACACAAGGTTCCCCAACATCCTCCACTCAATTATTTATATCATCATCACCTCGGAATTAATATTGTTGAAGAAACGATTTGGTTAGAAGAAGCAACCGATCATAATCGTTGGTTTGGTCGTCGCACCAGAGCAAAGTTTTATTTTAATGATTGTCTGGAATTATCGGTACCTTGGGACGATTTAGGAATGTCTCCAGACATTTTTCTCAATATTATTGCTGTTTTCAGCGATCGCGCTCAGTTTCGTAGCTACCTCCCCGAACAAGAGTTTGTAGTTTTACAAATTCCTTAAACCTGTCAAGGATGATGAATACTTATACTCTCAATTTGCAACCAATTTTAAAGCTTGATGATGAGCAATTCTTACAATTAAAGTTTGAAAGAAGTCAACAAGGAAACTTAATCATTATGTCGCCAACTGGAGGTGAAACGGGAAATCGTAATGCCGAGTTAATCATTGAATTTGGACTTTGGAATCGCCGGAAACAACTCGGACAAGTATTTGATTCTTCTACTGGATTTAAGTTAGCCAATGATGCAATTCGTTCTCCTGATGTCGCTTGGGTCAAACAAGAACGCTGGAATAATCTATCAACTGAAGAAAAGCGAAAATTCCCCAATCTTGCTCCCGATTTTGTCTTGGAGTTACGCTCAAAAACCGATTCCTTAACCGAGACACAAGCTAAACTAACAGAATACATGGAAAATGGAGTTAGACTCGGTTGGTTAATTAATCCCCTCGAAAAACAAGTGGAAATTTATCGTCCCGGGAAAGTAACAGAAGTTTTAGATGATCCACAACAAGTTTCTGGAGAAGAAGTTTTGCCCGAATTTACGTTAGATTTAAGTTTAGTTTGGGAATAAACATTCTTGCTCTGATCAGGAGAAACAATCTTCCAGCCTAAGCGAGTAGGCTGTTGATAAATCTTTTTCAAAGTGTTGATATCCCGAGGTGAAATCGAAGGGGATTGTCGCACTTGGGAGAAATATAAGGCATCATCAGGATGCGGACTATGTCCCCAAATCCCTAAAGCATGACCGATTTCATGACGTGCTGTCGCTAGGGTATGGGCTTGGCTTTGGTGGGGGCTGATTTCGATCTTCATGCGGTGAATTAATTGTTTCCCTGCTAAATCAAACTTATAATGGGTGCGGGCATTACGAGCGCGAGAAAACTCCATTAATCCGGTTTCTGGGTTACGAGTGGTATTGAGGGGAGGGCGCGATCGCGCAATAATAATATTCGCTTCAGCGCGATCATCCACCCTTTTTAGAGGCAAATATTCATCCCATTCCGCAAGGGCTGTCGTTACCGCGTTAACCCACTCTTGCAACCGTTGCTTACTGCGAGAAGTATTCCCGAAATCAAGATAAACTTTGACGGGAAACTCAGACCAAATCAAATAACCCAACGGACTCTCTTCAACCGCTGAAAAATAATCCCCCACTTCAGAAGCAGTTTGCCATTGTGCTAAAGCAGGAGGAAGGGGATGAGATTGTAAAGGAGGAAGCGAGGCTTGGGAGGGAACACTTTCTGCATCCACAGAGTAAAAAAAAGAAACTGTCATTGCAGCGATCAAAATCAGACCGTTCGTAACAATAGCAATGACAGTCATTTTAATCAGTGCCCGCTTGTGCATAACTTGACAACTAGGCGGGATAAATCCGTAAACGTCGATTCGGTTCTTCCCCGAAACTATCGGATTTCAAGCGATAATGTTCGGCAAGTTCATGCTGCATCCGTCGGACTTTTGCCGGACGGGGGAGCAATTCTACTGGTTGTCCTTTGGGAATGACAATTTGTTCTACCGCTAACCGTGCTTCTTCTAGCGCCTCAATCTCGTCTTGATTGCTACTTTCGCTAAACATCCGCAAATCCATCCCTTCGGAAGTGGTTGGATCAAGATCGAGTAAACGCTGCAGGGTGCGGCTAATTTGCGGTAAGGTATTGGATTTGACCACGTGAATCGGGACTTCTTTCGTTTTTGCCATCTGACGCAACTTGGAATGATTCTTCACCTGCGATCGCAGCGCCATCACCGCATCCGCTGAATCAATATCTTTAGTCAGTACGATGGGTAATTTGGATAATTCCAGCACCTGATCCAACAAGTTACGACTAATGCCATAGGGATAGACATAAACCGGCCAATCTTCCCCATTCGGACCCGGTGTGCGGACTTTTTCCGTTGGTCCTTCCGGTTGCTGCCACGATTGATCCAACATCTGCTCAAATTCCGGATTGTGCGGGGGAGACGGATCAACGGGGGTCATTTGTCCTGAGGCACGCCACCCTGTGGGACGGGGTAACACCGGATTTTGCAAGCGATTTTTCCCATTCATTCCTGGCGATTGACCGCCTTGGGTGGAAATTTCCACTTCCCCCTGTTCATTAGCCGATCTCACTTCCGTTACCGGATCATGTCCGCGTAAGAGTTGGTCAATGGTTACGGATACGTCTTGATGAACCACCCAACGTCGTCTTTCTAGCATTTCCACTGCAATATCAAAGGTGGGAAGCGCTTTGCGTTCTAAGACGGTTTTTTGTGAACCGCGCCGTCGCGCTTCTTCATCCCCAAGAGTGACTGCTTGAATGCCACCAATCAAATCGGAGAGAGTGGGGTTTTTAATTAAATTATCCAGTTGGTTGCCGTGGGCAGTACCGACTAACTGCACTCCTCGTTCGGCAATGGTACGGGCGGCTAAAGCTTCTAATTCCGTGCCAATTTCATCAATGACAATCACTTCCGGCATATGATTTTCCACCGCCTCAATCATCACCTGATGCTGTAATTCGGGGCTTGCTACTTGCATCCGTCGCGCTCGTCCAATGGAAGGGTGAGGGATATCGCCATCGCCCGCAATTTCATTAGAGGTATCGATAATCACTACCCGCTTATTTAAATCATCCGCCAATACCCGAGCAATTTCCCGCAGTGCTGTGGTTTTCCCCACACCAGGACGACCGAGCATCAAAATAGACCGACCGGTCTCCACTAAATCACGAATCATGCCAATGGTGCCATAAACGGCGCGTCCAATGCGACAGGTTAAACCGACAATTTCTCCAGTGCGGTTGCGCATGGCGCTGATGCGGTGTAAGGTACGTTCAATTCCTGCTCGATTATCGCCACTAAACATTCCCACGCGATCGCTGCAAAATTGAAGATCTTCGCGAGTGACCGTTGCCTCACTCAGGTATTCCCAATGATTGGCAAAGCGCGCTTCCGGCTTTCGTCCCAGATCAATGACCACTTCAATCAATTCCCCGCGCTGTGGATGATGGGTCAAGTGGTTAGAAATTTCTGGCGGCAAGGTGGCGAGTAAAGCATCCAAGTCATCAGTCACCTGCATCCGTTGAAATAAAGGTTTTTCCTTTTCCGTATTGTTT
>CAZBPR010000191.1:0-5112 GCA_964493825.1 uncultured Dactylococcopsis sp.
AGAGTACTCGGCTTTTAACCGATTAGTTCTGGGTTCGAATCCCAGGCGACCCATATCAATCAATTAGCAATTTCCAAAAAGATTCGGGGCGAATTAAGGTTCGCCCCGATCAACTTTATTGGGATGAAATAGTGGCAGTGGAACGACGGCGACGACGACGACCTCGGATATCTTGCTTCGAGTCAGCCCCGTTGTTACCGTTATTCTTAGCGGCTACAAAGGGAGCTGTTTTACCCTGCTGACGGTGACCATTCTTGTTGCTCTGGGCATCTTGCTCTTTACTAGGCGCTTGCAACAAGCAAATAGTGGTCGGTTGACTCTTTAATTCTCGTCGGACTAGTCGTTTTAAGCCACCTTCAATTTCTATTTTCAACTCTGTCCAATCAATATCATGATCAACTGGCTTGCCATTTCCATTTGTGGGTAAATTACTCCAATAGTTCTTGATGCTTTGCTCCACACTCCGGATAATTAATTGATTAATTTTTGTTGGTGCGAGGGGGCTGACGACGCCTCGTAGATTGACTTCGGGTTGCGCTAATACTTTCCCATCAGCTCCTACGGCAACAGCCACTGTAATCAAACCATCAAGCGCCAGTTGTTGACGTTCGCTCATAATATCTTTATGGACGACACCGGAATGATCCACAAGTTCAATGCCGGATTGCACTTGATCCGTCACTTGAATGCGATCGCGCGAGACTTCGACCACATCCCCATTATTAATAATGACAATATTTTCTTTGGGAATCCCCATCGCTTGTGCCATTTCGCCATGTTTCACCAGCATCCGATGCTCACCGTGAAAAGGCACAAAGAACTTCGGCTTCGTTAACGCCAACATTAATTTGTGATCTTCTTGCGAACCGTGTCCCGAGACATGAATGCCTTGATGACGACCGTAAACCACTTTCGCTCCCATCATCATCAGTCGATCAATGGTGTTGACAACGTCAATGGTATTACCCGGAATCGGGTGTGCTGAAAAGACCACCGTGTCATTTTCCCGAATTCTGATTTGACGATGTTCTCCTTTCGAGATCCGGGTCATTGCTGCTAACGATTCTCCTTGGGAACCCGTTGTTAAAATCACCACTCGTTCATCGGGAGTTTTATTAATCTCTTTCAAAGAGACAAATAACTTGTCCGAACATTTGATATAACCTAATTTACGGGCATGGTCAATCACATTTAACATCGAGCGTCCCACAATTCCCACAACACGGTTATGTTTTTCTGCTAACTCTAAAATAATGCGAACTCGGTGTACTGACGAAGCAAAGGTAGTGACTAATAAGCGTCCTTCGGCTTGGGCAAAGATCCGATCTAAGTTAGGTCGCACTGAATTTTCAGATGGGGTATGTCCAGGTACTTCCGCATTTGTTGAGTCGCTCAGCAAACACAAGACGCCTTTTTCCCCATATTCAGCAAGGCGATGAAAATCAAAATGTTCGCCATCAACAGGAGTATGGTCAATTTTGAAGTCACCGGTATGAATCACCACTCCCAACGGCGTTGTAATCGCGACACAGCAACTATCAGCAATGGAGTGGGTGTTCCGAATATATTCTACAGAGAAAGATTCCCCCAGTTGGACTTTATCCCGAGGCAGCACTGATTTTAAGGTGGTGCGATCAGCAATTCCTGCTTCTTCTAATTTATTTTGCAATAAAGCCAGAGCCAAACGGGGACCGTAAATCACTGGGATATCAAACTGCTGCAAATGATAAACAATGCCCCCAATATGATCTTCGTGTCCGTGGGTCACAATCATCCCTTTAATTTTATGGCGATTCTCCCGTAAATAAGTCATATCAGGCAAAACAACGTTAATGCCGTGCATATCCTGGCTGGGAAAACCAATGCCGGCATCTAATAAGATCATTTCATCGCCATATTCAATGATGCAGGTATTTTTACCAATTTCATGCAGTCCTCCCAGGGGAATAATTTTCAAGTTAGGTTGTGATTCGTTATTACTCATGATTCGTATTGTCCTTTTTTTGTGATCTAATAAAAAATTAATAATTGCTGATTTGTACAAAAAGCCTATTCTGTCGGGACATTTAGTTCTAATTGCCACCAACAGCTCTCAATGAAATCAATCGGGAATAGGTTTGAAAGCGCTTAATTTAAAGTAGCGATAGCTGTTTTAAAACATCCTTTAATTGAGTTTCTAAATCGGGGGGTAATTCTAAGAGCGGCGATCGCAGCGCGCCGACATTCCAACCTTGCAACCGCAATGCTGTTTTGACAGGAATGGGATTGGTCGATAAAAATAAAGAGCGAAATAGAGGAAAGAATTTAAGGTGGGCTTGTTGTGCTTTTTCTAATTGACCTTGTTTAAAGTCAGTAATCATCTGCTGCAATGGTTCTCCTACCAGATGACTGGCAATACTCACCACGCCCTTACCACCAACCGCTAACAAGGGTAGAGTCAGAGAATCGTCACCGGAGTAAATGCCAAAATCGCTGGGAGTAGAAGCGCGAATTTGCGAAACTTGATCTAAATTCCCACTGGCTTCTTTGATCGCAACAATATTTTCAATCTGAGCTAGCTTAGCCACTGTTTCTGGCTCTAAGTTCCGCCCGGTGCGGCCAGGAATATTATAGAGCATCATTGGCAAATCAGGGCTGGCTTGCGCGATCGCGCTAAAGTGTTGATACAATCCGGATTGCGGTGGCTTACTATAATAAGGAACGACTTGTAAGCTACCATTTAACCCCAGCTTAGCGGCTTTTTCTGTTGCTGCGATCGCCTCATGGGTAGAATTCGATCCGGTTCCCGCCATCACTTTACCGCGGTTCCCCACGGCTTTTTGCACCACTTGGAATAACTCGTATTCTTCTTCCCAAGTTAGGGTCGGAGATTCCCCCGTTGTGCCACACACGACCAAAGTTTCCGTTCCGTGGCTGACTAAATAATCGGCTAATTGTTCCGCAACCGAATAATTAACTGCTCCTTCCACTGTGAAAGGCGTTACCATTGCGGTTAGCACTTGTCCAAAGTCCACACTTGTCATTGTTGTTGTTTTTTCGCTCTTTCTTTTTCTTAAACCGATACGGCCGATTGAGTAGAGTGCAATAATTTTTCCTTCACGAGCAACTCCGCAATCTGTACCGCATTTAATGCTGCTCCTTTGCGAATTTGATCGCCACTTAACCACAACTCTAACCCACAGGGATGGGAAATGTCTTGGCGAATGCGTCCCACAAATACTTCATCTTTTCCCGTCGCTTCATTGGGCATCGGGAAGTAATTCTTTTCCCAATCTTCACGCACGGTAACTCCTGGTGCTTCTTCCAAGATCGCTTTGGCTTTTCCCACCGGAAACGGTTCGGCAAATTCGAGATTAATGGCTTCCGAATGCGCCCGTAAAACGGGAACGCGGACACAAGTGGCACTAATCCGTAAGTCCGGGCTGTCGAAAATTTTCCGCGTCTCTTTCACCATTTTGATTTCTTCTTGACAATAGCCCTGTTCGTTTAAAGGCGAATTGTGCGGGAAAACATTAAAGGCTAACGGATAGGGAAATGCTTCTGTATTTGGGGTCTCATCATTTAAAATCGCTTGGGCTTGGGCTTTAACTTCTGCCATTGCTTTTGCCCCAGCCCCAGAAGCCGATTGATAAGTTGCCACAACCAAGCGCTGGATGGGCTGGACTTGGTGTAAGGGATATACCGCCAAGCCCATCAAAATCGTCGTGCAATTCGGATTCGCAATGATTCCTTGATGCTGGGCTGCCGCTTGCGGGTTAATTTCTGGGACAACCAGCGGGACATTTTCTGCCATCCGGAAAGCACTGGAATTATCTACCATGACCGCACCACTATCGACAATCGTTTGCGCCCACTCCTGACTGGTGGTACCACCAGCAGACGCTAAAACTAAATCGACATCCTTAAAAGCGTCTGCGCTAACCGCCTCCACGGTTAGAGTCTCTCCCCGAAAGGGAATTACTTGACCGGCAGAACGACTAGAGGCAAGTAATTTCAATTGACTCACCGGAAAAGAACGTTCTTCTAAAAGCTGAATCAATTCTTTTCCCACAGCGCCAGTAGCGCCTAAAATTGCGACACGAATTCCTGCTGACAAATGGGTTTCCTCCGTCTAATGGTTTCTAACTTAAGATTTAATGATTTACTTTATGATGAGAGAAAATTAAAGATTAAAAAAATATAGTAGTTTGATCTAAAAACCAGTCTTCTTTCACTCTACACTGTCTTTGGCAATGCTACAATAACCATTTGGACTTTGCCTTAGTTCTGCCTTAAACTAACACAAGCCTCTACCTGTTGGCTGAAGTAGAATCCCAGCTCCATCAGGTAGACCTGAATTAATTATTGATGCGAGTTATAACAAGAAGAGAGTAATAGATGAAAGTAACCCAGGAAAAACTGCCCGATAGCCAAATTGCTCTAGAAATCGAAATTCCTGCCGAAGAAACCAAAAAAGCCTACGAGAAGGTACTGAAAGATTTAACCCGTTCTGCCAATATTCCTGGGTTTCGGAAAGGGAAAGTCCCTCGCCAGGTGTTAGTGCAGCGGTTCGGGAAAGAGCGATTAAAAGCCGCCGCGATCGAAGAATTATTGCAGCCCTCCATTGACGAGGCAATTGAACAAGAAAAAATTGACGCTTTAGGGAACTATCAACTCCGTTCCTCCTTTGAAGAACTCACACAGCAATACAAGCCCGGTGAACCCTTTACCTTTAGTGCCTCGGTGGATGTGCCCCCAGAAGTGCAACTGGGAGATTACAAAACACTGAAAGTACAAGCAGAAGAAGTCAAAGCTGACCCGGAACAAGTGGAAAACTATTTACAGGAAAAACAGGAGGAAGAAGCCACGCTGGTTCCGGTTGAAGATCGCCCGGCGCAAATGGGTGATACAACTGTCATTGATTATGAGGGACGTTTAGCAGAGAGCGATGAACTGATTGAAGGGGCGCAAGCGGAAGATTTTGAGCTTGAACTTGCCGAAGGAAAATTTATTGAAGGAATGGTTGAGGGGATTGTTGGGATGAATCCCGGAGAAACCAAAGAAATTTCCGTGAATTTTCCAGAAGGCTACGCCCGAGAAGATTTAGCGGGTAAGACAGCACAATTTACGGTG
>CAZBPR010000192.1:0-5104 GCA_964493825.1 uncultured Dactylococcopsis sp.
CATCCCTCAAATTGTTGTCCCGCTTACAGATACAATTGCTACCTTAAAGCAAAAATCTTGAAATGATTACTACAAAAAGAGGAGAATCGGAAAAAAACTTGCTAAATCGTAAAATTCCCCCCTAGGGTTACGGCTATTCCCATTGTGAATGCTTAACAATGAAGGATAGAGTGGAACCAAATAGAAGATAAGAAAAGTTAAGAAAGCAGTCTATCGACGATAGGAACTATGTTTGAATATTTTACAGATAAAGCAATCAAAGCAGTTGTTCTGGCTCAGGAAGAGGCACGCCGGATGAAGCAAAATCTGGTAGGAAGTGAACAAGTGCTGTTAGGGATCATTGCCGAAGGGAGCAGTGATGCTGCCAATATCTTAAATCAATTGGGTGTGCAACTTAAAGATGCGCGTCAAGTTGTGGAAGGCTTAGTTGGGTCAGGAACAGACAATGTTCCGGCAAATATTCCGTTTACCCCGAGAGCGAAGCGGATTTTTGAACAAGCCTTGGAAGTTGCCCGTCAGCAATCTCATCAGACAATTTTACCTGAACATATTTTACTGGCGATGACCAAGGAAGAAGGTGTCGCGACTAAAGTCTTAAGTCAGTTAGGGGCAGATCCCCAACAAGTCGCTTCACGCCTAGAAGACGCGTTGAATAATCCCAGTACTGGCGATGAAGAACCATCGGCACCAGCCGCCGCCAGCATGGGAGAGCGCCGTCAATCCCGCTTTGGCTTTAACCCGCAGCAACAGCAGCAAGGAGATAATAGCTTAAAATCCTTTGCGATTAACCTGACGGAAAAAGCTCAAAATAACGAAATTGACCCCATTATTGGTCGTGACCAAGAAGTGGAACGGACTATCCAGATTTTGGGTCGTCGGACCAAGAATAATCCTGTCTTGGTGGGTGAACCGGGGGTGGGAAAAACCGCGATCGCGGAAGGCTTAGCACAACGCATTGTGCGGCAAGATGTGCCCGAAGCACTGCAAGATAAACAAGTGTACAGCCTTGATATGGGCTTACTCGTCGCGGGAACGCGCTTCCGCGGCGAATTTGAAGAGCGCCTGAAAGGCATTGTGAAAGAGGTGCAAGACGCGGGAAATATCATCCTCGTCATTGATGAAATTCATACCCTCATCGGCGGCGGTGCGATGGAAGGCGGCATGGATGCCGCTAACCTCCTCAAACCTGCCTTAGCCCGAGGAGAACTGCAATGTGTAGGGACCACCACCCTTGATGAATATCGACAGTACATCGAGCAAGATGCGGCTTTAGAACGACGCTTCCAGCCGGTGATGGTTGATGAGCCTTCTGTGGAACAAACCATCGAAATTTTAGAGGGCATTCGCAGCCCTTACGAAGAGTATCACAAGGTTAAAATCTCCCTAGAAGCCCTGGAAGCTGCGGCAAAACTATCAGATCGGTATATCAGCGATCGGCATTTACCCGACAAAGCGATTGATATTATCGATGAAGCCGGTTCGCGCTTGCACTTGAGTCAGTCCATGGCAGAGAAATCCGCTGAGGGAGAAGAAGAAGCAACAGCAACGCCAGCAGAAACCCCAGTCGTTGGCTTAGAAGAAGTTGCCAGCATTGTCTCCTCTTGGACAGGGGTTCCGGTTAACAAAATGACTCAAGCCGAATCCGAACTCTTATTACATCTGGAAGATACCCTTCACGAACGGATTATCGGTCAAAGTGAAGCGGTTAGTGCCGTTTCTCGCGCCATTCGTCGCGCCCGTGTGGGCATGAAAGATGTGGATCGCCCGATCGCGAGCTTTATTTTCTCTGGTCCCACTGGGGTGGGTAAAACCGAGTTAACCAAGGCACTGGCGCAATATATGTTTGGGGATGAAGAGGCGATGATCCGTCTCGATATGTCCGAATACATGGATCCGCAAAGTGTGTCCAAGTTAATCGGTTCGCCACCGGGATTTGTCGGCTATGACGAAGGGGGACATCTCACCGAACAAGTGCGCCGTCGTCCGTATACCGTTGTCCTCTTAGATGAAATTGAAAAAGCGCATCCTGATGTCTTTAACTCCTTGTTACAGATTTTGGATGAGGGTCATCTCACCGATTCTAAAGGACGCAAGGTTGACTTCAAAAACACCTTGATTATCATGACTTCTAACATTGGTTCGCAAGTCATCGAAAAAGGTGGCGGTGGACTTGGCTTTGAATTAGACACTGAAGGCGATGGCGAATATACTCGCATCCGTAATCGTGTCCAAGAAGAGATGAAAAACTACTTCCGTCCCGAATTTCTCAATCGGGTGGATGAAGTGATTGTCTTCCGTCAACTGCAGAAAGAAGAAGTGGGCGAAATTGCCGACTTACTCCTGAAAGAAATTGGCGGTCGCCTCAAAGATCAGCAAGGGGTTCAGTTAGAGGTCAGCGATCGCTTCAAAGACCGTGTGATTGACGAAGGATATGATGTCAGCTATGGTGCGCGTCCCTTACGGCGGGTCCTGATGCGTCTGTTAGAAGATAACTTGGCACAAGCGATTCTGTCGGGAGATCTCAGTGAAGGTGATACGGCTTACGTGGATGTGGATGACGAAGGCAAGATCCGTCTCACAGAAGCCGCTAAGAAAAAGCAACTGCAGCCTGTGGGCTAAGTGAATCAACCCTGAAAGTAGGATCCTCAAAACCATAAATCGCTGAGATTCTAACCCCTATCCCTTCTTTTCCCGCTTTTGGAGAAGAAGGGATATCTCTTATAATCGGGGAAAATATTGAACACCAAGAAACACAGGATGAAAGCATACGTAATTGGACTCGGGCGTTCTGGAGTGGCTGCTGCTCGTTTGTTGAAGCAACAAGGGTGGGAGGTCATCCTCAGTGATCGCGGAATGTCCGACTCCTTACAAGCCCGTCAACATGACCTGGCTCAAGAAGCAATTACCGTTAAACTACAAGATACCCCAACCCTAGAGGCGCTTGAAACAGCTAATTTAATCATCGTTAGTCCGGGTGTTCCTTGGGATATTCCAATTTTAGTGCGTGCTCGCGAACATGAAATTCCCATGTATGGCGAAATTGAGCTGGCTTGGCGTAGTTTATCGAATACACCTTGGGTAGGGATTACAGGCACAAACGGCAAAACAACAACGACGGCACTGTGTTCTGCTTTATTTCAAGGGGCAGGTTTAAAAGCCCCGGCTTGTGGCAATATTGGGAATGCTGCTTGTGAATTGGGCTTAAAAAACACGGCTTGGGATTGGATTATTGCAGAAATTAGTAGTTATCAAATTGAATCCTCTCAAAAACTCGCCCCAGAAATTGGCGTTTGGACAACCTTTAGTCCGGATCATCTAGAACGTCACTACACCCTCGAAAATTATTTTGCGATTAAAAAGTCTTTGCTCGATCGCGCCCATTTAAAAGTTCTCAATGGGGATGATCCCCATCTGCGTCGTTTAGCAAAAGAAGACTGGTCTGCTGTTCATTGGACGAGTATTCAGGGAAAAAGTCAACTGCTGGGAAAGCCCAGTCATGGCATTTATATTGAAGGGGACGACATTATTGCTTTTGGCGAAAAAATCTTGAATGTTAAAGATTTTCCCATGGCAGGGGAACATAACTTACAAAACCTCTTGCTCGCCATTGGCGCCGCCCGTTTAGCAAATGTGGAGCAAAGCGCGATCGCGCACAGTATTATTAATTTTCAGGGGGTTCCCCATCGCCTCGAACCGATTTGTGAAATTGAAGGCGTCTCTTTCATCAATGATAGTAAAGCGACTAACTACGAAGCAGCAACAGTGGGCTTGTCCTCTGTTCCCAGTCCAGTTATTTTAATTGCAGGGGGACAAGCCAAAACCGGCAATGATAAAGATTGGTTTCACTTGATCAAAGAAAAAGCTAGTCTCGTTTTGTTGATTGGTGAAGCAGCTGATCAATTTGCCCAACGTTTAGAAGCAATGGGCTATTCAGCGTATCAAGTGGTAGAGACCATGGACAATGCAGTCATTGAAGCGATCAATCGGGTAAAAAAGCAAGAAGGCTCGGTGGTTCTCCTTTCACCCGCTTGTGCCAGCTTTGATCAATATGACAACTTTGAACAGCGCGGCGATCATTTTCGTCAACTTTGTCTGCACTTCGGTGCTTAACAGCGATCACGCCAATACTCGCGAATGGAGAGGCTTGTTGCGGAGGAAGAAGCAGTATTGCCTTGCATTATTGCATTTTATTCTTAATTACTCTGGCAACTCACCAAACTGTTCCCGATAACGTTGTAATTCCGCTTGCATTGCACTTAACTGCTGTTGTCTTTGCGTTGCTATTTCTTCTGGTGTCAAATAGCGATTTCCCTGTTCATCGAACCAGTAAAGGGTTTCCCGTTGTATTTCCCCATCTTGATAAAATCCTCTGCCAATGCCCAAGCCTACTTCTGGCATCCAAAACGGTTCGCCAATTTCTAACTGGTATCTCCCGTTCACCAAGCGATACATCTCAAACGGCTGATGTCTATCCCTCTGCCAATACTGAGGATTATAGACCAAATAATACAACACTCCCAACTGAGCATAAGTGGTCATTTTGCGATCGTATTCTCCCCCTGGTGTTAGGGAAGCGACTTCTAGCACAAAAATCGGGATGACTCCCTCTTCTTCCCAGACAACATAGCTTTTGCGCGACAAGCCTTCCTTATGACGCTCTACGCCTAAACTTAAAAATCCATCTGGCACAATCGGGACATAAGGACTCACGCCGGTTGTGTGATAAATTGCCATATCGACGCCAAAAAACCAATTGTTGCGATCGCGCCATAAAAACTTGAGCAAAAACAGTAAGATATTGGGAATCAAATTTTGGTCTTCATTATCCACAGGCGTATCATCAGAACAAGGGAGTTCCTCACTCGACGGTAAGTTCAGCCAACGGTCAGATGTTACCATTACTCAATCGCCTATCTATTCAACTGACTTAGTTTCATTCTAAGAAAACTCGATTGTTATCTGACAATTTGGGATTACTCCTCGCGTCTATAGGGCTAGTTTCCGTTTCTAGAAGGAGGTTTAATGTATCTTAGAAATAGACTCCTGCCTACCTATTATAGAAATCGCCGTAAAACCAACGTGCTTTAGCCGTTGGATATAAGGC
>CAZBPR010000193.1:0-5038 GCA_964493825.1 uncultured Dactylococcopsis sp.
TAATCACATCGGGATGACGTACGGCATTATTAATCTGAAACGCGAGAGACGTATCCACCGAACAAATATTTAAAGATGGGGTTGAGGGCGTCGGTTCCGCTAGAAAGTGATTCGCATTCGCTTTCACATAATAACCAGATTGCGGACGCGCCCGAATTAATCCTCGATCTCCTAAGAAACTGAATCAGTTGAAGTCATTCCCAAGCCTTCAACTGATTCAGTTTCTTAGGAGAGGGATTCAAGCCTTAACCATTTGGTCAGATTTAGCTCATCGTTTGATGTCGCTTAAACCTCATAAATCCTTATCTTTTCAAAGAGGTCTCAAGGCTGTATCCACTCTCCAGTCTACTTTGTAGCTTCATTGTCATGCCTTAAGTCTCCAAACAAAAGGCGTTGAGTACAGTCCCCTGCTCTACTGCCTCGCTTCCTTATTCCCCACATTCCGCACCCCAATGATGCTGTTGGAAGTAAGGGTCATTGATGATCGAATTTCCAATGAGACATCCGATTGTTCCACAATGAGTTTTGGTATAAAAAACTTGCATATTGAAAGCTTCTTCGGGAACGTCTAAATTAGCGTAAAATACTCGTTTTAATCGGTTAACGGTTTCTTCAAGGTCTCTACTTACCTTCGACGACGGGCAATTTCCTCAGCACTAGCCCCTTGTTTGTAAAGGACAACTACTCAACGGACTGAGGTTTGTGTTCCTGTAATGATGGGGCAACCCTTTTCTAAAGAATAGGTGATCAGTGTACCGATGTCAGTGGCGGTGGGCATAGTAGTTTTGCAATCAACAACAAATGACTTTTCCTAGATTATTGCAGACAACTAACAAACTGCCTGTAAACTGAGACATAATGTAGGAAGGTAATGACGCTGGGAAAATAATGCTTAGTTCAAACCTACTTTGAGCAAGCAATTGAACATTATTCACTGTCACTATAATTATTTAGTATCTCTGTGATTTGCTCCTTCAATTCAGGTAAATCGTAGGTAACGATATCAATGACAATATCAAGATCAATATCAAAATACTCATGCACAACACGATTACGCAAACCGACAATTTTTGACCAAGGAACCTGAGAATAGTTTTGCATGATTTCAGAAGAAAGGGCGCGGGCAGCCTCGCCAATGATTTGCAAGTGATACAACACCCAAACCTGAAGCATTTCATCATCCTCAATCTGATCAAGATCAAATCGACTTTGAATGCGATCGATGGCATCTAAAATATCCTGTAGTCGTTCCGAGTCCCGTCTCATAAAGGTTTTGCTTCTTGGAGGACTCGATCGCGCAAACGGGATTTTAAACTCTTTTCGGTGACAACATCTACCCGCACTCCCAACAACGCTTCCAAATCTTCGATCAGCCCCATTGGAAACCAAGACGACCGACGAGAACGATTATAATCAACTAAAAAATCTACATCGCTGCGATCTCTGGCTTCTCCCCGCGCGACCGAACCGAAAATGCGAACATTAAACGCTCCATGACGTTGAGCAATGGTTAAAATTTTTTCTCGTTGTTGAAGTAAATCGTCAAGGGTGATCATTAGTTTTTCTATTCTCCTACTTGGCTGATTGGAAAGGTCTGGATTTTTAACTCTTCCTAGATTATTGCAGACAACTAACAAACTACCTGTAAACTGAGACATAATGTAGGAAGGTGATGACGCTGGGAAAATAATGCTTACTTCAAACCTACTTTGAGCAAGCGATCGAACAATATCTAACCACTGCAGGGGGCTACGAAAAAGGCAATCCCCAAGACTACGATCGCGATGCCTGACGGCTCGGTCTGCGACCTACGCGCTCTCTTTTCCAAAGATATCATCAACTTTATCCAACACACCCAACCCAAATTCTGGGAACGCCTCAGCGCCAGTAATAAGGGAAAAGCAGAAACTATCCTCCTCGACACTTTAGAAAAAGAACTGCAAGCAAAAGGAATGCTGACGGTTCTGCGTCACGGGTTTAAATGTTTTGGCAAAACCGCTTACCTGGTCTATTTTGCCCCCAATACAGGGATGAATCCTGAAGCAGAGGAACGCTACAACCAAAACCGCCTCACCATTACCCGTCAAGTTAACACCGCTAGCGGGGCGATTCCAGATGTGGTGCTGGCGATTAATGGACTCCCTGTTGTCTCCTGCGAACTGAAAAATCCCACCAGTGGACAAACCGCAGAAGATGCAAAAAGACAGTATCGGAACGATCGCGATCCGAAAGAACGGCTATTTAGTTTTAAGGAACGCTGTCTGGTTCATTTTGCGGTTGATACCGACTGGGTGTTTATGACTACCAAACTGGCTGGGAAAAGCACTGTCTTTCTCCCCTTCAATCGCGGACACAATCATGGCGCAGGGAATCCTCCCGTTGAAAATGACTGGCGAACGGGGTATCTGTGGCGGGAAGTCCTCAACCGAGAGAGTTTACTGGATATTTTTGCCCGTTTTCTGCATCTGGAAACCCAAGAGAAAACCGTCACCACAAACAATGGCGTTAAACGGGAGAAGAAAGAAACCCTGATTTTCCCCCGTTATCACCAACTGGATGCGGTTCGCAAACTGGTCAATCATGCTCAAAATAACGGTTCTGGACATAACTATTTAGTTCAGCATTCCGCAGGATCGGGAAAGTCCAACTCGATCGCGTGGTTAGCCCATCGCCTCTCTAATCTCCATGATGCGAATGACAACAAGATTTTTCATTCTGTTATTGTCATTACCGATCGAGTCGTTTTAGACGACCAGTTACAGAAAACCATCTACCAGTTTGAACATAAACAAGGGGTGGTACAGAAGATTGACGAAGGAACTCAACAACTGGCTAAAGCCCTCTCAGGGGGAGTTCCTATTATTGTCTCCACCCTCCAGAAATTCCCCTTTATCTCTCAAGCGATCAAAACGATGGAGAAGAAAGGGGAAACCGTTGACATCTCTACTGAAGGGAAACGCTTTGCGGTGATTGTGGATGAAGCCCACAGTTCTCAAAGCGGAGAAATGTCGATGGAGTTAAAGAAAATCCTTAATCAAGAAGGGATAGAAAGCGCGATCGAGCGAAGCTCGGTGCCAGAGGCAATCGCGGAACAACTCCTTGATTTAGAAGAGGAAGAAGAAGACCTCACCGACGAGGCGAAACAAGCCATGTTGCGGGAACAACTCAAACGCAGCAAACAACCGAATCTTAGTTTCTTTGCTTTCACCGCTACTCCCAAATATAAAACGCTGCTGGTGTTCGATGAAGCTGGAGAAAATGGCAAATCTCCCTTCCACTTGTATAGTATGCGTCAGGCGATTGAAGAAGGCTTTATTCTCGATGTTTTACAGAATTATACCCACTACAAACGCTATTACCATTTAGTCCAAACCGCCGTTGAGGATCAGCAACTTCCCCGACGCAAAGCAGCCCGCGCCCTCGCCCGTTTCGTTGACCTCCACGACCATAATATCAATCAGAAAATAGAAATCATCGTTGAGCATTTCCGCACCTATACCCGCCACAAAATTGGAGGAAAAGCGAAAGCAATGGTAGTGACTAACTCCAGAGAACACGCGGTTCGCTACAAGCTGGCGTTTGATAAATAGCTGCAAGCCAACAACTATACTGATATTCGCTCATTAGTCGCCTTTTCGGGGAAAGTGCAGCTAGACGACTTCTCAGATGACAGCTTTTCGGAAGTGGGGATGAATGAGGGGATTAAAGAAAAGGAACTTCCCGAAAAATTTGCCAGCGATGATTACCAAGTGCTTTTAGTAGCAGATAAATACCAGACGGGGTTTGATCAACCGCTTCTCCATACCATGTATATTGACAAACGCCTGTCAGGGATACGCGCAGTACAAACCCTTTCCCGCCTCAATCGGATCGCGCCTGGAAAACAGGATACCTTTGTTCTAGATTTCGTCAATGAACCTGAAGAGATTTACAAAGCCTTTAACCCCTACTACGAAGTAAGTGAAGCGGAAGAAGAACCCGATCCCCATCGCTTAGATCAACTGGCTTACACTCTCCAACAATGGCAAATTTTCGACAGTAGCGAGATCGATCAGTGGTGCGAGATTTGGTATCGCAACCGCGCTAATCCCACAGGGGGAGAACATCAAAAACTCAATAACATCCTCGATCGCGTGATTGATCGTTACACTGAGTTAGAAGAAGAAGAACAAGCCCTGTTTAAAAGCCAATTCATCAGCTTCCGCAACTTATATTTGTTCCTCTCTCAAATTATTCCCTATAGCGATTCCGAACTAGAAAAACTCTATACCTTTGGACGCTATTTGCTGAGTAAATTACCCCGTTCTCAAAACGAACCCGCCGTAAAAGTTGATGATGAAGTGGAACTCAAATATTATCGCTTACAAAAGATTAGCGAGGGAAGCATTGATTTAAGACAGGGTGAAACAAATGCTTTATCAGGACCGAAAGAAACGGGAACGCGCCGACAGGAAGAAGATACCAATCTTTCTAGTTTAATTGACAAACTCAATGAACGTCACGGAACTGAGTTTACCCTTGCTGATCAGCTATTTTTTGATCAAGTCCAAGAAAGCGCGATCGCGAATGAATCCTTACGTCAAGCAGCCAAAGCCAACGCGATCGAAGACTTTGAACCTGTGTTTAAGCGAATGCTGGAATCCCTCTTTGTAGAACGAATTGAGGGAAATGAAGAGATTTTTGCCCGTGTGATGAATGATGAGGAACTGCGGGAGAATCTGAGCGCAGAAATGATCAAAGTGGTTTACGAGAGAATCGTTAACGAATAGTTCTACGAACTTTACTTCCCCCTCCACACACAATTTCTGTAATTACAACTTGAAAAATTTCTCTGAAAAACCTTTCAAAAATAGTAAGAGACTTAATTAACTGTCGGAAGCCGTAGAGAAAGGGCTTGAGTGCGATCAAGTATCTCAGGAATTTAGAAAAATGGTATCAGGTCTTGATTTGGAAAGGGTTTCATACCAAAAAAAATTACAACTGATACCATCTCTGATAACCTGTGCTACAATAGGTGCGAAAAAGAATGACTTGGAGT
>CAZBPR010000194.1:0-5038 GCA_964493825.1 uncultured Dactylococcopsis sp.
CAAGAATCCCTCACCTCCGGTGATGGGAGCGTCAAAGAAGGTGTAGGGTGAGATGACACGAAATTGAGTTTGAGTCACACCAGGCACTATATTTTCTAAACTAGTCAAACAGAGCATGAACAAAAGACTAACCGGAGAGTTGTCTAAGAAAATCTCCGGTTATCGGCATAATTAATTACACTGCACTGGATAGGAAATTAGCCTTGTTCTAACCCAAGCTCATAGGATACTTGAATGACGCCTGGAATTTTTTTCGTGCTATCAACTAAAGAACGAGCAGTTTGACGATTATTAACTGTTCCTGACAAGAAAACAGAGCCATTCGAGGATTGCACCACTAAACTATCATCCATATCTTTAATGGTGTTGATAATTTCTTGATCCCCTTTCGCATTTTCAGAACTGACACCTTGGACATACTCCAAACCAATGTATTTACCTGCACTGGTGGTTGCTTGTAGCTCTTGTTCAGGTGCCGGTTGTCCTGTATCTTGCGGGACACTCCATGCGACCGGAGAGGTCACTAGCCCAAGAGTACCAGCAGCCAAAAAAGTAATACTGGCTAATAATGCTGGAAAGCCCAATGAGCGAGATTCTTTGCGGAATAAACTACTGCTTAGAATCGCTAATCCCAGTCCGAAAGTGAGAGTGAGCGCGAGGTCGCTAGTTAAGCTTGCCATGTTTAACCTCCTGATTGTCAAACTCGTTCTCTCCAATTAAGCAGTGTAAAAACCTGGTTTTGTCTTTAACTTCCAACTTGGGAAAGAAACTTTAGCTATGGCTTCCTCAACAGAACTATCAGCTAACCGTCACAGCATCTGCAGCGGGTGCTAAATCTTGGAAAAGCGGTGTACTGAGATAGCGTTCCCCATAACTGGGTTGTACCATGACAATCAGTTTTCCTTCATTTTCAGGACGCTGAGCGACTTGAACGGCAGCGCAAAGCGCAGCCCCCGTAGAAATTCCCGAGAGAATTCCTTCTTCATTGGCTAAGCGACGACCATAAAAAATGGCTTCTTCATCGGTTACTGTTACCACTTCATCGAGGATTTCTACATTTAAGACTTTGGGAATAAATCCAGCACCTAACCCTTGGATTTTGTGGGGACCGGGTTGTCCGCCGGACAAAATGGGGCTACCACTCGGTTCCACTGCAACCACTTGCAATTCTGGCTTGCGTTCTTTAATGACTTCCGCAACCCCAGTAATGGTTCCACCCGTGCCAATACCAGCGACAAAAATATCAATTTCTCCATCAGTATCTTCCCAAATTTCTTCGGCAGTGGTTTGGCGATGGATTTCTGGATTAGCTGGATTATTAAATTGTTGTAACATATAGGCGTTGGGTGTAGTATCAACAATTTCTTGTGCTCGTTGAATACAGCCACCCATTCCTTGTATCCCTGGTGTCAGTTCTAATTGCGCGCCATAGGCTCTTAACATGGCTCGACGCTCATTACTCATAGTTTCTGGCATGGTGAGAATCAGTTTATACCCCTTGGCAGCAGCGGTCATAGCCAGGGCAATTCCTGTATTGCCAGAGGTGGGTTCAACTAAAACGGTTTTCCCTGGTTCAATAATTCCTTTCGCTTCGGCGCTGTTAATCATGTTAATGCCGATGCGGTCTTTTACAGAGGCAGAAGGATTCATGCCTTCAAGTTTGAGAACAATCTTACCCACGCAACCTTCACTTGCCGGAATGCGGTTGAGTTGGACGAGGGGAGTGCGACCAATGAGTTCGGTAATATTACTGGCGATACGCATAGTTAAATGGCAATTAAAGTTTTCAACGAAAAAGAGGACTCTTATACCTCGCGTTCACATCAGCATCAATTGAAAAAAAAGTACTTGTTGCAAGGTATAAACCGATGTTTATCTAAGTCGTTTTAATCTATCATATGCCAGTTAGATATCCGTTCTCCTAAGCTTCAATCACAACTCGCAAGTTACCTCGTTTACGAACAACCCGACAAGCCGTTGCCCCATCCGATTGTTCAAACTCTAAATCGAGGACCGTTTCACCAATTTTTAGGTTATCTAAAGAGAGAGACTGAATGGATGAGGGGAGGGTGGGATGAATAATCCGTAAACAATTGTTGGCAGCATCGGGTTGCAAATTAATCATCAGTTGTAGCAACTGAAAGACGGTTCCGGTTGCCCAAGCTTGCGGAGAACAAGCAACCGGATAGCGAACCGGGGAACGATTGGGGGTGCGTTCATAACCGCAAAAGAGTTCTGGCGGGCGATGATAGGGCTGTTCGCTACACATTTCGATAATTGCTTGACTCAATTCTAAGGCTTGTTCGACAAAGCCCAGCGCTCGTAAACCGGCAGCAATAATGCCGTTATCATGGGGCCAAACTGTTCCTAAATGATAGCCCATGGGGTTATAAGCTGGAGAAAGACTACTGAGGGTACGAATACCCCAACCACTAAATAAATCAGGGGCTTGCAAGCGTTCGGCAACGCTATGGGCTTTATCGGGATCTAAAATATCTAAGCCAAGACAGTGACCGGGGTTGGAGGTGATACTATCAATGGGTTGTTTCTGTTCATTGATGGCAAGGGCATAATAGCCTTGCTCGGGAAGCCAAAAGTCTTTGTTGAATTGGGCTTTGAGGGCTTGGGCTTCTTCGTGCCAGCGATCAGCGAGATCGAGGCGTTTTTTGAGACGGGCAAGTTGACTAAGGCGCATTTTCGCGGCATAGATATAGCCTTGCACTTCACACAGCGCGATCGCGCCGGTGGCTAATTTCCCTTTGCGGTCAACAATACAGTCGCCAGAGTCTTTCCACCCTTGATTCTGTAAGCCCCCGGGCGATTCGCAATGATAATACAAGTAGCCGGTTTTTTCACGGGTGCGGTCAATCCAAGCCATCGCGGCGAGGGCATTGTCCCATAATTGGTTAAATAAGTATTCATCATGAGTCCAGGTGTAATATTCGGAGTAGAGAATTAACCACAATGGGGTGGCATCGACTGTTCCATAATAGGGGGTATGGGGAATTTCTCCACACCGTGCCATTTCCCCAGAGCGCAGTTCATGGAGAATTTTGCCGGGTGCTTCCTCTCGCCAGGGATCATCTACCTGACCCTGATATTCGGCTAAGGTGAGGAGGGTTTGTCGAGCAATACTGGAATCTAAAATTAAAGTTTGCCAAGCCGAAATAATGGAGTCGCGACCAAACAAGGTAGCAAACCAAGGAATCCCCGCCGAGAGAATTTTGCCTTCACCGGAGGTTTGACCGAGTAAATAAATATCTTTTTCGGCGCGTTCAATAATTTGATTTAAGGCTCGGTTATCCGTGCGAATATGAGTAATTTCCTTTTGCCATTGTTGTTGTTCATTGACTTCAGAACCATGGGCTTGTTTCAAGGTCGTGGGTGCACTGACTACGGAGGCGGGTTTATTGCTAAGCATCGGCTGTAAGCGATACCCAATCTTTTGCGTTTCGTGGGCGTTTAAACTCAAATCCCAAAGTGCTGTATAGCCTTGGAAGCTACTGGGGAGTTGATGGCTAAATTGAATCCGTGACTCCATTAACGCTTCGTCCAAGCCTTGATACGCCAAGATCAATTCTCCGGTTTCTTCCACTAAGGATTGAATGTTATGACCGTTGGCTTTTTGCGGTAAAACTTGTCGCATCAAATGTCCGACTTGTGAACGCTTTCGTCCGCGAATTTGAAATAGGTCGGCAAAATCAGCATTGAAACTCAGACTGATTTGAAACTGAACAGGATCAGTGTTGTAATTGGTAATGGTGAGTTCTTCAAAGAGTGCCCCCTGAAGGACAATATCCCGTTGAATGCCAATGGTTTCAGCTTTCAAGTGATCCGGGAAGTAAGGATTTGAGCACAAGACAGACAGGGCAAACCCTTGTTGAGCGGTGCTACTGAGGAGAATCGGGGCGTGTCCTTCGATTTGTAATTCTAGGCGATTGAGAAAACGGGTATCTTTGCAAAAAAATCCCAAGCTCGCATCTACTTGCTCATTGTGACAGTTAATGTTGCCAATGGTATCCGTAATTAGGAAAAGGTCGTCTTCTTTTAAGGTGAGAGTGGGTTGTAAGCGTTCCGTGCGACTACAGTGCCACTCTGGAATCGGGAGTTGTTCAGCTTCGGCAAAGGTTCTACCATCAAATTCAATGATATCAAGGGTTTCTTGGGACATGACGTTTCCTCCTAGTTCATAAGTAATGCCGGGGCTTGCAAACGACCATTACCTTGTCGCTTTTCCTCAAGACTGGTTCGATAAACTGCTTCGTAGCCATCGGTCATGCGTTTGAGGTTAAAGTTTTCTTCAACGTCGGTGCGACAACGGTGACGGGAGAGATGCTGGATTTGCGAAACGGCTGTTACACATTCTTTAACTGTCTGGCAAATAAAACCGGTTTCACCGTGAGTCATGATCTCGGGGGTTGATCCCATCGCCATCGCTATCACCGGTGTGCCACAAGCGAGGGATTCAATAATGACTAGTCCAAAGGGTTCGCGCCAAGTAATGGGGAAGAGGGTCGCGATCGCGCCGCCCATCAGGGCATTTTTCTGTTCGTGGTCGGCTTCTCCCAGAAATTGAATCTGTTTGCCATCGAGATGAGGGGCAATTTCTTGGTCAAAGAAGGTTTGATCCACAGCATCGATTTTACCTGCCATTTTGAGGGGATATTGGGTTTGTTTGGCAATCTCAATGGCGAGATGCGGTCCTTTTTCTGGTGACATCCGCCCCAGAAACGCGAGATAAGGCGGTTCTTGGGGGTGGGAATAAAACCGGAAGTTTTGATACGCGATCGCGTTGTAAACGGTCGCGACATAATTTAATCCTAATTCCGGTCGGCGTTGCGAGTTAGAAATGCTGACAAAATTTTGCTGACCATGTTGCTGAAAAATCGGTGCCATCCAACTGGGAATAATCCCATGTAAGGTGTGGACGACTGGGGTTTTGGTTAGATTCGCATAGGGAAACGCGGTGTAACCGATATGGGAGTGAATCAGATCAAATTTTTGGGCTTGGGAAAATACTTTGCTGAGTTGCATTTGC
>CAZBPR010000195.1:0-5029 GCA_964493825.1 uncultured Dactylococcopsis sp.
TTACCGATGAAGAAGGGAGTATGATTGGCTCGAAAGCCATTTCCGGTAGTGTTGTTGCCGATCCGGCAACGTATCGGCGCGACGATGGAACCGATATTTATACCTGTTTAGAGCGAGTGGGGGGACGTTGGGAAAAGATTCATCAAGCCCAACGCACCGCCCAAGATTTAGCTGCTTTTGTGGAATTGCACGTCGAACAAGGTCCGGTTTTGGAAAAAGCAGGGGTTAGTATTGGTGTCGTAAAAGGGATTGTCGGTCAACGGCGCTTTAATATTGCCGTGCAAGGGGAAGCGAACCATGCTGGAACCACCCCCATGAATTGCCGTCGAGATGCCCTGCTAGCAGCAGCAAAACTGACGGTTGCCATTAACGAAATTGCCAATTCTGGCGGGGAACAAGTGGCAACGGTGGGGCGGATGCAAGCCTATCCCAATACGGTCAATGCCGTACCTGGGTTAGTGGAAATGAGTTTAGATATCCGGGATTTATCGGCTGACCATTTAGATTACTTATTAGAACAAGTGCGCGATCGCGCTGCAGAAATTGCTGCCGAAACCGATACTCAAATTGGGATGCAACCAGCACTGAATGTGATTCCTGCTGCGGCGCAATCTCACATCCAATCTGCCATTAACAAAGCTTGTGACAATTTGGCTTTGAACTATACGCACCTGTTGAGTCGGGCTAGTCATGATGCCCAAGAAATGGCAAAAGTGACGGATATGGGGATGATTTTTGTCCCTAGTGAAGCGGGGTTAAGTCATAACGCTGAGGAATATACCTCTCCCGAAGACTGTGTTCGTGGGGCAAATGTACTGCTACGAACCATGATGGAATTAGATCGTCATTATGGCGTTTCTGGAAAAGCTGTCTCGAAACAGAAAGAAACTGTTCAATCCTCGAAGCAAGTAAAGACATCCGCTGATCAATAAGGATCTTGAGGTACATTAAGGGGCGAGTTATATAGCAGTACTTTGTCCGGTGCGGAATACGGCGGTTAGGATATTTCTTAATCCTGAAATGCAGTAGACAGCTCACTGTTACCTGTTCCCTAGCGCGTAGCGCCAAAACATCCCTTTCCAAGTTGCATAAGGCATTTAACCATGACTGAAACGACGGAAAAAGAAAAACCCTCTGGGATTCAAGGGTATTTTCAATTTCAGCAGTTAGAAACCAACTTCAAAACCGAGATTGTTGCCGGTTTCACCACCTTTATGACGATGGCATATATTCTCGCCGCTAATCCGGGGATTCTCTCCAATGCTATCTTTTTAGAAGAATCCGGCGACTTATTTAACGAACTCGCGATCGCGACTGCTGTTTCCGCAGCGATCGCGACCTTTATTATGGGATTTTATGCCCGCTTTCCCTTTGCCCTCGCGCCTGGGATGGGATTAAACGCCTATTTTGCCTTCTCTGTGGTTCTAGGAGAGGGAATCCCTTGGCAAACCGCCTTAGCGGCAGTTTTGGTAGAAGGAATCATTTTTATTATTCTCACCGTTACGAATGTGCGAACCCTAGTGATTGCTGCCATTCCCCAATGTATTAAATCGGCAACTACTGCTGGCATTGGTGCCTTTATTGCCTATATTGCCCTGCAAAGTGGGGGGATTATTACTAACTCCGATGCCACCCTAACCACCATCGGTAATCTTGCTGCACCGCAAACGGGCATTGCGATCATCGGGCTATTTTTGACTGCCGCCTTGATCGCAAGGCGACTTAAAGGCGCTCTCCTCTGGGGAATTATCGGAACCGCCCTCCTCGCCTGGATTGCTGGGATTGCCCCTTGGCCCGAGGCTTGGATTGGTTTTCCCGGGATTCCCTCTCATCTTTTGGGACAAGCCTGGGTGGGCTTAACGCAAATTTCGCCAGATGCTATTGGTGAATTGCTCACGGTTCTATTTGTCTTTTTATTTGTAGATTTCTTTGACACCGTAGGCACTGTTACCGGTTTGGGCGTGCGGACTGGCTATATTCAAGAAAATGGGGAATTCCCCGGTGTCAATCGCGCTTTAATGGCTGACGCCGTTGGCACTGTCGCTGGTGCCCTTTTCGGCACTTCCACAGTCACCAGTTATATTGAATCTGCTTCTGGTGTTGCAGAAGGGGGGCGTAGTGGCTTTACTGCCGTTGTCACAGGCACGTTATTTTTACTCTCAATCTTTTTTATTCCTCTCCTCTCCGGTATCCCAGCAGTCGCCACCGCCCCGGCTTTAATTATTGTCGGGGTATTGATGGTAGGAACCGTGCGTCAAATTGAATGGGATGATCCCGCCGAAGCGATTCCTGCTTTTTTAACCATTATCATGATGCCGTTAACCTATTCCATCGCCGATGGGTTAGCTGCCGGTTTAATTTCCTATCCTCTGATTAAACTGTTTCAAGGAAAAGTGAAAGAAATTCCTCTTGCCATTTGGCTCATCGCGGCAGCTTTTCTAGTAAAGTTTGTTCTAGAAAGCATTTAATTCTATGTCAACTCTCCTCGTTAAAAATATCCACACGCTCGTCACCATGAACGAAAATCGTCAAGAAATTCGTAATGGTGCGATTTTGGTGGAAGATAATGTGATTCGGCAAGTGGGAATGACGGCTGATTTGCCAGATACGGCTGACGAAATCTTAGATTTAAAAGGGCGCTATGTGGTTTTACCCGGATTGGTTAATACCCATCATCATTTTGTCCAAACCCTCACCCGTGCCGTTCCCGGGGCGCAGAATAGTACACTCTTCGGCTGGCTACAAACCCTCTATCCCATCTGGGCCAACTTAACCGCAGAAGCCGTTTACTACAGTTCCCAAATGGCGGCTGCCGAGTTAATGCTGTTTGGTTGTACCACCGCCAGTGACCATCTTTATATTTACCCCAACGACTGCACCCTCGATGACCAGATTCAAGGGGTTCAGGAAATTGGGCTGCGCTTTCATGCCAGTCGCGGCAGTATGAGTGTGGGGGAAAGTCAGGGGGGCTTACCGCCGGATAATGTTGTGGAAAAAGAAGCGGATATTCTCCGCGACTCCCGTCGGGTCATTGAAACCTATCATGACAATGCTCGCCATGCCATGTTACGGATTACCATTGCCCCCTGTTCTCCGTTTTCCGTGACAGAAGACTTAATGCGAGAATCGGCAGCCTTAGCGCGATCATATCCCGGTGTTCGCTTACATACCCACCTTGCCGAAAATAAATCGGACGTGGACTATAGCCTTTCTCATTACGGTAAAATCCCTGGCGATTATGCCGAAGCCCTCGGCTGGTTAGGAGAGGATGTTTGGCACGCCCATTGCGTTCAACTGACTTCAGGATCGATCCAAAAATTCAGTCATACCGAAACCGGTGTCGCGCACTGTCCTTGTAGTAATATGCGTTTGGGCAGTGGCATTGCCCCGATACGGCAAATGCTGGATCAAGGTGTTGCTGTGGGGTTAGGAGTGGATGGTTCCGCATCCAATGATAGCGGTAATCTTTTGAATGAAGCCCGAACCGCGATGTTGCTAGCGCGAGTGGGAACGGAAAATGCAGGAACCCTCACCGCGCGAGAAGCCTTAGCCGTAGCAACCATTGGTGGGGCAAAAGTCCTCGGCAGAAATGATATTGGTGTGCTTGCGCCTGGAATGTCAGCGGATTTCATTGCCTTTGATATAGATCGCCCTCATTTTGCTGGTTCCCATCATGACCCCGTTGCGGCCCTCATTTTCTGCCATTCAGCAACAGTGGATTATAGTTTTATTAATGGGAAAAAAGTGATTGATCAAGGTCAATTGACAACCCTTGATCTCAATTTGTTAGTTGAAAAAACCAACACAATCGCAACTCAGCTAATCAGAAATCTCTAACATTCAGTTATTTTTTATTCTTTAAGCAGAGTCTTTAAATAAAGATGAAACGTGCTGGTTAAAGACATCAAGCTCAATCCCCTACTAGCGCTTAAGTTGGGCTGAAATAGTTTGCAAGTGCAGCCCGTAAATGCACTGTGATTAAGTTGAATCTTTATTAATCCTTAATGACAGAGACAGACATCAATTTCACGGTGTCTGTTTTTTTTGTTAACTTTTAATCCCGCTACTGCTATTTCCATTAAGCTAGTTAAGTCTCATCTAAATAAATAATGCAGGGGAAACATGAAACAGTTCTCCTAATGCTTTTGCTTGCGCTTTACTAATACTTCTTTTTCCATTGAGAATTTCTGAAACCACTCCTTTAGACCCAATAATTCCCACTAAATCAGCTTGCTTTAGCCTATTGGATTCCATTAAATGCTGTAACACTTCTAAAGGTGAAGTCAAGTCTTCACCGGCGAGTTGTGTCTCTTCATAGTCTTCAACCAAAGCACACAATAAATTTAAAAGCGTTGTTTCTTCGGGATCACGCCCTTTTTCCATTAGTTCTTCAATGACAGCAACCGCATTTTCATAATCAGATTCAGATTGAATCGGACGCGGTTGATATTGACTGAGTAAAAAGCCGTATTTTTCGTTGGGAACGCTTATTGTCATATTTTTATGCTAATTTCTTAATATTTTTGTAGATCATGGAAGAGGAATGTATAGCCTCCTCTTTTTATTTTCAATTTTACTTAAAAATATGGGTCATTTTTCCATTTTTCTTCCTCGTATTCTTGATGCGTCAAAAGATATTTATAAAATATAATTTGTTGTTCAAAATCAAACCCGACAATTAAACGATAACTTTTAATATTAAAAATGAGAAAATTTCCAACTCGATCCACAGAACGATTATAGGTTTTTCTGATTTCATCAAGACTGCGCCATTCTGCTTGTTTAACCACCTCACACCAACTCTTGACAGCGATTTGTATATCTTTTGGAAACTTTTTTGCATCGTTGATAACATTTAATCGCTTAATTAGCTTCATGCACCTTTGATTATCTTGTACTTTTCTAGGTTCTCATTTTGAGAACCATTTGTCAAGTCTAGTTTCTGAGCAGAGTTTGTTAAGGATTACTCTACTGTTTAATTCCTGTGCTGCTAATTCCTTGAATAAACTGCCGTTGTCCAATTAAAAAT
>CAZBPR010000196.1:0-4992 GCA_964493825.1 uncultured Dactylococcopsis sp.
TCATTGCAAGTGGGTGTGTACGAAATCATTTTTGAGGTAGCCTCTTATTTCCAACGCTATGATCAATCTCTTCCTAATCCGGCTTTTCTGGATGTGATACCGATTCGCTTTGGAATTGCCGATACCAACAGCCACTATCATGTCCCGCTTTTAGTCTCACCTTGGTCTTATAGTACCTATCGCGGAAGTTAAATTTTGTCATTCGTCATTGGTCATTCATCACTAGCTGTCAATATGAAATATTCGCTAGCAACACTGAACCAGATGGAACAAGAAGCCTTTAGCGAGGCACTGGGTCATATTTTTGAGCATAGTCCGCACATTGCCGCTGCAACGTCGGAAAAACGACCGTTTAATAGCTTAAATGACCTCCATTATCAACTGATGGCAACGGTACGATCGCTGCCTTTAGAAGAACAAGATACCCTCATCAAAAAACACCCCGATCTGGCAAGCAAAGCCCAAATGGCGGATGCCTCTGTTCAAGAACAGACTGCTGCGGGATTGAATACCTTGACCCCAGACGAATACAACCGCTTTCAGGAATTAAACCAAGCCTATCGTGCTCAATTTGGCTTTCCCTTTATTATTGCCGTGCGCAACCATAACAAAGCCAGTATTCTAGACGCCTTTGTCCATCGCCTCGAAAATTCTCTGGAAAAAGAAAGAGCCAGCGCGATCGACGAAATTTCTAAAATTGCTTACTTCCGCTTGTTGGATGTCGTGGAGTAAGCCAACAAAGTTATTGTGTGAGGAGTGTTGAAATTATGAATAATCAAGTTTCTCGAAGCTTTATTGCCAGTTTCGCTGTTTTTGTGACGGGTATGCTCACTTTCGGAACTGCCCTTCCGGCAAAAGCACAAATGAATTCAGTTTACCAAATGTCGGATGTGGAACCCACAGATTGGGCATTTGAGGCGCTGCGATCGCTGATTGAACGTTACGGCTGCATTGCCGGCTATCCTGATGGTACGTTTCGCGGCAATCGCGCTATGTCTCGCTACGAATTTGCTGCCGGTCTCAATAGTTGTCTGGAAAATATTAGTCGCTTGATTCTTGATGAGGGTCAAACGATTTCTCAGGATGACTTAGAAGTGCTCAAACGTTTACAATCGGACTTTGACCAAGAATTAAGTCGGCTTGCTACTCGCGTCGATAATTTAGAAGGTCGGGTAGCAGTTTTAGAAGATACCCAATTTTCTACAACCACCAAACTCACCGGTAACGTTTACATGAACTTAACTGGTGCAACGGCAAGTGATGACATTCTAGTCGAAACGAATAATTTAGATACGCCTTTAAACTTGCGTCGTGCTGGACGAGATGCGAATGGCGATCCCCTAGTGAGAACGGAAACCGATGATCCAGAAATTACCTTCAGTTACTACACTCTAATCAATTTCAACACCAGTTTTACCGGACGCGATCAACTAGTCACGCAATTTGCCGTGGGCAATGGTAATTCTCCTGCCAATAGCTTTGTCTCCGCAGGATTATTTAATACCTTCGGAACTCCTTTTACCGACCAAACCGGAGCGCCTAATGCAGGAGAACTCACCATCCGCGAATTATTCTATGCGTTCCCCGTTAGTGAAAACTTTCAAGCAGTAGTCGGACCCAGAATCAACTGGTATCGCTACTTTGACGGAAACAGTTATACTTTCTTTTTACGAGGGGCAAGCAGCTATAATGCCAGTGGTGGAACGCTAGCTAACCCTGTAGATCGCGGTGCCGGAGCTGTACTTTTATGGGACATTAATGACCAGCTCGGGTTTAACATTGGCTACTTAGGCGAAAATACAGAATTTTTACCCTCAGAATTTTTCAATACCGTTTCTGATCCCGATGAAGGTTTATTTGGAGGAACGTGGTCGGCAACAGCGCAACTGACTTACGAACCGAGTCCTAATGCTACGATTCGCCTGTTCTACACGCGATCGCAATCTGATAACAATGTTCCCCTATTTGATGAAGCGGGAAATCTCACTGGTTTTGGTGTCGGTGGGGCAGTCGGAGAACCCATTTATGGGGTTGCCGATGATGGCTTTGGCGGCACCATTGATCCGACGCAAGCGAATACCATTGGACTGAACTTTGAATGGGAGTTTGCTCGTAATATTGGTTTATTTGGACGCTACACCTATGCCAACGCAGATATTGATCCGGAAAATCCCAATGTTTCTGGGGGAGACATTAATATGCAAGCCTTTCAACTGGGACTCGCGTTTCCCAATCTGGGGAAAGAAGGGGCGCTAGGAACGTTCTCTTTTGTGATTCCCTTTGATGTTTTAGATGGGGAAGAGTTTCTAGTCTCTGGTGCTGGCGATGGCGGAACGCAATTGGATTTTGAAGCAACCTATTTCTATCCCATCAACGATAATTTGTCTCTGGTTCCTGCGGTTTATGTCATTGCCAATCCCAATAATTTTGACGAAAATGGCACGATTATTGTGGGGAATTTGAGAATGCAGTTTAGTTTCTAAAACTTTGATCGTATGCGTTCCTTGAGATGATTTTCAGGGAACGGCTTAATTTTTATTTGTTCTCAAACGTATAGAACGTAACAACAATCCTGGCAAACCTTGTATACAGTATACAAAAATTAGATGAGACATTCTAAAGAGAAACAACTATGGAATACACCTTCCAATTTTCGGTGGTGTGGAATAACCTGGGCTTGTTTTTGCAGGGGGTTTTACTCACATTGCAGATTGTCAGTGTCGCGATCGCGCTGGGTTTAATCCTTGGTATTATTGGCGCGTTAGGCAGAACCTCCGGTAACCGGATCCTCAACGCGATCGCGCTGGCTTACGTGGAGTTTTTCCGCAATACCCCGTTTTTAATTCAACTATTTTTCTTCTACTTTGCCTTACCCAATTTAGGGGTGAAAATGTCCCCTTGGCAAGCGGCTGTATTAGCCCTAGCGATTAATTTTGGTGCCTATGCCACAGAAATTATTCGTTCGGGAATTGAAGGAATTAGCGCTGGACAAGTGGAAGCCGGAAAAGCCCTGGGGTTAAAGCCCTTACAGATATTTCGCCATATTATTCTCATTCCGGCACTGGCAAATATTTATCCTGCTTTGATGAGTCAAGTGGTCATTGCGGTTTTATTTAGTTGTGTCGTTTCCCAAATTTCTGCGGAAGAACTCACCTTTGTCGGGAATTATCTTCAATCCCGCACCTTTCGCAGTTTCGAGATTTATTTAACTATTTCCTTAATTTATGTGGCGCTGGTTTGGTCGATCAAACTCATTGCCTTTTTCATTCAGAGAAAGTTTTTTGCTTTTACTCAATACACCCGTTAACCCAATGGAAGAGTTTACCTTTTCACAAATTCTGACAAATCTCCTCTTAGCAACACGCTGGACAATTGTTCTTTCCGCGATCGCGTTTTTTGGCGGTGGCGTCGTCGGCTTTCTCGTCATGCTGATGCGAATTTCTCCTAATCCAATCATCAAAGGCGTCAGCACCCTTTATATCGAATTTTTTGAAGCAACACCGCTATTAATGCAATTATTCCTCGTCTTTTTCGGAATTTCCGTTGTGATCGGTTTAAATGTGTCAGCTTGGGTGGCTGCGACCATTGCATTGACAACGTATAGTAGCGCCTTTTTAGCGGATATTTGGCGAGGATCGGTGGAAGCCATTCCACGGGGACAGTGGGAGGCGTCGCGAGCTTTAGGACTCAGCTATTTTAAGCAACTGAGTAATATTATTCTTCCGCAAGCGGTTCGGATGTCAATTCCGCCCACGGTGGGGTTTGCCGTGCAAGTGATCAAAGGAACCTCCCTTGCCTCCATTATTGGTTTTATTGAACTCACGCGATCGGCATCTTCCATCAGTAATGTCACCTTTGAACCCCTACTGGTTTATTCCTTAGCTGCCATCATTTACTTCTGTCTGTGTTTTCCCCTCTCTCTCTGGAGTAGACGCTTAGAAAATCGCTTCTCCTATGTCAATGTTTGAAATTTAATCGTAAGTGATCATCATGTTTCAACCCATATTTCGTTCTCTCTCGCGTCAACTGGGCTTATCTGCGCCTAGCCTCAAAGTTGTCTTTGCCCTTGCAATTAGCCTGATCTTTAGTGTCAGTATTATTTCTTGCTCGAATCAATCCATTACTTCCCAAGAGGTGGTGACGGATAATGCTAATGCTCAAAGCGAAACCAGTACTCAAGGAACGTCTTCAACCGGCGGAACCCTCGATAATATCCTCAGCGCTGGTGTGGTAAAAATCGCTGTTCCCCAAGATTCTCCCCCATTTGGTTCTGTGGGTACTGATGGCAAACCTCAAGGTTACGACGTTGATGTTGCCAAGCTGATTAGTGAGGCGTTAGAGGTAAATTTAGATCTGATTCCGGTTACCAGTACCAACCGCATCCCTTATTTAGAAACAGGGCGAGCGGATATCGTCATTTCCAGCTTAGGGGCAACCCCAGAACGAGCGCGATCCATTTACTTTTCTTCCATGCCCTATGCGCCTTTCTTTTCTGGGATTTATGGTCCAGCCAGTGTTGATGCATCGAGTTACAAAGACTTAGCTGGATATACGGTTGGTGTCACCCAAGGCTCTTTAGAAGACTTAGAAGTAGCGGAAAAAGCACCAGAAAGTGTAACAATCAAACGCTTTGAAGATAATAGCTTGACCATTTCTGCTTTACTCTCAAAACAAGTTGATCTGATTGCAACCGGGAACACCATTGCCGGAAAAGTGATGAAAAGCAATCCCAAAGAAGGCATTGAAAATAAATTTGTGATGAAGAACTCCCCTTGTTACATTGGCCTGCGTCGTGGGGATTTGGATATGTTGCAGTGGATTAATGTTTTCATTCGCCACAAGCGTTTCTCCGGTGAATTTGATGCCTTATCCCAAGAGTGGTTTGGTGAATCCCTCGAAAGCTTGCCTGCTTTCTAGTCCTCTCAAACCGTACCCATTTATCTGTCATCCTGAGAAGACCCTCATCTCAGATGATGGGATGAATCAGGATAG
>CAZBPR010000197.1:0-4871 GCA_964493825.1 uncultured Dactylococcopsis sp.
AGATTGAAATCGTGGAAAAACCGGGAAGTGAGCCAGTACGGAAAAAAATTGGCATTACGCGCTTGCATATGGAAGAAGATGCCGGAAAACTGGTTCATGTCGGTAGCGAGCGTCTCTCGGGATCAACCCATTCCTTAGTTGATTTTAATCGAGCGGGGGTTCCTTTACTCGAAATTGTCTCTGAACCCGATATTCGTACTGGCAAAGAAGCAGCAGAATATGCTCAGGAGTTACGCCGGATTGTTCGTTATCTGGGAGTGAGTGATGGCAATATGCAGGAAGGGTCGCTGCGCTGTGATGTGAATGTTTCGGTGCGTCCTATTGGTACTGAAACGTTTGGCACGAAAGTTGAGATCAAAAATATGAACTCCTTCAGTGCCATTGAAAAAGCCATTGACTACGAAATTCAACGGCAAGTGAAAGCCATTGAAAATGGGGAGGAGATTAGCCAAGAAACCCGTCTTTGGGAGGAAGGAAGCCAACGCACGATCAGTATGCGTAGTAAAGAAGGATCAAGCGATTATCGGTATTTCCCAGAACCGGATCTTCCTCCGATTAAAGTGTCGAAAGCTCAGTTAGAGCAATGGCAATCAGAACTACCGGAATTACCAGCTCAAAAACGACATCGCTATCAAGAAGAATTAGGATTATCGGCTTATGATACCAATGTTTTAACAGACGATCGCGCTGTCGCCGAATATTTTGAAACGGTAGTTGCCAATAAAGCGGATCCCAAACAAGTCGCTAACTGGGTGACCCAAGATATTGCCGCTTATCTGAATGAGAATAAGCTCAAAATTACTGAACTGCCTTTGACACCCAACGGGCTGGCAGAATTAGTCAATTTGATTGACCAAGGAACCATCAGTGGCAAAATTGCCAAAGAAATTCTTCCAGAACTCCTCACGCAAGGCGGTTCCCCGAAAGCATTAGTGGAAAGTAAGGGCTTAACCCAAATTTCCGATAGCAGTGAGTTGGAAGGAATTATTGATCAAGTTTTAGCCGATCATCCCGAAGAAGTCGAAAAATATCGCGGCGGTAAGAAAAAACTGCAAGGCTTCTTTGTCGGTCAAGTGATGAAGCGCACGAGTGGACGTGCTGATCCAAAATTAACTAATCAACTCCTAGGGAAGAAATTAAACGGTTGATCAGTGCGTATCAAGGATGACAGAGTAATATAATGACCAGTTAGGTCAAGAGTAGAGAGAAGAAGAAGGGAGTTGAACTCTGCTCTCACTCTGTCTCTCCCTTGCCCCGATTTGAAAATAAAAATGAACGATTATCAAGTGATCCCCGGTGGAGTAACTGCGCCCAAGGGATTCCAAGCAGCAGGGATTACAGCCGGTTTAAAAGCGTCTGGACAGCCAGATCTCGCTTTAATTGTATCTGAAACCAGCGCGATCGCGGCTGGCGTTTTTACCACTTCCCAAGTGCGAGCCGCTTGTGTGGATTATTGTCGGCAACAACTGCAAAAAAAAGGCTCAGCACGGGCACTTCTCTGTAATTCTGGACAAGCCAATGCCGCAACCGGCGAACAAGGCTGGCAAGATGCCCTAGAAACGGCTCAGTTATTGGGGCAAGCCTTAAAAATTGAACCGGATGAAATCTTGCTTGCCTCCACAGGCGTCATTGGTCAACGGATGAAGATGTCTGCTTTTCGGGACGGCATTTCCCCCTTAGTAGCCGCCTTATCGGAAACGGGCAGTGATAATGCAGCACAAGCGATTCTCACCACCGACTTAGTGACCAAATCAATCGCGCTGGAAACAACAATTGCCGATCGTCCCGTCCGAATTGGGGGAATTGCCAAAGGATCAGGGATGATTCATCCCAATATGGCAACTATGTTAGCGTTTGTCACTTGTGATGCTGCGGTTGCCACCCCCCTCTGGCAAGAAATGGTACAACGGGCAGCCCAGCGTAGTTTTAATCAGATTACCGTTGATGGCGACACGAGCACCAATGATGCTTTGATTGCTCTAGCGAATGGTCAATCTCGCACCCCGGCAATTACAGAAAAAGGGGAAGCTGCCGAGCAACTCGAAGCCATGCTGACTGCCGTTTGTCAACACCTGGCTAAAGCGATTGCTCGGGATGGAGAAGGCGCAACCTGTCTCATTGAAGTTCAACTCACCGGCGCACCTGATGAGAGTGCAGCCCAGCAAGTGGCAAAAACCATTGCGGGGTCTTCTCTGGTGAAATCAGCCATTTTTGGGCGCGATCCCAACTGGGGACGCATTGCCGCAGCAGCCGGACGCGCAGGGGTTCTTTTTGAACAAGACCATTTAAAGATTAAGCTCGGAAATTTCTTGCTTCTCGAAAAAGGTCAACCCGTAAACTTTGATCAAGCAGCAGCGAGTGATTATCTCAAACAAGCCGCAAACGGAGCCTACTTAAAAGAAGATACAGTTCTCATTCAGGTTGATTTGGGGGCGGGAGAAGCAACAGGTCAAGCCTGGGGGTGCGATCTCAGTTACGACTATGTCCGCATTAACGCTGAATATACCACTTAGACCATTATGTACTCAGCCACAGAAAGTTCCCTGAAAGCATTTCTAGCGTAACCCAATATCGAAGCATCTCCCGCTTGGGAATTAATTAATGGGCGGACAATACAAAAACCCATGCCCACCTTATTCCACTCTCGACTCCAGCGTAATTTGGTCAACTATATTAATCTGCATACTGAGGCGTTGGAGGCAATTCAAGAATTACGGTGTATCATTCCTCCTTATTCGCCAGTTCCAGATATTGCGGTTATTGCCTGTTCAAGACTGCCAGAAGAAGATGGACCGTTTCCCGGTGCACCAGACTGGTTAATTGAGATTCGTTCTCCTGATCAACGGTCAGAGCAGGCGCCTTCCGTTGAGGAAGGCGTAATCTCTGATCAAAGCACTCTTGATTTGCAGAGTAAAATTCTCCACTGTCTTAACCATGGCACTCAACTGGCTTGGTTGATTGATCTGAGTCGCCAGCAAATCTGGGTTTGGCAAGGGGATGATTTACCTTGTTGCCAAATTATCAAAAGCCCGGCAAGGCAACCTTATATTCAATCAATGGGTTATAATTTTAGCATGAGTTAAATATGATAAATGCTAGTGTTTGAGACTAAATTGTACGGAACTAAAGAACAGTTTGCCATCTTAGACGAGGTTCTAAGAACGGCTCTGTTCATCCGTAATAAGTGCCTTCGTCTTTGGGAAGACAGGCAAGCCAAATCTAGAAACGACCTTTATCGCTACTGTAAAACTCTCGCTGAATCGTTCCCTTGGGCAAAAAAGCTCAATTCTCAAGCTCGTCAGGCAATGGCAGAACGAACTTGGGCCGCAATTGCTCGATTCTACGACAATTGTAAGTCTGGGAAACCAGGCAAGAAAGGATATCCCAAGTACAAGCGTGATCAGATCCGCTTATCCGCAGAGTATAAGACTAGCGGGTATAAATTATCGGAAACGAAAGACCAAATCACTTTCACCGATGGCTTTCAAGCGGGAACTTTCAAAATGCGGGGAGGTCGCGACCTAAATGATTATCAACCTTCCAAAATCAAGAGAGTTAGAATTGTCCGTCGTGCTGATGGGTATTATTGCCAGTTTGTCGTTGACCAAGAGCGAATCAATCCTAAAAAACCAACTAATCATACAGTTGGTTTAGATGTAGGAATCTCTCATTTCTACACTGATTCTGAGGGCAATCAAGTTGACTACCCGCAATACCTAAGACGGTCTGAGAAGCAACTAAAGCGGGAACAGAGACGATTATCCAAGAAGCAAAAAGGTTCTAAGAATCGAGCCAAAGCAAGAAATTGTCTCGGTCGCAAACACCTAAAAGTCCAACGCCAACGTAAAGACTGGGCTGTGAAACGGGCTCGGTGCGTAGTTATGTCGGCAGACGTAGTGGCGTATGAGGATTTGAAAGTGTCCAATTTAGTCAGAAATCATTGCCTAGCTAAATCCATTTCTGATGCTGCTTGGTATCAGTTTCGGCAATGGGTGGAGTATTTCGGCAAAGTCTTTGGTGTGGTCACGGTAGCGGTTCCTCCTCACTATACCTCGCAAAAGTGCAGTTCTTGTGGTTCAGTCGTCAAGAAAACTCTTAGTCAGAGGACTCATGTTTGCCAGTGCGGGTGCAAGTTAGATCGCGACCACAACGCAGCAATCAACATTTTGGAGTTAGGACTCCGTACCGTGGGACACACGGGAACGCAAGCCTGTGGACACGACGACCGCTGCCTTGAGACTGGAGACAGCCTTAAGGTAAGTCGTGTGGATAAAGCAGGAAACCCTGTCTGTGAAGATAGGAATCCCCCGCTAGATTGCGGTAGCAATTAGCGGTGGGAAGATGTCAACCTCGATCTATTCTGAAGCACAGCTTCTACCAACTTTGGGCAATTTACCCAAATTGACGGTACAAGATATTATGGCAATGACACAGCGCTCCTAAAACCACTAGCAGGGCAATTTACGCTTTTAAAATTAAATGGGTTGCCCAAATCGCTGCCACTAAAGCTAAGAGAGTCAGCCAAATGGGATAACTAGCACGGATTGATTGACGCTGATGGTTCGTGATCCGCTCAACATCAATCCAAGGAATAATTCCCCGGCGCAGCCACCCCGATACAATAACTGGCTGTCCAATCCATTCATTAGGACGAGGAAACCCAGGGAGAAGATTACCTATGATTCCAAGACGAGAAGAAAAATGTAAGAAAATACTTCCGGTTTCCGTTTGCAAGATTAAATCTTGTCCCAACCCATTACGGTTCCCACTGCGTCCGATTAATTGACCACTGATCCGCAGAGAATGGACGGCTTGGGGATGCTTAATTTGGGTTAACCCCTCAAATACTATTTAATTCACTGTTTTAATTA
>CAZBPR010000198.1:0-4820 GCA_964493825.1 uncultured Dactylococcopsis sp.
CAACCAGTAAAGCAATGGGCAGTGATAAACCGGTAAAAGCATTGAGGCTAAAGCCAATGCCAACCACGGAAATGACAACACCAATCACCGCTAATAAAACAACTGGAAATAAGTTCTTTTTGAGATTGCGCCAACGGATATTCCAGGCGGCTTCAAAAAGGAGAGGGGGTAAGAAGATTTCTAAAATTAATTCTGGGGAAAGATTCACTAACCGGATATCGACAAAAGCTAACCCTAAGCCCACAATGACTAGGAGTAAAGTATAGGGAATTTGTCGGAAGAAACTGGAAATTTGGGACAGGGTAGCCACGCCCAAAGAGACCGACAGAACAACGAGGAATTGTTCCAGATTCTCCTTAATCGCTTCGTCGCCCATTGCGGCTTCAACACTCATTTGCTTGTTCTTGCTTCCTTATGGTTAATTCTTGGTTTCTTGATCAAGCAATGACGAATCACTCACATTAATCATTAACAAAACTATAAATCGTTTGGGGGGCAAGATGTCCACAAACCGCTGACGGTTTTTCTCCTTGCGGATGCGGTTCACGGTTGAGTTTAACTTGTAAGCCGGTCATGGGGTCGGCGCCGGGAGAAATCAGAAATTCAAGACGTTTCACTTCTTCCCAACTGGCAATTTCATCTAAAATTTTACAAATGGCAATCACATAGGGATGTCCTGCGGTTGTGTACCAATCGGGGTTAGCAATATTGGCTTGGTCAAAGCCTAAATGAACCGTGAGATCGGGGGTGCCAAACAGCGCGATCGCGACGGGACGGGCTTCTTCTTGTACTAAAAGATGATAATCATTAGCTAACTCCCGCAACCGTTCTAAGCGTTGATAGCGGTCGGTCACCGATTGCACATTATCTCGCCAGTCGATCGCGACACTGGCTAAATAGGTTTGCAGCAACATATGACCGAGTTTTTTCGCCTTAGTTGCCAAATAAACGGAGTTATAATCAGTTGCTTCAATCAACAGTGGCACCCGCTCCACAATTTCTAAGCCATAGCCCTTCAAACCGGCAATTTTCCGGGGATTATTGGTGATGAGACGAATCTGTTTAATCCCCAAATCATTGAGCATTTGTGCGCCCATCCCATAATCTCTTAAATCGGCTGGAAAGCCAAGGCGTTCGTTGGCTTCCACTGTATCTAAGCCCATATCCTGTAGCGAATAGGCTTTCAACTTATTCACTAAACCAATGCCTCGCCCTTCTTGGCGCAGATAAACCACGACCCCTTTTCCGGCATTTTCGATCATTTTCAGAGCCGCTTGCAGTTGCATCCGACAGTCGCAACGCATCGATCCGAGGGCATCCCCGGTGAGACATTCGGAGTGCATCCGCACCATGACCGGTTCCGTGGCAAAGGTACTGGGATCACCTTTCACAATCGCGAGATGTTCGGTGTCATCAAGTTGGTTCCGGTAGGCGTAAATTTCAAACTCGCCAAACTGAGTTGGTAATTGACAAATGGTTTCTCTATACACAAAGCGATCATGCTGTAAACGGTAACTAATTAAATCAGCAATACTAATCAGTTTGAGGTGATGTTTTTGGGCATATTCTGCAAGTTCTGGCAAACGCGCCATCGACCCATCAGGGTTTTGAATTTCACAAATCACCCCGGCTGGCGTCAGCCCACATAAACGACATAAATCAATCGCCGCTTCGGTGTGTCCCGCTCGTTTTAACACGCCCCCCTCTTTAGCGCGAATGGGGAAGACATGACCGGGACGAGTTAAATCTTCTGGGCGAGAGGTGGGGTTAATGGCAATTTGAATGGTACGGGCGCGATCTTCAGCAGAAATTCCGGTCGTCGTTCCGAGGTGTTTAGCCGCATCGATACTCACTGTAAATGCCGTTTGATTGCTATCGGTGTTTTTGCTCACCATTAACGGCAAATCAAGGGTATCTAGGCGTTCCCCCGTCATGGCTAGACAAATCAGCCCCCGTGCTTCCACTGCCATAAAATTAATCATGGGGGGGGTCGCAAACTGGGCTGAACAAATGAGATCGCCCTCATTTTCCCGGTTTTCGTCATCGACGACTACAATCGGGCGACCGGATCGGAAGTCAGCCAGTGCTTCTTCTATAGGGTCAAATTCAATGGGATAGGTTGCTTGCGAATCCACTATCAAGAGTTAAACGCTTTGATGTAAACTTTTTTAACAGATTTCAGTTTTGATTGTATCCTTTTTAGCAGCGCGATCGCTATGGATAGATAGATCGTTAACAATTAACAATTAACAATTAACAATTAACAATAGAGAATCAATAAGTATTCATATATCTTGATTTTTTTCATCCTGACCTCCCTAAATAATTAATTATTCTTCGGTCGGAATTGTTGAGCTACCGCACTCACTAAAGCTTCTCTCGGCAAGAAACGGGGAATATTAACAATCACCTGATTCGGCAATCCCCCAGTGACGACATTGGCTTGCTGTTGGTCAAATCCTGCTAGTGCTACCTTGACGACTGCTTCTGGGGAAGCATAGTTTTGCTGGACTGATTCGGTTGCAGAACTGGGAAAGTTAGCAACTTTGAAAAATTCAGTTTCAGTAGGACCTGGACAGACACAAGTTACTGTCACTCCTGCGTCTCGATTTTCTGCCCACAAGGCTTCACTAAAATTGAGGACAAACGCTTTGGTTGCTGCATAAATTGACATATAGGGCAGGGGTTGAAAACCGGCAATGGAAGCAATATTAATAATTCCCCCAGAACCTTGTTGACGCATCGGAGAGAGAAAGAGATGCGTCAGTGCTGCCAGGGCAGTAATATTCAGTTGAATCATCTCTAGTTGTTTATCTAGGGAAGACTCCGCAAATAAACCATAGTCCCCAAAACCAGCATTATTAATGAGTAAGTCAATGTTAATCTCTTTGGCGGTAATGATGTTGAAGAGAGTTTGTGCTGCATTCGTCACCGCTAAATCTTGAGGAATGATTTCAGTGGTAATCTGATGGTCGGTTTGCAATTGCTGTGCCAGTTGTTCGAGCTTTGCTTGAGAACGAGCCACCAAAACGAGATTATAACCTCGGCGAGCCAGTGCTTCGGCAAAGGCAGCGCCAATTCCAGAAGAGGCTCCGGTAACAAGAGCAGTTTTCATAGCCAATTGATTTTGTTTGTAAAGTTTCTTTAAGTTTATCGCTTCTGTTCTAATAATTCCATGATCTGTGGGTAAGTCATGGTTCTTTTCGCGGTTTGTCAAGCTGCCCGCAGCACTTTGAGACCGCTGAGTCAGTAGTAATCGACATGAGTTTGTAATGAGCTATACATTAACAAGCAGCGATTCTAAGTTGAAATAAATACGAATGCGATCACATTGCTCGTTGTTCATTGAACGGGTGATCCTCGATCAATCTGGTCCCTAAAATGAGACTCTCATCTCCGGTTTGAAGATGTTTGTTGCTTGTGATCAGTCAAGATAACAGTGACAGAGAATTCTTCATTTTTAAAACTAGGGCTTAAGTTAAAATTGAGTTAAATCACGAAAAAGTCTTGACAGTAACTTGGACGTTTACCTATAATCTTTAAGTAATGACTCCGTGATCAGAGTCGTACTCCAAATGAAGTTGTGGGTATTTCCATCATGATTGCAGACTCCAAATTAAAGACCATTACCAAGCAAATTGAAAAAGCCAGCCACTCTCTGGAGCAACTAGCATTTCAAGAGCGATACTTACTCCAGCAAATTGAGGAAGTCAAATGTCAAATGAGTAGAGATAACAGGGAAATTTCGACTGAGACTAGCTTTTTTGATGGTCACAATTATGCTTAATAACCTGATTAAAATTACTCTTTTTCTGGTACAGCTGACTCGTTGATCCGAGCGGCTGCTCTCTCAGCGAGTTGCTTCGCATACACTGCCCATTGAGGCTGCTTTTGTTTTCGGTATAAGCGCTGTGCTTGCTGTAACATTTCTCTTGCTTCGGGAAATCGTTCTTCCTGAAACAAGACAACACCAGCCGCATAGTAGGCACTGGCAAATTCTGGGTTCAAGGTAATCCCTTCCTGAAAAGCTTTTAAGGCAGCTTGCCATTGCTGTTGTTGAAACCGCACTTGTCCGAGTCCGTAATGAGCTTCACTGTAATGCGGGCGGAGACGAATCGCTTCTTCAAAAGCGGTTTTTGCGGGTTCTAACTCATTTTGTTGTAAATAAGCAAGTCCGAGTTGATAGAAAATTTCTGGGGTTTGCGAACTAGATTTTTGCGCGTTACGAAAATGTTGAATGGCAGGTTTGGCGTTGCCTTGTTGCAGCGCTACCAAGCCTAGATTATAGTGAGCAATGCCCAATTGGGGGGACAGTTCGAGGGCGCGATTGAGATAGACTTGCGCTTGCTCAAAATTATTCCCTTCTAAGAGGGCTGCTCCGAGATTAGCATAGGCAATAGCCAGTTTTGGATTAAGGGATAAGGCTTGATAAAAAGCGTTAGCAGCAGCTTGTAAGTTTCCTTGTTCTCTGAGGGCTAAGCCGAGGTTGTAATGGGCAGGGGCAAGGTTTTTATCGAGGGCGATGGCTTCTTGAAAGAGCGCGATCGCGCTTTCGATATTACCCGTTTGCGCTGCTTGTAATCCCCGATTCAAATAGGCAATCGCTTCTGGCGTGGTGGGGGTTAAAACCGGTAAGGATTGACTGTTTACTGCATGAGGAGGAGTTAGTGAGAGCAAACCGATTAAAATACTAATGACTCCCCATTGCCGCTTCATCACCGCTTTCTCCTTGTCAGTTCCCTGAAAATATGATAGCGTTATAAGCCGTTGGGTTTAATATGAGCGGACGTGGCGGAATTGGTAGACGCGCTAGATTTAGG